>CAZMYN010000144.1:0-8541 GCA_964570495.1 uncultured Acidimicrobiales bacterium | reverse complement strand
TGCCTGGAGGCTTGCCATGAACATTGCACGGGTGATGGTGCTGCATCCGTTGGAACCCTTGACCAGCTGAACCCGGCGATCGACGCCCGGCACAGCACACGACGCATAGGTGCCGTCGGCCCAACGAACAAGAACCGGAGCCAACTCGGTCTGCCCACCCAAGCCAAAGTGCAACGTCCGTTCATCTTGAGAACGGTGATAGCGGTGGCCGGTCTCTCGCACCTGCCACTTGTTCGTCCCTACATAAACCACCGCGCCTATCGCGTCGGGATTCGCGCCGACAAGATCGAGTTCCAGCCAGTGCGCCGAGGTGCCACCACGGTTCGTGTACACGTGGTCGCGAGCTCGGTCGAAGTCGTAGCCATTCCCAACGATCGCGTCCATCCAACCGTCGCCATCGAGGTCGGCGGTCACGATCGCACCCGGTGTTTCCGAAAGCGTCGCCGAAAGCACCGATGTGCCGGCGTCGCTGAAGTTCCCCTGCCCGTCGTTGAGCAGCACGACGTTGCGGTTCTGGCCTTCTTGACGTTGGGCGCAACCGGCCAAGATGTCGAGGTCGCCGTCGTTATCGAAATCGGCCGCGGCGCCCGAGCGGCAATTGTCGAGATCGGCGCTCGTCGGGAGCGACACGGTGCGGGCGTTGCCATCTGCGGTGACCTCGTGCGCGGTCACGGGCCAGTTGCCCGCGCTCTGGCTCGCGTTGCCGTTAAAGACGATGAACTCGGGATGCAGGTCGCCGTCAAAGTCGCCGACAAGCACCTCGCGGATTGGCAGGTCCGGGGTGTTGCGCTGAGTTGCTGGATTTGCCGGTTCAACCATCTGCCCGACGCCAACGGCCATCGAGTCTCTCGCCAGATTGAACACGTCGTGGGTGACGAGAATGTTTGGTGTTCCTGGGCCGGTCGACGTCAGCTGAGCCATACGCACATGAGAATCGGTGATGATCTGATTGGGATCAGCGACCTTGGTCCATGACGTTCCGTTTCCGTTGTTGAGGTACACCTCGCTCGGAATGAGTTGACGCTCGTCCTGGGGCACGGGGTCGGAACGAAGATCGAGGTTCGTGATCAACACGTCCATGTCGCCGTCGTTGTCGAAGTCGAAGAAGATCGGTTGGCGACCACGCCCAAACCAGTCGGTCAACGCGCCGGGGTCTTCGTAGCGGAGAGTGCCTCCATCGTTGCGGAACAGGCGACTGGCGTTGTTGCGTCCGGAGACCTCGAGTAAGTCTTCGTCGCCATCACCATCGACATCGGAGAACGCCACCCCATGGGTATCGGGACCCGACACCGTCGGTGCGTTCGACTGAGCAGCAGAGCGCGTTGTGCCAGCGCCACTCACGTCGACGACCGCCTCGCTCATGTTGCCGTGGTTGTTGTTCCACACGTCGGCGCCTGGGCCGCCCAGATCTTCGGTGATGCCAAGGCCCCACGCGGGCGAATCGTCAAAGCCAATGCCCGATGGCAAGTCCGAAACAGCAAAGCCAGACCAACCCTGAGTGGACGCTGGCTGGGAAGCAACGACGAGGACGCCCGCGACCATCGCGAGAGAAACGAGAGTCCGCACTCTTCTCGTAAGTCCGCTCCGCACCGAATGTCCCCCGTCTTCACGCCCGGCGAATGAACCGCCGAACACTCATGGAGCCGACAGTAGGGCAAAACATCACCCTATGTCATGAGTAGCATTCTCTATCTTCAATCCTGCGCGTTGATCCAACAGCCCCATAAAGGCCAGCGGGACTGGCTCAGATCAACAGAGCGTCAGTATGGATGTCGACGAGCGCTGGGCCTTGGTGATTGAGGGCTTGTTCGATCGCGTCGTGAAGGTCTTCGTGCTTCGTGATCGTGAAGCCCTTAATGCCACACAATTCGGCCATCTGGCCAAAGTCCGGGTTCGTGAGCTCGGTTTGCCACACGCTCCACTCAGCGGCGAGCTGCTCTTTGGAGATCTTTCCGAGCTCGCCGTTGTTCAACAGGATGTGGGTGATGTTCATGTCGTACTTCGAGAGCGTGGTGAGCTCCATCGCGTACTGGCCGAGCCCGCCGTCGCCGCTGATGCTCACGACCTGGCGAGAATCGCCGACCGCCGCCCACGCTCCCATTGCAGCGGGGAGGGCAAAGCCGATCGAGCCGAGGTAACCCGACATGAGCACGTCCTGGCCAGCGCTCGATTCGAAGTAGCGGCCAAACGAGTAGGTGTTGTTGCCGACATCGACCGCGATCACTGCGTGTTCGTCGACGAGTTCGGTGAGCGACTTCATAACTGCCGCAGCGCTCATGCCATCACCGTGATTGTCATGGATTCGGCTTGCCTTTTCCGCACGCCAAATTTCCCAGCGTTCAGCGATTTCACCGCGCAGATCCATGCACTTGCGATCGGCAGGGATTCCCTCGGCCATCTTCGTCGCCGTCACTGCGGCATGACCCAGGAGAGGCAGATCGACCGAGTGAAAGCGCCCGAGCGACATGGGGTCGGTATCGACCTGAATGATGGGCTTGTAGTCGGCAATTCCGGTGTGGTTCGAGAAGCTCGCGCCAAAAGCAATGACCAGGTCGCTCTCGTTCATGAACCAGCTGGCGATTGGCGTGCCTGAGCGGCCGAGCACGCCGCATCCAAGCGGATGCTCGTCGCCCACGAGACCCTTGCCCTTAAACGTGGTGACTACCGGAGCACCGATTTCTTCGGCGAGGGTCATGACCTGATCCATGCTGCCGCGGGTGCCGTTTCCAACGATGATCAACGGCCGTTCGGCAGCGCTGATCATCTCGATGGCCTTTTGCAGGTCATCTGCTGCCGGCATGATTTCGTTCGAACCTGTGCGCCCATCGGGGCCGCCAGCTTCGACGCCGTCCTCGACCGGCAAGTGCTGGACCTCGTCGGGGAAGATCAGCGTCGTGACGTTGCGTTCAACGATCGCGGTCTTCAGGGCCAGGTTCGCGAGCTCGGCATGATCAGACTGTGCGTGAACGGTTTCGATGAAGCTCGAGACGTCTGCGAACGCGCCCTCGAGGTTGGTGTCCTGGAACGCTCCACGGCCTTTGACTTCTGATGCCACTTGACCACACAGGGCCAACACCGGTGCGCGGTCTTCCTTCGCGTCGTAAAGACCTGTCAGCAGGTTCGTTGAGCCGGGGCCCGCAATTCCGAAGCAACCCGCAACTCCACCGGTGAGCTTTCCGTAAGCGGTCGCGGCAAAGGCCGCTGCACCTTCATGGCGGATGCCGACAAAGGTCAGGTGACCGCGCTCTTCGGCTTTGCGCATCGCGTCGGCAAGGCCAAGGTTCGAGTGTCCGACCATTCCAAACACATGGGTCATACCCCAGTTGATCATCGTCTCGATCATGACGTCGGAGACGGTGCGCGGCAGCGGTGGCGGTGTGGGCAACGAAACGTACACGCCGTCTTCGCGCACTTCGGTCGTAAAGCACGCCGGAGCGTCGTCGAAGCCTTCGGGTGGCTTACCGGTCAGCGGCGAGTAATCGAACCCGTGCCACGGACACCGCAGCCAACCCTTCTCGATCGAGCCTTCGCCGAGCGGTCCGCCTTGATGAGGGCACGCGTTATCGATGCAGCCGAACTTTCCGTCGTAATGGCTAACGGCGTAGGTCTGCTGGCCAACAGAGACGGTCTTGACTCGGCCTTCGTCCAGTTCGCCCGGTTTGAGAATCCGGTGCCATTCGAAATCGGTATTCTCTGCGTTCTCTTCAGTGCTCATATCAACCCGTCATGTTCAAACCTACGGCCGAGACGTTATCGCTGATTGCGTTCTGAGCCCACTCTGGGAATGCGATTGTCGGCGTAGTCGAACACAAAAAGTAAAGTGCCGGCCACCGAGGTGGCCGGCACTTCTCTCACTCCACGCTCCCTATGGGAGCAACACGTAACTTGATTGGGTTTTACCTAGCGTCCGAAGACGCCGCCTTCGCAGTTGATACGTGTCTCGACGTTGCCGCTTGGGTCGGTCAGAGTACAACCGTCGTTGTTTCCAGCGCCGCCGTTCATGGTGTCGAGCCAAGCTCCACCACGGAGCACGTCGTCGCCACCGTCGCCGAACATTTGGTCACGGCCAATGTTGCCGAACAGCTGATCTGCGTGGGTACCACCACGGATGATGTCGTTGCCGTTACCACCGGTGATGAAGTCGGGGCCGCCGCCACCGTCGAGGGTGTCGACGCCGTCGCCACCCTGGATGCGGTCGTTGCCGGTCTCACCATTGATGGTGTCGTTACCAGCGCCACCGATGAGCAAGTCGTTGCCAACTCCACCGTTGATGGTGTCGTTACCAGCACCTGCGAACACCTTGTCGAAGCCGTCGCCACCGTTGATGGTGTCGTCGCCCTGAAGTCCACAGATGGTGTCGTTGCCACCGAGGCCGTTGATGATGTCGTCACCAGCGGTTCCACGGATGACGTCCGCACCAGCGGTTGGAACGTCGCCGTTTGCAATGTTCACGGTCACTGCAAGGTTGTTGCAGACGAGACCAGCAGGAGGCGGAGGCGGAGCGTTGAGGTTCGGCGCTGCTGCGAGAGTCGCAAGCAAGCCAGCCTGGGTCGATGGAGCACAGCCAGGGCCACCTTGTGTGATGGTGACGGTCTGGTTGATACCAGCAACGGTGCAGCTCTCGAACGTTCCGTCCGGCCACTGAACTTCAACCGGAGCGATGGCTGTTTGCTGACCGAGACCGAAGTGAAGTTCCTTCATGTCCTGACCGCGGTGTACACGGTGGCCAGTCTCACGAACCTGCCAGATGTCGGTACCGACAAATGCCTGGACGCCAGCAGCATCAGGGTTGGTTCCGTCAAACTCGATCTTGATCCAGTTGTTGTCGCCACCTTCGTTGAGGAAGATGTAATCCTCGCCAGGCTGGCTGTCGTAGCCGCCGCCAACGTAGGTGTCGATCCAACCGTCGTCGTTGAAGTCAGCGTTGACTGCAACGGTTGCGGTGTTGTTGATGTCGGTAGCAGGAACTGCCGACGCAGCGGCGATGGTGAAGTTTCCAGCGCCATCGTTCAGAAGAACAACGTTGGTGTCCTGCTGGCTCTCCAGGTGAGCACAGCCACCGAAGATGTCGAGGTCAGCGTCGTTGTCGTAGTCAGCAAGAGCAATCGTGCGGCAGTTGTCGATGAGCGGATCGTTCGAGATGTCTGCAACAGCGTTCGAAACAAGTGCGCTGGTCGAAACCTGGCCGATGCCGATTGGCAACTGACCAAGGAGGTCAGGGTTGCCGTCGCCATCGACGTCGGTGTTGAGGAAGTCGTCCTGACGTGCAACAACGAACTCTGGTGCGAGGTCGCCGTCGAGGTCGCCGAGGGCGATGTCACGAATGGCGGTTGCGTTGTCGGTGACGCCGACCGATTGGTTGACCGGGTTGACTGCAGCCACAAGACCAGGGGTACCGGTCTGGATGGTGTTAACGCCAAAGACGAACGAGTTCGAGGTGATGATCACCGGTGGTTGTCCCGGGCCGGTCGAGGTCAACGAGACGTAGCGAAGGCTGCCATCGTCGAGGACCACGTTGGGGTCAGGAACCGGTGTGAAGGTACCCGAACCGTCGTTGAGGTAGAGCTCGGACGGACGAGGTCCAGGTGACAAAGGAGCCAAGTCACGATCGAGGTTAACGATCAGTGCGTCCATGTCGTTGTCGAGGTCGACGTCGACCATGAGAACGGTACGGCCACGGCCGTCAACGTCTTCGAGGCCACCAGCGTTCGAGGCAGCGAGTACGCCGCCGCTGTTGAAGAAGAGGCGGGTTGCGTGGTTACGTCCGGACGTCTCGACGAGGTCGTCGTCGCCGTCGCCATCAACGTCGGTAAAGGCAGCGCCGTGGCTGTCATGACCGCCGGTGGCGAGTAGTGCGTCAGCAAAGACCGAAAGGCCGTTGGTGTTTGCCGACCAGTCAACAAGTGCTTCGGAACGTTCTGCGTGGTTCGAAACCCACAGGTCAGTTCCCGCACCAGCCAGGTCGGTGGTGACTGCTGCAGTGAAGGCCGGGCTGGTGTTTACACCGCCGTTGTTCAGGCCAGAAGGCACTGAAGCAACGGTGAAACCGTTCCAGCTGCCCTGCGCTGCAGCTTGTGTCGTGACACTCGGTGCAGCAACTGTTGCCGCAACCAAGGTCATGCCCAAAAGAGCATGAGTGAACTTACGTCGCATGAATAACCCCAATCAAGTTATGTCGTGTCTAACGAATCTTAGGATCCGCCGCCTGCAGCCCGCATGGGCAGTGTGGCCTACTGTCACCACAAATCTAGGTCACCTTGGCTCAGCCCCTATAACTTCGTTCTCCTTTATTCTGTAAGTGACACGGTGTGCGTCGAGGCGAGTACTGCCCGTACTCATTTCGCTACATCGACCACGACAGCCCCGTACCAACACCCCGATAGTGGGGTCGGGCAGGAGAAACACCCGACAAAATGGCGAGCTTGATCAGCAAGGTCCAAGGCATGGACCGCCAGAAGTTCGAGACGCTGTTCACCAGCGGGGCCTTTCTCATCACGAACGGCCTGCTGTTCATCAACCTCTTTTTGCTCGCCCGCGGACTTGGCTCCGATGGCCGTGGCCAGGTCGCTGCTGCCTATGGAAACACCATCGTGATCGGCTGGGCATTTCAGATCGGTGTGCCAACAGCGGCCGGCTACTTCGCGAAAGACGTCGACAATCGCCGCATTGCGATGTCGGCCTGGGCCATGACGCTTCTCGGCGCGATCCCGATTGCGCTCTTGCTCATCCCGTTCTTTCGCTGGCAGCTCGGCGAAGAGGTCTTCGCCGAGGGCGGCGAGTCGCTTCAGAACTGGTACGTCGCCTTCATCATCCTCCAGCTGTTCAACGGTCCGTTCCTCTCCGCGATCTTCTGGCTGCGAGGTGTCGGCAATCTTGTCAAGTTCAACGCGTTGCTCGCCCTGCCTCAGGTCCTGATCACGCTTGGTTACTTGGGTCTGTTCGTGACCGGCCAAATGACCGTCAACTCGGCCCTCACCTCGACATTCATCATGTTGACCATCGGCTGGATCATCGGGTTGACCGCAACCAAGTCGTGGCCTGGACGAGGCTTTTCTCGCACCATCTTCAACGAGGTCCGCTCGTACAGCCTGAAAGCGTGGGTTGGAAACCTCTCCTTCTTTGTCAGTCTGCGCATCGACCAGCTCCTACTCGTCGGCTTTGTCGACTCCGAAGCCTTGGGCGTTTACGCCGTCGCGGCGGCAATCTCGACTCTTTCGGGGCCGATTGCCCGCGGCTTTGCACAGTCGCTCTTGCCGTTCGTGCGAAACGCGCAGTCCGACGACGAGCGACTCTCGCGCATCACCTCATCGCTCCGCCAGGTTGGGGTCCTGTCGTTGCTCATCATCGCGGCGATGGCTGCGACTGCATGGTTCATCATCCCGTTCGTGCTCGGCGATGACTTCGAGCCAGCTGTCCTGTTGCTTTTGATCCTGTTGCCAGGGGCATGGGCGACCGACGTAACCCAGGTGCTGACGACTGCTCTGACCTCGTTCAACCGACCGAAGGACGCTTCGAAAGCCCAGATCGCGGCCGCGGTCGCGACGGCGATTGGCTTGTTTGTTCTGATCCCTCGCTACGGGGTGAACGGTGCGGCGATCACGACCAGTATTTCGTATTGGGTAGGCCTTATTGTTAGTTACTACTACTGGCACCGGCTAAAGGGTCAGGTCCAACGCGGCGAAGCAACAGGACATACAGAACGGATTGAAGAACCGGCCCAATGAAGTTCCACCCCAACACAGCGCGGAGTTTGTTCCGGCCCTCATGGCTGGCGCTCATCATCGTGTCTGCGCTGATCGCCGCCATCGCCGCGTTTTCAGTTGGGGTTCAACAAGACGCCGGTGAGACCTCCACGACGTTCTTGTTTGGCCGCCGCATTGGCTACTTGAACCGTCCCATTCCGGTGCTCGACGATCACCTCGCCGAAATCGTCAACTCCGTCGAGTTCCCGATCGTGTTCGAGCGGATCGAAGAACGTCTTTTGCTGCGTGCCGATCGCGACTACGAACTGAGCATCGGTGTCGTCGACGACACCGAATCGCTCGTCGAGATCGTCGTGCGCACCAACAACTCCGGCGAAGCCGACCGCATTGCCCGAATCGTCGCCGAGGAAATGGTCAGCTTCGTGATCGACAGCCAAGAGCTGTCCATCACCACCGAGATCGACGACCTCCAACGACAGATCGACAACATTGAAGACGAACAGTCACGACTGATCGCGCTATCTGGAGACATTCCTCCAACGACTGTTCTGACGCGCCTACAACAGCAACTAACCGGCCTTCGAGGCGACTCCTCTGCTCCGGTTGGCCCGCTCGTGGCCGAGCTCCAAGAAGAAATCCGGCTCATCAGCCCACTCGAGAGCGACTATCGCCGAAACACCATCACCTTGGCCCGACTCCGCCGCACCCAGAGCGACTCCATCGTTGAGCGTTCCGATCTGACCGCGTCGTCGGTATCGATCAACCAGGAGTGGTACCGGTCGATTACCCCCGTCGAGTCGACATCGAACGTGCCCATCGCGATCGCGACGGGCACGTT
>CAZMYN010000143.1:0-8658 GCA_964570495.1 uncultured Acidimicrobiales bacterium | reverse complement strand
ACCACAGCGCCTACTCAAACCACAGCGCCCCCTCAGACCACAGCGCCCGCTCCGAGCACACCAACCCCAGCGGCAGCATCAGTACTAGCGGACACACCAGCAACAACAACGACACCAACGCCAACACCAACGCCGTCGCCGAAACCAGAGAACGAGATAGCTGACACCATTTCTAAGGTGCCAGCCTCCTCGGCCCCAACAACAGCGAGCACCGCGCAAGTCGAGCAGCCCATCGCCACCCACAACGGTGCCACCACGACACTTCCGCACTTCGAGGACGACACCTCCGCTGCTCCACTGCCCGAGGGAATGCAGGATCGGCGACAGTCCTCGGTCCATGTCGCAAATCCTGGCCGAGCGAGCGACGACCAAATTCTTGAGTCGGCAGAGGCAACGACCGACGGATTCCGATCCTCTGACCTGCGCACAATTCTTGAATGGCTGGCGGTCATTGTCGCTGCCCTGACCGTCGCCCTTCTCATCAAGGCATTCGTACTGCAAGCGTTCTGGATCCCATCAGAATCGATGGAGACCACGGTGAACGAGGGCGACCGAATCCTCGTCAACAAGGTGAGCTATCGACTGCACGAGGTGCGTCGTGGCGACCTTGTCGTCTTCAAGAAGCTCCCCGGTACCGGCGGAAACACCGACGACCTCATCAAGCGAGCGATCGCGCTACCGGGCGAAACAATCGAGGTCCGCGATGACGGTCGCATCTGGATTTGGGGTCCAGGAGAGACGCCCGAAGATGCAAAGCGGCTCGAAGAGCCCTATTTGAGTCCCGACGACGCGCTGTTACAGCTGCCGAGTTCGAATGCTGACCCGACCGCGTTCGGCCACGAGAGCTGCGTCAACGGCGACTCAGCAACGCGCTGCACACTCGCCGACGGCAGTTTCTTCATGATGGGCGACAACCGGAACCAATCACAGGATTCTCGTTTCTTCGGACCGATTCCCGAAGAGAACATCGTCGGTCGCGCTTTCCTGCGTATCTGGCCCCTCGGCGACATCGACACGCTGTAGCGCGCACAATTCCATCGCGCCCCACTGCTGAACTCACCCATTTGGTGCCAGGCACCAACGCAGGCCAAATTTCCCGCCGAATAACGAGCCAAGCCCCGCCGAAACGATCATTTTCGCCCGATATTGGGCTGCAACCGCAAAAAGTGGCCTGGCACCAAACCACCCATTTGGTGCCAGGCACGAAAAAGCGGATTTGCGATTGACGGGAGCGGGAACTCAGACCGTGGGTTCTTGTGCGGGGCCGCCAGCGAGGTGCTCTGCGAGCGATTCCATCATGAGGTCGACATGATCGGAGTAGATCCCATCGAGGCCCATGCGGAACAAATCTCGCTGAATTCGAGCGTGCTGGGCATCCCACCCAAAGCACAAGAGGTCAAAGCGGTGAAAGAGGGTCGCAAAACCACCGGTCCACTCCTTGTTGTGCAGGTTGACCCCGTCAATCCCCGCATCGGAGAGTTGAAACGCTCGCCGCTCGGCGCCGTCGGCCATTGCGCGTAGCGACGTCGAATCGATCAGCCGAACGAATTCATCCCGTGGCCGCCATTCGGCCAGCGTCTTCCAATCGTGGTGGCACAAGTAGACGCGGCCCCGGGTGATTGGATCGAGGGTGGACAGCCATTCATATGTCGGTGCGAGTGCGTCGTCGGTCTTGATATCGATCGAGACGTCTACGTCATTGGGAATCCGCTCGAGCAGCTCGGGCAAGGTAATCCAGCTGTCGGGCAGCTCGGAGCGCTCCAACGACGAGAGCTGACGGCGTCGAAGCCCAATCGTTCCGTCGTGTGTCAAAATCAGCTGGCGATCCGCCGTCAGCCACACGTCGGACTCGATTCCCGTCGCCCCTAGCTTTATGGCCAGATCGAAGGATTCAGCGGTGTTTTCGGGGGCATGAGCACGTGCGCCGCGATGCGCAAACCCAATGGGGGGCTGGAGTTTCGACGGCAAACGCATACCCACACCGTGAGTCTCGCCGCAATCCAAATCCATTGCGAAATTGGGAAACCAGGACTTGATTGGCCATACGACCCAAGTCACCGCAATCCGAAATAGTCCGCTTGCTCCCTCAAGCAACGCGGGTTCCCGTCCGAATAATTCCTTGTAAGCGCAACACAGGGTTAGCGCTTCGGAGTGTGACGGGAAATATGGCAACCATTCGAGCAAGCTGTTCTGACTGCGGAGACGTGGAACTCACGACTGACGACGTCACGGTTCGCGTATGCCTCGACGACGACCGCGGTGAATACCGCTTTACGTGCCCCGTGTGCGCAATGGTCGTTGTTAAGCCAGCCGAGCACCGCACGATCGACCTCCTGGTCGCCAGCGGTGTCCACATGGATACATGGACCCTTCCTGCAGAGCTGTTCGAGACCCGCAGTGGTCAAAAGATCGACCACGACGACATCCTCGATTTTCACAAGCTTCTCGACGATGAGAATGCAGTAGCTGCAGCCCTCGAGTCCATTTCCGAGCGCAAGTAGTCCACAGGCGGACCCCCTCCGCCAAGCTAGGAATCTCAGCACCTGTGTAAACTCGCTCCATGTTCAATGTGACGGGTAGCGAGCTGCTCATCATCCTGTTTGTGGCACTCGTCGTGCTCGGACCGGCCAAGCTGCCCGAAGCGGCTCGCCAAGTGGGAAAGATCATTGGCGAATTCAAGCGGATCAGCTCGGGCTTTCAGCGCGAGATGAAAGCAGCCATGGACGACCCCTTGTCGAAGGTGACAGGAGAGGCAACCCCCACCTCGATCTCCGATGTCGGAGGCTTTACTCCGCTACCTCCCGTCGCCGAGCAGAACGGTTCCAAAGAAGGCACCGCCGACGCTGGCGAAGCCGGAGCGGCAGCCGGAGCCACCGAAGGTGACGCCGCCCAGGCCGATGAGCCGCCTGTAGCCGAGGCAGCTTCAGGGCCCGCCGAAGCCGACCAGACCCTCGACGACCCCGAAGCGCCGCCCGCCGCGCCGACCTATAGCGACCGCTGATGACTACCGAAGAGGTCGACAAGACCGCACCAGCCGGCGAAATGACCCTCATCGAGCATCTCACCGAGCTCCGCTCGCGGGTTGTTAAATCGGCCATTGCCGTAGCCGTAGGTGGCGTGGTCGTCTTCGTCCTCTACGACAACATCTTCGACGCACTCATCGAACCGTACTGCCGGGCGCTCGAAGACATCGACGAAGACTCCTTCCTCGACAACTGCGCCCTCGTGCAGACCGAACCCCTTGAGGGCTTCTCGCTTCTGTTCACCGTTGTTGGCTACGGCGGGTTCATGCTGGCTATCCCCGTGATCTTGTGGCAGGCGTGGCAGTTCGTCGTACCCGGCCTATACCCGCACGAGAAGAAATACGCCGTTCCGTTCGTGATGTCGGGAGCCCTGCTCTTCTTCCTGGGCTCGGGTCTTGCGTTCTGGAGCGTTCCTCGTGCGCTTGGCTTCTTGCTCGACATTGGCGGAGACGGGCTCATCTCGCTTCTCAGCCCGGCGCCCTACATTGCCTTCATCGTCAAGATGCTCGTGGCGTTCGGCCTCGGATTCCAATTTCCGCTCATCTTGATCCTGCTGCAGCAACTCGGCGTCATCAACACCAAACAGCTGCGCGCTGGGCGGCGCTACGCCGTTGTCGGCATCGTGGTCCTCGTGGCTGTGCTCACCCCGTCGGGCGACCCCATCACGCTCGGGGTATTGACCATTCCCATGTACATCTTCTACGAGGCGGCAATCATCTGGGGCTGGCTCCGCAACCGTCGGAAGAAGGCACCACAGGCCGCATGATCGACGAGGTGGTAGGTCCGCCGCGCGACTTTGATCTCGATCGGTTCCAGGTCGATGCCATCGACCAACTCGAAGCAGGCAAATCGGTCGTCGTCTCCGCACCGACCGGTAGCGGAAAGACTTTCGTCGCCGAACATGGCATCGCCATGGCTCGCGCGGCTGGACAACGCAGTCTGTACACAACCCCGATCAAGGCGCTGTCCAACCAGAAGTTCCGTGACTTGCGCGGCTGGTTGGGGGCAGATGATGTGGGGCTGTTGACCGGCGACAACTCAATCAACGGCGACGCGAGCGCAGTGGTGATGACGACCGAAGTGCTTCGCAACATGCTCTATAGCGAACCCGAGCGCCTCGCGAGCACCGGTGTCGTCGTGATGGACGAGGTTCACTATCTCCAGAACAACTTCCGTGGCCCGGTGTGGGAGGAAGTCATTATCCACTTGCCCTCGCACATCCAGATCGTCGCCCTTTCGGCAACGGTGTCGAACGCGGAGGAACTCGCCGAGTGGATTAGCGGGGTGCATGCGCCGTGCACGTCGGTTACCGAGACGACGAGGCCAGTGCAGTTGCACAACTCGTTCTTCGTGGGGGAGAAGTCGGCTCGTGAAAATCACGTCGTCGACACGCTCGTCAAGGGTCGCCCCAACCCGAAGGGCAAGCGCTATGACCCCGCACCACGCCAGCGCCGCGGCAAGGGCAAGAGCCACCAGCGCAGCGGCCCTCCCCAAAAGCGTCCGTGGCGAACACCACGGCGCCATGAGGTAATCACCGAACTCGATCGCCGCGGACTTTTGCCTGCCATCACGTTCATCTTTAGCCGTGCCGGCTGTGAGGACGCCGTGAGTCAGCTCCGTTCAAGCGGCGTGAGCCTCACCGATGATGCAACGGCGCAAAAGATCACCGAAGTCATCGAACGACGTACCGCTCACCTCTCCGACAACGATCGCCGCGCGCTCGGCTACGCCGGATGGGCAGCGGGACTCCAGGCCGGCATCGCAGCGCATCACGCGGGGATTGTTCCGCTCTTTAAGGAAACGGTCGAGGAACTCTTTACCGCCGGCTATCTGAAGGCAATCTTTGCGACCGAGACACTTGCTTTGGGCATCAACATGCCCGCCCGAACAGTCGTCATCGAAAAGCTCACCAAGTTCACCGGTGAGCACCACGAGATGCTCACCCCGAGCGACTACACCCAACTCACTGGCCGGGCGGGGCGGCGGGGCATCGACGACGAGGGACACGCCATCGTGCTGTGGACCCCGTTCACCGTGTTCGAAGACGTCGCCGGGCTCGCGAACTCGACGTCGTTCGAACTTCGTTCGGCCTTCCGCCCGACCTACAACATGACGTGCCATCTTGTGAGCCGCTACACGCGTGGCCATGCCGAGGATCTGATCGCGCGATCGTTCGGACAGTTTCAGGCAGATCGTGCAGTTCGCGAGCTCGAGTCTCGGCGCGATCGGATCCGTGGCGAGCTTGGCGATGACTCCAGGCAGCCAGAATCCCTGGACCCAGACGAGAGCGCCGAGCGACTGGCCCAGGTCACGACGGCGATCTCCAAGCTCAAACCCGGCGACGTGATTAATGTTGCTGGTCCTGTTGTGGTGCTTTCGAGCGCGTGGCGTCGTAAGGAGGTGCAGCTCAAGGTCATCGACCAGGACGGGGCAATTCACATCGTCGACCCCGAGGCGCTCACCGAGGTTCCACAGACGGTCCGAACCCTTACGCTTCCCCAACCGTTCAACCCGACAAGCCGTTCGCACCAACACGATCTCGTGGGCCAGCTGCGCGGCGTTCGCCGACGGAACAGCTCAAAGAAGAAGCGCAACACCTCCAAGCAAAAGAACTATGCAAAGGCCACCGAGGCCTCTGGCCCGTGGCGAGACGCGAAGAGGGGACAGTCGACTCGCGAGCTCCGGCGCCTCGATGCTCGAATTGCCGAGCGCAAGGGCCGCCTCGATGACCGCTTTCGGGCCGTGGTTGGCCTCCTCAGCGAGTTGAACTACATCCACGAATGGACCCTTACCGAGGCGGGCCAGACGTTGCTCGGGACGTTTCACGAACTCGACCTCGTCATCGTCGAATCGCTGCATGCGGGCCATCTCGATGACCACGAGCCCGCGATCCTCGCGGGCGTCATTTCTACGTTCGTGTACCAAGCCCGTGGCCGCGATGACGCGCCGCCGCCCTGGTTCCCCGATGAGGGCTCGCGACGTGCCGCCAGGGGCATCGAAGCCACGTTGCACGAGGTTCAGCGCCTGGAGTCGGCCTATGGGCTCCCCGAGAGCCGTGACGTCGATGCGGGGCTTGTCGCCGCAACCCATGGATGGGCTGCCGGTGGCGGTCTGGGCGACATCCTCGACACCGAGGAGCTATCGGGTGGCGATTTCGTGCGCACCATGAAACAGGTCGTCGATGTTCTCTCCCAGATCGCGCAGGTCGCGCCGAAGCCAGCAACCCGACGATCCGCCCAGGCCGCGGTCGAACTCGTCCAACGCGGAATCGTCGATGCTCCCGTGGAGCTGGACCCATGACGATCGAGAAAGGCCAAGAATGGGCCACCCGTGCCGAGTTGGGCTCCGAAGCCCCCGTCGTCTCCGGCGATGCGACATTGGCTGGGCTATTCACGGTTCGCAAAAGCGGTAAGCGACTAGCGATCGACGGTCCGAAACAGGTCGGCCTGTTGGGCGCGGGCCCCTCGGCTGACACAACCGAGTCACACGACCTCGCGAAGACCGTGAGCGCCGGAGCGAGCGCCGAGGAGATCCGATCGGGTCTGCGGACCAACGTTTCGATCGACCTTGGAATTGTGACCCTCGACGGTTGGCACGTCGTCATGGCAGCAAGCCTCGTCATCCGCCGACCCTTCTGGGCAGGCACGGTCGAAGGGGCGATGAACGCGTCGTTTCTCGGCTCGTGGAACGTTGCGCCGAGCGGTCATCCAAACGACGGCCGCTTCGATGTGATCCGCGCCGAGTTATCGCTGGGGGATCGACTGAAGGCACGCTCACGATTGCCGTCGGGCTCTCACGTGCCGCACCCGGGGATAGCAATCCGCCGCCTCAAACAGCACACTTTTGAACCGACTCCACGGGCGATCATCAGAATTGATGGGCTCGATGTGGGAAACGCCGAGAAGGTCGATGTGGTCGTTGTCCCCGACGCGACGACGATCGTTATCTGAGCGTTCGCGCCAACCGGGGTTCAACGAGCAGATCCGATTACCCCAAAATGTGGCGAGAATCCGTACGACTCGTCAATTTGGGCCATATCATCGCCCTCCGTGACCCCATACGACGCAGAAGAGTTCTCGGCCGCGGAGGCCGACATCTTGCGGCGCTATTTCACCAACCTCGATCAACCGGTTTTCGCACTCGTGAATCTGCCCGAAGTAGTGAAGGGCGCACTGTTCGCGCGCTACTCGCGATCGGCGAAAAGCCTGCGTCGTTTGTTCCTCGAAGAGTTCGTTGACGATCTCGATATCAGCGGCGACGAAACCGTCGACGCCACCACGGGTATGCGCCGGGCAGAGGAACTCTACGATCGAGTCTTCTTCCAATACGGCGACGACAGCGTTGCCCAGCTGGGCGGGGTTCACCTTGCCTGTGAGCAGGCCTCAAACGTCCTCACGAAGGTTCTGGAGTGGGGCAGGATTATGTCCTACCTCGAGCAGTCGACGCGCTACATCCGCTACGACGAGCGCCTGGGCGGCCGCTACCGGTTCTACCGGGACCCGGACCTGCTCAACTCGGTTCACGGAACCCGCTACGTCGGTGAACTCGACCGGATGTTCGATACCTACAGCAGCCTTATCCCGGTGATGGAACAGTTCTTCAAGAACGCCGTCCCGAAGAAGACCACCGATGCCGACATTGCCTACCGGATGGCAATTCGCGCCAAGGCGTTGGACTCGATTCGTGGGCTCCTGCCTGCGGCATCGCTCTCGAACGTTGGAATCTACGGCAGCGGCCAAGCCTATGAAGCGCTTCTCTTGCGGATGCGTGCAAGCGCCCTACCCGAGGCCCGCAGCTACTCAGATTTGATGCTGCGCGAACTGCGCAAGGTAATTCCGTCGTTCCTCAAGCGCGTCGATCTGCCCGATCGCGGCGAAGTGACAAGCACCTACCTCTCGACCAATGCCGAAGCAATGGCTGAGGTCAGCGAACGGCTCCTCAACACGACCGCCGAACCGGCAACCGAGTCGTTCGTCGACTTGGTCGACTTCGATCCAGACGCCGAAGTGAAGCTCGTTACCGCGATGCTCTATCCAACAACGTCGCTTAGCGAGCGAGCGCTCGTCGCCCAAGTCCGCGAAATGACCGTGGCCGAACGCATTTCGGTGATGAAGGCCTATGTCGGAGATCGCACCAACCGCAGGCACCGTCCCGGACGTGCCCTCGAACGCGTCGACTACCGCTTCGACATTCTTGGCGACTACGGAGCGTTCCGCGACCTGCAACGTCATCGGATGTGCACGATCGAATGGCAACAGCTCTCGACGAGACACGGTTACGTGACACCAGAAGCGATCGATATGGTTCGCAAGAAGCCGCAGTTCACCGACGTCATGGACCGCTCAGCAGCCCTCTATGAGTCGCTGATCGACGAATTCCCCGCGCAGGCGCCCTACGCCGTCACGCTTGGCTACCGAATGCGCTACTCGATGCAGATGAACGCTCGGTCCGCCATGCATATCCTCGAGCTACGGTCGTCGCCTCAGGGCCACCCGACGTATCGCAGCGTTGCCCAGGACATGCACACGCTGATTGCAGAGCGCGCTGGCCACAAGGCCATCGCCGAGATGATGACCTTCGTCGACCACTCTCAAGACGCCGACCTTGAACGACTCCAGGCCGAGAACAAGAGCGC
>CAZMYN010000142.1:5022-8661 GCA_964570495.1 uncultured Acidimicrobiales bacterium | reverse complement strand
GAGCGACCATTTTCCTTCGAAGAAGCACGGCGTAGTGTGTGGCCATGTCCGAGCAGATCAGAACGGTCGCAGGTCGTGAGGTCACGATCACCAGCTCAGACAAGCTGTATTTCCCGAAGCTGGACCTCACCAAAGGCGACGTCATCGACTATTTCGCCGAGGTCTCCACGCCGATTCTGAACAGCCTGCGCGACCGGCCGGTGTTGCTGCAGCGATTCCCCAACGGCGTCGGCGGCAAGTCGTTCTTCCAAAAGCGAATCCCCGATTCGGCACCCGAATGGCTCGAAACAACCACGGTAGAGACAGTCAATGGCACGCCATCACGTGCGCTCATCATGGCCGACGAGGCACATCTTTTGTGGGCGGTAAACCAGGGGGCGTTCACGATTCACCCGTGGCCTTTCCGGGTGCCCGACGGTCACGTCGACGAGCTCCGAATCGATCTCGACCCCGTGCCAGGGATTGGATTTACGGAGGTTCGTGCCGCGGCCCGGCTCGTCCACGACTGGTTCGACTCCAACGGCATCACCTCGTACGTCAAGACGAGCGGAAGCAAAGGCTTGCACGTCTATGTTCCCCTCGACGCAGGTCCCAACGGGCCGAAGTGGAACAGCTACGACGTGCGCGGCGCCGCAGTAACCGTTGCGCGCTCGCTAGCAGCCGAGCATCCCGACACGCTCACGAACGCGTGGTGGAAAGAGGAGCGGGGTGAGCGGGTGTTTATCGACTTCAACCAGAACGCTCCGCACAAGACTGTCTTTGGTGCCTGGTCGGTCCGGGCACGAGTGGGGGCGCAGGTCTCCACACCGGTCGCCTGGGACGAGCTCGACTCGGTCACACCCGACGACCTCACGGTCGTGAGTGTTCCCGCCAAGCTCGATTCCGATGGTGATCCGTGGGCGGACATGTACTCGAACCCTCAGGACATCACGAGCCTGGTAGCCGAGTTTCGAGACGGGCTCGAAACGATCGGCGATGCGCCATGGCCGCCCGTGTATCCCAAACAGCCCTACGAACCGCCGCGGGTTTCCCCAAGTCGGGCACGCAAGCCCGATGCGGAGATTGACTAGCTGGGCCTAGTTGGCGTCGACTGCTGGGTCGGCGCCGAGGAGGAGCGACGGCAACAGCCTCGCTACCGGCGCCGCAGCGTTCAGGTCGGCTGCTGCATTGGCAAGAACATCGCCCCGTGTGATGTCGGCGTAACCGGCGTTGCCGCTATTGAGATCGGGATCGTCGCAGCCATCGAAACCACCGGTTCCCGTCGATGACGCATCGACGAACTGGCGACCACGGGTGGTTCCCTCATCGGAGGTGAACCACCAGCGGAGGACACCATCGACAATGGCTTGTGCTTCGGCCTCAATAACGTCGTCGCGGCGCATGAGCGCGGCTTCGGAGCTGTTCGACAGGTACAAGAACTCGGTGATGACCGAATCGAGCTCGGGGGAGAAGCGGTGCACGCCGTAGAGGTCTCGACCATCTTCACGGAGACGAAGCGAAGCGCCCTCGTTGACGGTGGACACCCAGTTGGCATCGAACTGGGATGCGGCGGCGTTGAGCTCTTCGTACATGATCCGTGCAAGACGCTCGGAATCAGGTCGCGCTTCGGAGTAGAAGACTTCGGTGCCCGGACGGCTCGAACGGCGAACCGCTCCGCCGTTGTGATGCAGCGACACAAACACGTCAGGAGCCAGCGCGGTAGCAATGTCGGCACGTGTTTGAATCGGGACTCGGTAGTCGCCGGTTCGGGTGAGCTCGGCAGAGATTCCGAGCTGTTCAAACTTGTTGATCACCACTTCGGAGACCTGAAGGTTGACGTGCTTTTCCTGAAGGCCGCCGCCAACCGCGCCGGACTCGACTCCGCCGTGGCCAGGATCGATAACGACACGAGCTCGGTCGATGATGAAGGCTTCGTCGATCGTGGTCGGCACGCCGCATGGGGTGAGAACCGAAAGGTTGCCGGGCTCTCCACCGACGATCGGAACAACGACGCCGCTCTGACTGACCGCAACGCCGGTGGCGGCGTCGATGGTTTCTTGGGCGACCGTGGACGGGGGAGCGGTTACTGCGTCGCGACAGTTGACTGTTCGTGTGCCGAGGCGGTCATCGATGAGGCGTAGACACACTTCGTGGAGGCCCGGAGCTACTTGGATCGACTCGGTGAACTCAGCCACACGGCCAAACCCCAGTGGGCGGGGGGTTGCGCCATCGGCGACCATGAGGCCATCGACGAGAATTTCGTACTCGACTGCCTGGACCGAATCGGGGTCGCGGGCAAGGCCGCTGATCGTGAGCGAGTTAGCTTCACCGGACACGGCGACGATCTGGCCACGGGGCGCTCCTGCCCACGGCCCAATGCCAGGAGCGAGGCCAGGCGCCTCGGGTTGAGCAAACGCTGCGGCCGGCACGGTGAAGAGCACTGCAATGAGAGTGGCGAACACGAGAAAGCGGCGATGCACCCGGCTGATTCTAGACGGAGCCATATCGGGAATGTCGGCGCGCCGTAGAGCGATATGAGTCATATGGCCCACCTTCACCATTTTGGGTGTGTGAGCTATCTTCGGGGACTCATGCGACACAACTCGAATCCAGAGTCGCGTACCGACGAGCGGGCCCGCGGTGTGCTCGATCGTTCACATACCGAGAAGTTCGCAATCAATGACCTTCCCGATAGCGGGATCAGCGATTTTGGCGATTCTGGCGGACGCGGGTTTGCTGAGGGATGGGACGAAGCAGCCGCGAACGAGGACCCCGCACTGATTGCAGCCTCGGCTCAATTCGGCGCCGAAGACGAGGACATTTCTCAGCGAAACCTCGACAAGCGCTCCAAGCGTGGCGTGGTGCTGTTGCTGTTGCTCGTGCTGATCGGTGGAGGCCTTGCGTATGCCATTCAGCAAGGGCTGATCTTCGGCGAGGCCAGTGATGAGGCCGACACCCAAGATGCTCTTGAACTGCTTGCCCCGGAGGCACCACGGGATTTCGAAGACGGCCCTCTTAGCGTGCGCCTTGGCTCGTCGGCCACGGCGAGTTCGTTCTTCCTCTCCAGCCTCGGAGCCGAACCTGAACCTCTCGAGGAGCCGGTTGCTGGGTTGCCCGACGAAGTGAGTGCCGGTCCGGTCTTTTGGGCGGGGCGTCTTCACATTGCGATGTTTGCCACGGGCATTGGCTCGAACCTGACCGACCAGCATTGCGCGGTCGCGGCCCTCGTACAGGCCGATCTCGTGCCCGTCGACGTAGCCGGAGCGGGAACGTGCCCAGCGTTTTTGTCCGACTCGACGGGCGACAGGCTTGCGTGTCGTGGCGATGATCTGGTCATGATCGAGGTATGGACCGATGACCCGTCGACCTCGAGCGTGCCGCCGCCGGTTGAACTCGTGCGAGTGCGGATCGAGCAGGCCCGTGAAGATGGGCGGATCGACAGCGTCCGAGCTCAATTCGATGTTCCGCCGTTCGCGAACGGCGACCCGCTTATCGCCGTCGCATCGTCGATCGGTGGTGCGCCGGGCGACGTGATCTCGCTCACGACCTCGACAGGGTCCACCCAGGCAACGTGTGAGCTGCTCGATCGCTCCGACGTTGCAGTCCGGTTGCTGCCATCCTGACCTTGTTTGGGGATCTCCACCGGAAGTGTGGAGCAAA
>CAZMYN010000142.1:0-4922 GCA_964570495.1 uncultured Acidimicrobiales bacterium | reverse complement strand
TGGGGATCTCCACCGGAAGTGTGGAGCAAATAGTAGGCTCCGCGACGTGTGTGGACGCTTTGCCTCGACGACGCCGCCCGACAAGCTCGCAGCGTATTTCGGCGCTGAAGCACCGCAGCTAGAGGACGACGAATCGATCGATCCTGACTACAACGTGGCCCCAACGCGAGATGTGCCGACGGTCAGAATTCGCAATGACGATCGCAAGCTCGACTACCTGCGTTGGGGGCTGGTGCCCCGGTGGGCAAAGGACCTTCGCATTGGTTCAAAGATGATCAACGCCCGCGCCGAAACCGTCGCGACGAAGAACTCGTTTCGGTCTGCGTTCAAGAAACGCCGATGCCTCGTGGTCGCCGACGGCTTCTACGAGTGGAAACGGCTCGATTCGAAGACGAAGCAGCCCATGTACATTCATCGCGCGGACGGCGATCCGCTCGCGTTCGCTGGACTCTTTGAGCGTTGGACCGATGGGGAACAGCACCGGGAGATTCACACCTGCACGATCATCACGACCACGCCGAACCAGACCATGTCGCCAATTCACGATCGGATGCCGGTTTTGTTGGCGCCGAACCGCTGGGAAGAATGGCTCGACCCCGACAATGACGACACCGATTCGTTGCAGCAACTTCTTGTGCCTGCGCCCGATGAACTCCTCGACACCTATGCGGTTGCTGATCTCGTGAATAACGTCCGCAACAACGAGCCAAGCCTGCTCACTCCAGTTCAATGACGACAACCAACCAACAGAGCACGTGGGCAGATTCGGAGCTTCGGCGCTCCGTTCGCAACTTTGCGTTGCGTTGGCAAGCGCGCCTTGAGGGAAACGCAGCCGATCGGGCCTTGCCTTGGGGGCTGGCAGTAATTCTGTTCATCGGATTTGGCGCGCTGTCCTTGGCACGCTTTCGGAGTCTTGAGCTCGGTTCTCAGATGGCGGCATGGATGCAGGGTCTGTGGCTTGTGAGTGAGAGCCGCGAGCCGTTCGTGACACTGACCGAGCGAAATCTCTTCGATGGCCAGTTCGCGCTCATCATGTGGCCGATCGGAAAGCTCACCACGTGGGTTCCGGCCGGCCCCTTGCTGCTCACACTTCAGGCGCTTGCCCTGGCGGTTGCGGTGGTCCCGCTGTGGAGGATTGCCCGGCGGGTCCTCGAACTCGGTGTCGAGTCCGCGTTGGTGCTCGTGATCGCCTATGGCCTTCAGCCGCAGGTTCACAATCTAAACCTGGCCGACTTTCACCCCGAGGCCCTCGCTGTGCCTGCCTTCTTGTGGGCGTACCTCTATAGCCAGGATCGCCAATGGGTTCGCTTTGCTATCGCTGTCATCTTCGCGCTCTCCACACGCTCGGACTTGGGGCTGGTGGTCGTTGGTCTCGGCGCCTTGCTCGCCGTCGAGGGAAAGACCCGTGCGGGACGCATCACCGCTGCTGGCGGTGCTATCTGGGCGGTCCTTGCGTTGGGGGTATTTCGAGCCGACCTCGCAGGTGGCGAATTCATCGCGTCGAATGCGTTTGAGGCCTATGGCGATGGACCCATCTCGATTCTCTGGGGAATGCTGACGAACCCAAATCAACTCCTGTCGGACTTCTTTGCCCGCGAGAACTTCGAGAACCTCGTCTTCTTGTTCGCACCGTGGTTGTTCTTGCCGGTGCTGCGCTTGCGGTTCCAGTTGCCGCTGGTGCTCTTTGGGATCTTCCAATTCCTTGCCGATGTGCCGCCCGGTGAATTCGGCAACCCGCAACAAGACGTGGCGGCCCTTGCCTTCTTGCCCATTGCCGCGGCTGCTGCGCTACGAGCGATCGGTCGACGTTCGGTGCGCCGAGTGTTCGTGAACGGACGCCTACTCGGGGGAGTGTTGTTCGCGAGCGCGGTGTTCTTCTTGTTCGCGGCCGGAAGCAGTTTGTACAACAGCCCGTGGACCTGGGGTTCTCGTTCGGTGGTCGATCTCGACATCATCTCGGCGGTCGAAACGGTCGACCCTGAGGACTCGGTGTCTGCGCTCGAACCGGCGCTACCGTTGCTCGCCGAACGACCGAACCTGCTCGAGTTCCCACGCGGTCTCGACATCTACCGTCAGTCCACGCCCGCCTTTGCCTCCGACGTACTCATCATCGACGAAGCCGACGAACTGTGGAACGACACCGGACGCTTTACCTTTGACCAGGTCATCGACGCCCAGCGCTTCGAGGTCGAGAACCGCTTCGGGACGATCTCGGTTTATCGACGCGACACGTCCGAGGAATGACCGGCCTCGGCCAACTCGGTGCGGAGCTTGGCGAGGTGCTCGTCTAGGGCAGTTTCGTCGGGGTTGGGGTTGGCGTGTGTGAAGTCGAGATCGGCCATCGAGTTCATCGGTACGACGTGCAAGTGGGTGTGCGGCACCTCGAATCCCGCAATCATGAGTCCAATCCGTGCCGGAGCAAAGACCGTCATTTGCGCTCGACCAATCGCGTGAGCGACCGTTGTGAGACGAGCGGCTGTCGGTGCACCCAACTCGGTCCACAGGTCGGTCTCTTGTCGTGGGACAACGAGAGCGTGTCCGGGCGAGAGCGGGCGAACATCGAGGAAGCTGACGCACGTTTCGTCTTCCCACAACATGCGTGCGGGGATTTGTCCGTCGATGATCTTGGAGAAGATACTGGCCATATCCAAAATCGTACCGTCGCTACCCTGTGCTCATGAACACCGATGCCCCCGCGCGGACCGAGTGGCGTCCCCTCACTGTTCCAACCGCAGTTTCCGGTCTACGCCTGTTGTGCATCCCGCTGTTCGTGTGGCTCTTGTTCGCACGAGATGACCGAGCGGGCGCAGCGGTGCTGTTGGCGGCCCTCGGGGCGACCGACTGGGTTGATGGTTGGGTTGCGCGACGTTTCGATCAGGTCTCTGAGCTCGGCAAGATCTTGGACCCGACGGTCGACCGGTTATTGCTGCTCACCGCTGTTGTTTCGGTGTGGATCGACGGTTCGGTGCCGGTGTGGTTCGTGCTGGCGTCGCTCGTGCGTGAACTTCTTGTCACGGTGACGGCGCTCGGACTGGCGGCGCTTGGCGTCGACCGCTTCGATGTCACCTGGTGGGGCAAGACCGGCACGTTCTTCTTGTTGTTTGCCTTCCCCTTGTTGCTCGGCGGAGCGTCCGGGGTTGCTGGAGCAGACATTTTGCGGTTGCTTGGATGGCTGTGCGGCATTCCGGGGCTGATTATTTCGTGGTATGCAGCTGCCGGGTACGTGCCGATTGCACGTCAAGCCTTCGCCGACCGAAAATAGAGCCGCTGCGGGGACCGAAGCAAAGTTTCGGTGGATGTCAGTGTTGATGACTACACTCGCCACCAATGCAAATCCCTGACAATCTCCGGTACACGAGCGATCACGAATGGGTGCGAATCGTCGACGGGCTCGCCCGCGTTGGCATCACCGACTACGCCCAGGACGCCCTAGGTGATGTCGTTTTCGTCGATCTTCCCGCCGTTGGAGATGCAACGACGTCCACCGAGCAATTCGGTGAAGTCGAATCCACCAAATCGGTTTCGGACCTTTACGCCCCGGTTTCTGGACGCGTAACCGAGGTCAATGCCGAGCTCGCGAATTCGCCTGGGCTGGTCAATTCAGACCCCTACGGTGAGGGCTGGCTCTGCGCGATCGAGATAACTAGCCACGACGAGCTCGACGCTTTACTTTCCCCAGACGCCTACGCCGAACTCACCGGAGGCTGATCGAATGGCTCGCGAATGTCCTGCTTGCAAGCACCGCAACGATCTGACAGCGAATTTCTGCTCATCGTGCGGTGAGCGCATCGGCGGTGGGATCGACCAGACGACTGCGGCGATTCCTGTCGTCGACCACGCCGAGCATCCCGATCAGCCCGACACCGAACATCTCGCCGACCGTCAGGCCTTTAGTGAAGGAACTGGCATCCTCGTGGTGGAGGATGGGCCCAAGAGCGGCTCGCGCTATGCCCTCGACACCGAGCTGGTGACCGCCGGACGTCATCCCGACAGCTCGATCTTCCTCGATGACGTGACCGTGTCACGGCGCCATGTCGAGATCGCGAAGAAGAATGGTGCCTACATGGTTTCCGATGTCGGCTCACTCAACGGGACCTACATCAACAAGCAACTGGTTGAAGAAGCTGAACTGGTCGACGGAGACGAATTGCAGATCGGGCGCTTCAAACTTCTCTTCTATTTCGGCACCGGTTCAGACGACTGAACAATCGCGTGCCGCCACCGCTCCCATCTTCCCAAGACCAGCAGAGTAACGACGCGGATCGGCAGTGGTGGCGCACGTTGAGGTTCCAGGTCCCCGTTGGACTCTTGGCTTTGGCTGTCGTGCTCACCGCAATCTTCGGCGCTGACTCCGAGGACGCAGACGAATCTCCGGTAGTGCTTGCCGAGTCCGAAGAATCGACCAACGGTGAGGACGCAGAGGTCATCGAAGCAACAACGACGACAGCTGCGCCAGCTAGCACCACGACGAGTGCACCGACGACCACGGCTGCAACATCGACCACCGTCGACGTCGAAACCGTCTCGTTCGAATGTGCTGGTCAGACCATCGAGATACCTCTCTCGGAGACGGACGGGCCCGTCGCTGAGGCGGATACCCCCGAAGGGGTCTGTGAGGCGCTCAAGCGAGTTGTGTGGATAGACAACATCAACAGCGAGATGCCAGCGCTTGCCAACTTAACAAGAGCAGCTGATGCGTGGGATGGCCTCGAAGAAGCAGGCCGTGGCTTGTGCCCCCTCGCGCAGGCCTCGAACACCGAGGATGAGTTGGCTTCGGGCGTCGTGCGGACTTGGGGCAGCCTGGAGGACGCTGCGAAGTTGGCGTTTGGCAACGACCCAAACCAGTTCGTGAGATTTGCAGGACTCTCGCTCGGCGCGTTTTGCCCCGAGCTCTTGCCCACCGAGTAGCCACGACTCCTTTG
>CAZMYN010000141.1:0-8688 GCA_964570495.1 uncultured Acidimicrobiales bacterium | reverse complement strand
CGTAGTTGGTGACCCGGGAACGTAGTTGGTGACCCGGGAACGTAGTTGGTGACCCACCCCGTCGGCTTCGGCCGGCGGGGTTTTCACCATTTTTATCCCAACCTCGGGACAATGGCTCGCAGTTGATGTTTGTGGAGGCAAAGTTCTGTGCCTGATTGGAAACTTGTTGTGGGCGGCGGACTGCTGTTCGTTACCGGCGCGGCGTGGTTGGGTCGCTTTGGTGCAATCTTCGAACTATTGCCAAATGGGCGCTCCCAGATCCTTGTCGTGGCGGCCGTGGCGTTTCTGGTCCTCGCTTTGAAGAAAGCGAAGCTCCCGGCCACGTTTGCGCTACTGGCGCTCGCCATCAACGGCTTCTACCTATTGCCGTATGCGGCAGCCTCGGCCAGCACCCAGACCGCCAGCGGCCCCGAAGTCAGCGTCATGCAATTCAATATCTTCTACAACAACGACGACACCGACGCGATCGCCGCCCATATTCTCGAGGCCGACGCCGACATTGCCGTGCTGCACGAGCTGTTGCCCGAGCAGTGGGAACAGATGGAACCGGCCCTGTCGCTGCGCTACCCACACATTCTGGCCGAACCATTCCGGGCCGAAACCGGCCAACTGAGCGGCGGCATGGCCATACTCGCCAGCGCGCCGCTCGATCGTCAACCAGTACCACGGGAAGCCAGTCCGGCCGACCGAGTATTACTCGTGGCCGAAACCGAACTGCACGGCACACCGCTGACGGTCATTGGTCTTCACCCGCATGCATCGCGGTTCGAGTCCCGAAAGATCGAACTCCGAGAAGCACAGATAAACGCAACAATCGATATCGCCAACCAAGCCGAGGGGGCGGTCATTGTTGCGACCGACCTGAACATCACTCCGACGTCGCCAACCTACGGTCACTTCCTCGACCAAACCGGATGGGCGGACCCGCATCGAACAGTCGGCTGGCATTCGACGTGGCCGACCTGGGGGTCGGCGTTCGGGGTTCCCATCGACCATGTCTTCACATCGGAGCACCTCACGCCAACCGCATACGAAACCGGCGATGGCGCCGGATCAGATCATCGGTCACTGGTGGCTACGTTCACGCTTTCGCAGTAGTGGTCCGTCCGGCCGCACATGGAAGCGTCCGAGGTGAAAGACTCTGCATCCTGAATCGAGGTACGGAGAAATCATGTCGACAGAGATGACCGAGTGGTGGCAGCACGGCATTGTGTATCAGGTCTATATCCGATCGTTCGCTGATGGGAACGCCGATGGCCAAGGCGACCTTGCTGGCTTGCGTACCAGACTCGACTACTTGGCCGAGCTCGGCATCGATGCCGTGTGGATCAACCCCTGGTACGACTCACCAATGCGCGACGGCGGGTACGACGTTGCCGATTATCGCAAGATCGCGCCCCGCTTCGGAACCGTCGACGAGGCCACACAGTTCATTGCCGAGGCGCACGAGCGCAACATCAAAGTCATTGCCGACCTTGTTCCGAACCACACATCCTCGGATCATGCGTGGTTCCAGGAAGCCCTTGCCGCTGGCCCCGGTTCACCAGCACGCGACCGCTACATCTTCCGGCCCGGCAAAGGCCCTGACGGATCCGAGCCACCGAGCAACTGGCAAGGTGTGTTCGGCGGACCGGCATGGGAACAAGTGGCCGATGGCGAGTGGTACCTGCACATCTTCGACACGTCACAGCCCGACCTCAACTGGGAACACCCCGAGGTCCGCGCCGAGTTCGAAGACATCTTCCGGTTCTGGCTCGACCGCGGCGTCGACGGCTTTCGCATCGACGTCGCCCACGGCCTGATCAAGGACCTGACGTTCCCTGACGTTGAGCGGGCATCACGCATTCTTGAGGCCGACGGCTTCGACACGCCAGAGCCGATCGATCACCCCTTCTGGGACCGCGATGGGGTTCACGAGATCATCCGTACCTGGCGCGCAATCGTCGACGAGTACGACGATCGCATGATGGTCGCCGAGGCCTGGGCGCATCGCAAGCGCCTGCCGCTCTATCTGCGACCCGACGAGTACCACCAGTCGTTCAACTTCGATCTGCTCGCAGCTGAGTGGAGGGCCGAGTCGTTCGGCTCGATCATCTCGAATTCGCTCGATGCCGCAAACGAGATCGGCGCTACCTCGACCTGGGTTCTGTCGAACCACGACGTTGTGCGCCACGCCACCCGCTACGGGCTGCCCGACGGCGTGGCCTGGCGAGAGTGGATCAACACCGGACCCTTCGACATCCTCGACCTCGAACTCGGAACCAGGCGGGCCCGCGCCGTGGCGCTCATCACCTTGGCCCTTCCCGGTTCCACCTACGTCTATCAAGGTGAAGAGCTTGGCCTGCACGAAGTGTGGGATCTGCCCGACGAGGTGCTCGACGACCCGACCTGGGAGCGCTCCGGGCACACCGCCCGCGGACGCGACGGCACACGGGTACCGATTCCGTGGGCGACGAATGGCCCCTCGTTCGGCTTTGGCGATGGCGATCCATGGCTACCCCAGCCCGACTGGTTCGGACCGGTTTCGGCCGCCGCGCAACACGACGATCCGTCGTCGATGTTGGCGTTGTACCGAAGCGCTATCGCGCTGCGGTCAGATCACTTTGCAACCAACCGCTCCCTCGAGATGGTCGACCTCGGCAACGACGTGCTCGCCTTTACGCGAGGCAACGTACTCGTCGTGGCGAACATGAGCAGCGAGCCAATCGCCTTGCCAGAAGGCTCGATTGTTTTGGCTTCGGGCGAGCTCGACGGCGACACAATTCCCGCCGACACATCGGTGTGGGTCGAGCAAAGCTAGCCGGACAACCAGAGCGCAGGTCACGGCCTGCCAAATGCAATTGCGAGCGCCCGTTGAGGCGACCCTGCCTGGCGAACGTTGTTCCAGAGCCGCTTGTAACCGCCGAAGAACGCATCGGCGGGGCTGTCGACGGCATCGAGTTCGCCGACCCCGAACTCGACCGGCGCAATCTCGGGTGCGTAGGTGCCAAAGAGCTTGTCCCAGAAGATGAAGACGGCGCCAAAGTTCTTGTCGATGTACTCGGGGTTGTAGCCGTGATGAACCCGATGCGTTGACGGCGTCACGAAAATTCGCCCGATCCAGTTGTAGGTTCCGTCACCTCGTCCGGGGAAGGCCTTTGTGTGGTGTAGCTGCTGGAGGGTTCCAACAAATACGTCGAGTCCAATCTTGGCGAGCGGATGAAAACCGATGAGCGGCATCCACAGACTGAACCATGGCTTGTACATCGCTTCCATCCACGGGATTCGAACCGCCGAGGTCATGTCGATGTTGGGTGGCGAGTGGTGGATCAGATGTGAGGCCCACAGGAGGCGCACCGTGTGCTCGCTGCGATGCACCCAGTAGTAGATGAAGTCACGAGCAAACAGGATTCCAATCCAAACGAGTGGGTTCCCGAGCGGCAAGTCGAAGAGGCGGAAGTTGTCGTAGATGAAGAACGCGAGCGCTATGAAGATGAGCTTTTCGAACGCGGTCTTTGCCACGAGGAAGCCCGCACCGGAGGCGAGCGACGTGAGCGAACTGCGAATGTGCAGGTTTCGCTTACGGGCCCACTGGAAGAGCTTCTCCCCGACAATCGCCGAGAAGATGAAGGTGACAAAGATCGCCTTCGCGTTGGATGTGTACCAGTCGAACAGCGAGCCAAGGCCCGCCAAGACCGATTCACCTAGGAGGAAGAGTTCGTTGGTTGGCATACAGATATGTTCGCCAAACGAGGGTTCGGAGTCTCTAGGGGTTTGCCCCCAATTGCCATCTAGGGGTTTCTGATTAGCCGCGTGTGAACAGCCAAACACGCGCCTTGTTGACCCGCTCCAAAGCCGATAGACACTTGTACGTAAGTCATACCTGGAGGGGTAACACAATGTCAGTATCTAAGCGGGCGCTTTTCGCGCTCCTCACCGTGCTTGCGCTCGTCGCAGCAGCATGCGGAAGCAGCACCGATGCCGCAACCGACACATCCGAAGGCGACGCAGCGAGTTCGACAGACGCTGAACCTGTTAGCGATGTGAGTGCAGCATTCGTCATGGTCGCGCCGGTTGGCGACGCTGGCTGGAACTTCACCCACGATCAGGGCCGCCAGAATGCCGGCGACGCCACGGGTGTCGAGACGGCCTTTGTTGAGAACATCCCAGAGGGCGGCGCAGAGTTCGACAACGCCGTGCAGAACTTCATCGACGACGGCTTCAACGTGATCTTCACGACCTCGTTTGGCTACATGGACGCCACCGCACAGTTCGCCGAGGACAACCCCGATGTTCGCTTCGAGCACATCTCGGGCTTCCGCCAGAACGACACCAACTTCGGCAACACGTTCGGCCGCATGTACCAGCCCCGCTTCATTGCTGGCATGGCCGCAGGCGCCGCAACCGAGTCGGACCGAATTGGTTACGTTGCCGCCTTCCCGATCCCCGAAGTGATTCGCGGAATTAACGCCTTCTCTTTGGGCGTCGCCGAGACCAACCCCGATGCCGTCGTCGAGGTCATCTGGACCGCAACCTGGTTCGATCCAGGTGTTGAGGGCAACACCGCTCAGGCACTCATCGACAACGGTGCAGACGTGCTCACCATGCACCAGGACTCGACCGCTACCGGCCAAGCCATCACCGAGGCCGGCGGAACCTTCATTGGCTACCACAGCGATGTGAGCGACCAGGTCGAGGGATACCTCACCGCTCCCGTCTGGGACTGGGCCCCTCGCTACCAGCAGGTCATCCAAGAAGCCATCGACGGCAACTTCGCTCCAACCTCATGGTGGGGCGGCATGGCCGACGGCGTTGTCGACATCGAAGTCCCCGCGAGCTCTCCGGTCGCCGCTGAAATGCAAGAGGTCAAGGACTCGATCCTCGCCGGCGACTTCGACGTCTTCGACCAAGGCACGATCACCGACCAGGACGGAAACGTCATCTTCGAAGACGGCGTTGTTCAGACCGAGCTGCTCAACCCGTTCCCCGATGACGATGGCAACTTCGCAGTTGTTGCATCGTCGGGCGACGCGATCAACGACGGGGTTCTACTCAACATGAACTTCTTCGTCGAGAACGTCGAGGGTTCAGTCTCCGGCTAATCATCACCTCGTTCCTAGCAATGACGGGCCGCCCGATTGGGCGGCCCGTCGGCTGCTCGGGCAGGTTGTGAACTGCATGGTTGACGGCACCGAGACCCCTGCCGTCCAACTCGACGGCATTTGGAAGAGATTCCCTGGCGTCATCGCAAACGCTGGGGCGACGTTGCGCGTCCGGGCGGGGTCGGTTCACGCCGTCCTCGGAGAGAACGGCGCCGGAAAGACAACGTTGATGAACGTGCTTGCTGGGGTCTACCAACCCGACGAGGGACGCGTTGTGCTCGACGGCGTCGAGCAGCGATTTACACGAGCCGCCGATGCGATAGCTGCAGGTGTCGGAATGGTCCATCAGGAATTCCGTCTCATCCCGACTTTCACGGTCGCCGAGAACGTCGTCCTCGGGGCCGCGCCTCCAATCGTTACCCGCTCCGCAATCGAGGATCAGGTTGCGGATCTTGCTGACCGCTTCGGCCTTGCAACAGAACCAGGACGAGAAGTCTGGCAACTTTCCATGGGCGAACGCCAACGAGTCGAGATCCTCAAGGCACTGTGGCGAGAGGCCCGCGTGCTGATTCTGGACGAGCCAACAGCGGTGCTTACGCCCAACGAAGCAGAAGAGCTTGGACGCATCACGGCAGCTATGGCCGCTGATGGTCGTTCGATCATCTTCATTAGCCACAAGCTCGACGAGGTCACCGCGTTCTGCGACGAGGCAACCGTCCTTCGTGGAGGCGCGACCGTCGCTGAATCGCTGCCCGTCGAATCCCTCACCGCTGCCAGACTCGCAGAACTCATGGTGGGAGAAGCAACAGAGGTATCGCAACGTCGCGTCCGCTCAACGCCGGTGGCGGACAAAGCAGCACTCACCATTCGCGGCGTGAACATGACCGACATACATGGCCGCAAGGTCGTCGACGATGTCGATCTCGACGTGGCGCGAGGCGAGATCGTCGGGATCGCCGGTGTGGCTGGCAATGGCCAACGACCACTCGCAGACGCAATTGCCGGTCTTGAACGTCTCGACTCAGGGCGAATCGAACTTGGTGACACCGAGATCACCGACCTCCCACCAAGTCAACGCAACTCTTCGGGACTGGCCTACGTGCCAGAGGACCGGATCGGTGTTGGTCTTGCCCCGCGCATGAACGTGGTCGAGAACGCCATGATGCGCGCCTATCGTTCGCTTTCTAGCGGCCCGTTCATCGACCGGGAAGCAGCCGCGAACCATGCTGAAGAATTGATCTCTGAGTACAACGTGAAGGTCGGCCAGCTTCATGCGCCGATGGCCGCGCTTTCGGGTGGCAACCTGCAACGACTACTCGTTGGACGCGAACTCGCCTCTGGCCCAACGGCGCTCGTGGCAGCACAACCCACCCGCGGGCTCGACGTGCAAGGTGTCGCGGCGATCCAACAAGTCCTTCTCGAACAGGCCCAAGCCGGCGTCGGCATACTCCTCATTAGTGAGGATCTCGAAGAACTGTTCGCTCTGAGCGACCGGCTACTCGTGATGCACGAAGGCTCTGTCGTTGCATCATTTGACCCCGAGGTCGCCACCCGCGCCGATGTCGGCGCAGCAATGGCTGGCGCACATGGTGAGGCGCTCTGATGTTCGGATTCAGGCTGGCCCGTCGAGAGGACCCCCTGCCGGGCGGCCAGGTATTGGCCTTTGTCGTCGGCCTGGTAATCGCGTTGATCCTGGGAGCAGTGCTGCTAATCGCTGCGGGCCATTCGCCCCTTGAGGTCTACGCCGAGATGTTCGACTCCGCCCTCGGCTCGAGCCGTGGTTGGTCGGCCACGCTGACACGAGCCGTCCCACTCGGGCTCGCTGGGCTCGCCGTCGCCGTGGCTGGATCTATGGGCATGTGGAATATCGGGGCCGAAGGCCAAATCATCGCTGGAGCGATCGGTGCGGCCTGGATTGCACGGCTTGCCCCGGACCTTGCCGGGCCAGCTCTCATTCCGCTCATGCTTATCGGCGGAATTCTCGGCGGAGCGGTCCTCGCCTTCGGCCCAGCTCTGGCCCGGGCGCAACTCGGCGTAAACGAAATCATCACGACCCTCATGTTGAACGAAGTAGCGATCCGGGTCGTGCGGTTCTTGGTGAATGGCCCCTGGAAAGATCCGGAAGGAAACAACTTCCCGGTCGCGCCCGAACTCCCCGAGCAGTCAGCGCTCCCAGTCCTATTCGAGCGAGCCAACATCGGGATCATCATCGCAGCCGTCGTGGTCATCGGGTTCGGAATTTGGGCGGCCCGAAGCAAATGGGGCTACGAACTCCGGATCGCTGGATCATCAGCACAGGCAGCCGAGTATGTCGGAATCTCCCTTCGCAAAAAGGTCTTCACGGTGCTGTTGCTCTCCGGCGCCATTGCTGGACTCGCCGGCGGCATCGAACTGACTGGATCGTCTTCACGGATCGTCGAAGGCGTCGCGAACGGCTACGGCTTCGCCGGCATCATCGTCGCAGCACTTGCTCTTATGCGACCCTCCGGTGTTGCGGCCGTGGCCGTTGCCTTCGGTGCAGTTCAAATCGGCGGCGAGGCAATCCAGACCACCGGCGTGCCACCCTCCATCTCCAACGTCATCCAAGCGCTCATCTTGTTCGGGGCCTTGTCCGCTGCGGTCTTCACCCAATATCAACTCGTGCGAAGCGGGCGAACCGCAGTCACCGTTGAAGGCGCTGCCACATGAACGAGGCAACCCTCATCGGACTGTTCATCTCGGTCATCGAGTTCGGCACGCTGCTCTACTTGGCTGCGCTCGGCGAGACGATCGCCGAGCGCGCTGGAGTCTTGAACCTTGGCGTTGAAGGGATGATGGCCATGGGCGGCATGACCGCCTTTTGGGTCGGAGTCGAAACGGGCAACCCGTGGGCTGCCCTCCTTGCAGCCATCATTGTGGGGGCGCTCTTCGCGATGATCCACGGTGTCGTAGCCGTAGTCATGGGGGCCGATCAGGTGGTGAGCGGACTCGCACTCACCATCCTTGGCCTTGGCCTCTCTGCCTTCCTTGGACGCGACCTCATTATCGAACGACCGCGCGCAAGCTTTGAGCCGGTTCCCCTTGGCCCATTGAGCGACATCCCCTGGCTGGGCGAGACAATCTTCTCGATGACCGCCGTGAGCTGGCTTGCGATCGCGCTCGGGATTATCACGTGGTTCATCTTCACTCGAACGCGAGCAGGACTAGCGCTACGGGCCGTTGGCGAAAGCGCAGCGACCGCCGATGCCGCCGGAACCGGTGTCGTACGAATCCGGTTGATTGCCGTTGCGATCGGCGGCGCCCTCGCCGGAGCGTCGGGTGCGTTCCTTACGATCGTGCTTGCACCGGGCTGGACCGAGGGCACCACGGCGGGACGTGGATGGATTGCCGTCGCTCTCGTCATCTTTGGGGCATGGAAGCCCGGACGTGTGCTCGTCGGCGCAGTGCTCTTTGGCGGGCTGATCGCGTTGGAGCCCCGACTTCAAACCTTCGGCGTCGAGATCAGCCCGATTCTGCTGAGCATGCTGCCGTTCCTCTTGACGATTCTCGTCCTGATCTTGTTCTCGATCCGATCGAGAAACCGTCCGAGCTTGGCGCCTGCGGCCATCGGTCTCGCATATCGCCGCGA
>CAZMYN010000140.1:0-8723 GCA_964570495.1 uncultured Acidimicrobiales bacterium | reverse complement strand
CGCTCATGCTGGTGAGCTCTGCGGCGCTTGGTTGGCTCGGCAACATCGTCGGCAGCGACCTTTCCGAGTCCGTCGAAGACCAAGTTGCCGAATGGACCGCGAGCATCTTTGGCGCCGAAAGCGGCGTGACCGAGGCGGTGCGAAATCTCTTCGAGGGCTCGTCGACGTCTGCACTCACCGTCGGTGTTCTGGCGACTATCTACACTGCCTCGCGCGGCTTTGCGGCTCTGGTCCGCGCGCTCGACGTTGCCTACGGCCACCACACGACACGCGGCTGGGTCGGCACACAGCTTGTGGGTCTCCTTCTCGCAATTGGATCCATCCTCGTGGGTTCGCTCACCCTCGCCGCGGTGGTAATCGGTCCGCTGTTCGGACGTGAAGACTTCATCGGCGACGGATTTCTCGGCGATGTCCTTGCGTTCCTCTGGCGCTGGGTTCGCCTACCGGTGGCGTCGGCGATTCTCGTGGCCTGGTCAGCAACGATTTATCACATTGCTCCCAACCGTCGTGCGGCATGGCGTGGCGAAGTGCCGGGCGCGGTCTTTTCGGCGGTGTTCTCGCTCGTAGCCACGGGCCTGTTCGGGGTGTACCTGCGGACATTGAGCAGCAGTTCGAACGCCATCTTCGGTGTGATTGGAACAGCAATCACCCTTCAACTGTGGTTGTATCTGCTCTCGATCGGCCTCGTGCTGGGCGCAGAGGTCAATGCAGGCCTCGCAATCAAGCGGCCTGCGCCGGAGAACTGGACCGAGCCGCTGCTGTTTACCCGTGCGTTCAAGTGGGCTCGTCGATTCGTGCGCAAGAGTTAGCTTTGGCGGGTTGAGCCGAACGCCGAGATGTATGGATAGATATAGTTGGATATCCAAGCTTTTCTCTGGCGAGCCGTCGTCGAAAGGTAGATATGGCTGATTACACCGCACCCCTCTGGGACATTCGATTCGCTCTCGATGAGATTGCCGATGTGGAACAGATTGGTACGTTCCCCGACTTTGCCGACTTTGATCCCGAGATTGTCGAACCGATGCTCGACGAGGCCGCCCGCTTCATCGAGAACACCATCGCTCCGCTCAACCGTGTCGGCGACACCCAGGGCAGTTCGTGGAACGAGGACCACACCGTCACCACTCCCGACGGCTTTGCTGAGGCGTACGACGCCTACGCCCAGGCCGGCTGGCAATCGGTTCCCTTCGACCCGGCCTATGGCGGCGGGGGATTCCCGGGTGTCATGTCGATCGCGCTTCAAGAGATGCTGAACTCGGCCTGCATGTCCTTTGCGCTGTGTCCGCTCCTGACCCAAGGAGCGATCGACCTGATCCATCACCACGCAGACGAGGCGCAAAAGGAAACGTGGCTCCGGCCGCTCGTCTCTGGCGAGTGGAGCGCAACGATGAATCTCACCGAACCCGACGCAGGGTCCGATGTTGGTGCGTTGCGCACCAAGGCCGAACTCCACGCAGATGGGACATACCGAATCTCGGGGCAGAAGATCTTCATCACGTACGGCGAGCACGACATGGTCGACAACATCGTGCACCTCGTATTGGCGCGCACTCCGGATGCTCCTCCCGGAACCAAGGGCATCTCGACGTTCATTGTTCCGAAGTACCTTCTCGATGACGACGGCAAACCCACGATTCGCAACGACGTCAAGTGCACGTCGATCGAACACAAACTCGGCATTCACGCGAGCCCGACATGCGTGCTTCAATTCGGCGACGATGACGGCGCCGTCGGCTATCTGATCGGCGAGGAGAACCGTGGTATGGGCTACATGTTCACGATGATGAACAACGCTCGCCTAGCGGTTGGTGTTCAGGGACTCGCCATTGCCGAACGGGCCTATCAAGATGCTGTTGGCTATGCAAAGGAGCGCAAGCAAGGGCGTGCTCTCGGTGCAGCTGCGGGCACTTCTTCGCCGATTATCGAACACGTTGACGTGCGCAGGATGTTGCTCACCATGAGGGCCTATATCGAAGCGATGAGAGGCGTTGCTTTCCTCGACGCAGCCGCGGTTGATGCCGAGGTAAGCCATCCCGACGAGAACGCGCGCAACGCCGCGGCATCGCGCGCTGCGCTCTTGACCCCGATTACGAAGTCGTGGTGCACCGATCTCGGCGTCGAGTTGACTTCGATGGCGGTTCAAGTGCACGGCGGAATGGGCTTTGTTGAAGAGACGGGGGTTGCCCAGCACTACCGGGACGCTCGTATCAACCCGATCTACGAAGGCACCAACGGCATTCAGGCCCTCGATCTGGTTGCGCGCAAGCTGCCGCTCGACCAAGGAAACGTTATTGCTGAGCTGCTCGACGAGATCGACGCGACCGCCGTTGCGGCACAAGACCTCACCCAGCCACTTCAGCAGATGGGTGCTGCAATCGCTTCGACGACAGCGACGGTGCGGGCAACGACGATGAAGCTCCTTGAACATCTCGCGTCATCGCCAGCCGACGCGTTCGCTGGAGCGACGCCGTATCTGCGGATGCTCGGTCAGCTCGTCGGCGGCTGGACGCTGCTCACTCAAGCAATTGCTGCCCAACGGCGCATCGACGAAGGCGACTCCGATCGGCGTCTCGCAACGAAAATTCTCACGGCCAGCTTCTACTGTGACCAGCTGTTGCCTTTGGCCAGCGCGCAGGAATCAGCCGTGCTCGGAGGAGCCGACATCTTGATGCAGCTCGCTCCTGACGCGTTCTGACTCTCACCAGACTCTTAACCACGGTGATTGCGCCGCTGTGATCGAAGGCCCCTATGGCGCTACTCTGTAGGTCGTGATCTCATCTACCTCGGCGTTGGCCTCTTTGCTCGGATCCATTCCGTCACCCGGCTTCAATTCGATCGGGCCGTTCACGCTGTACGGACTGTCCATCGGCCTCGGCGTTGCTGCCGCGGTCATCCTGGCTCAGAATCGCTGGACCAAGGTCGGCGGACACGAAGACGACATGGCGTCGATCGCGTTTGTGGCCGTGCCAGCGGGCGTTGTGGGCGCACGTCTCTATCACGTAGTCACCGACTTCCAACTGTTCCGCGACCAGCCCTGGTACCAGGTCTTTCTCGTCAACGAGGGCGGCCTCGGAATCCCCGGCGGAATCCTGTTTGGTGTCCTGGCCGGTCTGTGGGCAGCCAAACGGCGCGGACTGTCCATCTCGGGTGCTCTTGATGCTGCGGTCCCGGGACTCCCGCTCGCGCAAGCCATCGGCCGACTCGGCAACTACTTCAACCAAGAGCTCTACGGCCGTCCAACCGACCTTCCGTGGGGGCTCGAAATCGACGGCGAGCATCGCAACTCGATTCCTGAAGAGTTCCGAGATGTCGACGCGTTTCCGACCTTCCATCCCACGTTCCTCTACGAAATGCTTTGGAACCTCGCTCTCGTCTTGGTCATCTTGCGTGTCGACCGGCTCAAAGTGCTTCCTCGCGGACGACTGATTGCGGTGTACCTGTTCGGCTATGGCCTTGGACGACTGTGGGTCGAGGCGCTTCGCATCGACGCCGTGAACACGATCTTTGGCCTACGACTCAACATCTGGATGAGTCTCGGGCTCATTATCGGCGGCATCGCGATGGTGTTTTGGCCAACGAAGGACTCTGCTGAGGACGACGCTGACACGAGCTCCGATGACGAGCAGGACGACGAAGACGACGTTGTTGAACTCACCTCCGAGGAAGAAGAAGACGACGTCGTCGTCGAGACTGCCGACAGCTAGTCCCGATGAAGTCGTTTGCACTACTCGACGAGTGGCCGTGTGAGTCGGTAGCGGCCGCGGTCATCGCGCCTTCAGGCGAGGTTCACCGCCATGGCGATACCACGCAGGTCTTTGCTCTCGCGTCGATCACGAAGCTCCTGACCGCGGCAGCAGTGCATCTCGCGGTGGAGGAGGGGAGCGTCACGCTTGATCACGAAGTGGACGAGCGCGGCACGACCATGGCCGACCTGTTGGCCCATGCGGGTGGTTTAGCGCCGAACGGCAAGGTGCTCGATGATCCCGGGCGTCGCCGCATCTACTCCAACGCTGGCTATGAAATGGCAGCAGCAGCCGTCGAGGCCAGCGCCGGGCTGACCTTTGCGGACTACTTGCACGAAGGGATCTTCAGCCCCCTCGCAATGGGTTCCTCAGCGCTTCTTACCAGCCCCGCATTCGGCGCGGAGTCGACCGTCGACGATCTGGTCCGGTTTGTGCAGCACCTGCCAGAGCTTCTCGACCCAACAACGCTCGGGTTGATGGTGTCGGCGCATCTACCCGAACTCATTGGTGTTCTTCCCGGATATGGGCGTCAGGCCCCCAACACCTGGGGCCTGGGACCAGAGATACGAGCCGAGAAGTCTCCGCATTGGACCGGACATACAAATTCACCGTCGACGTGGGGTCACTTCGGCCAGACGGGCACGTTCCTATGGGTCGATCCCGAGGTCATGGTGACGTGCATCGTGCTTACGAACCATGCCTTTGACGAATGGGCAAAGCCCCTGTGGCCAGCATTTAGTGATGCCGTCCGCGCGGAGCTGCTCCGCTGACCTAACGTGTGCCGGTGAGCGATGTAGTACGCCTTGGCAATGTCACCCGTGTTCAGCGGACGTTCGCGTTTGTTGACGTGTCCGGTTTCACCGCATACACCGACCGCGAAGGCGACGCTGCGGCGGTCGACTTACTAGAGACAATCCGCGGCAACATCCGCCATCTGTCCTCCATGCACGGGGTTCGCGTCGCGAAGTGGCTCGGCGATGGGGCGATGATCGTCGGTGTCGAACCCGAACCCGTGATCGAAGCGGTCGTCGCGATGATCGACTCGAATCGAGAACGAACGTCGTTGCCGCTGCGCGCAGGCGTGGCTTCGGGCGATGTGATCCTGTTTGAGGGGGACGACCACATTGGTCAGGCCGTAAACCTCGCTTCTCGCCTGAGCGACCTGGCAGGGCCCGACGAGATACTTGCTCCCGATTCGATGATGACGTCGCTGTTCGTCAACACCCGCGCTGTTCCTGCTGGCGAACAGTCCCTGCCCGGGATCAAGCGGCCCGTGAAGCTCGTTCGTCTCGAGCCTGCCGACTGATGGCTTCCTCGCCGCCCACAGCAGAACGCATCGACTTCGAAGAGTCGGTTAAGCGGGTCATCTTGGCGATTCCCCGCGGCGATGTCGTCACCTATGGCGAGGTCGCGGCCGAGGCTGGCTTCCCCGGGGCTGCACGCGCCGTCGGCCGTGTCCTGCGTGTGTCGGACGGTTTGCCTTGGTGGCGCGTCGTGACCGCATCGGGCCGTCTGGTGCCGGGCCTCGAATCGAAGCACGCGTCACTCTTGGCCAGCGAAGGAATCCATACCGACGGAGCCAAGGTGCGCACGGAGCGGCCGAGCTAACAACGCAGAGTGGGCAATACGATACTTAGGCTCCCTCGCGCAGTACGCTGGCGTCTTCTGGACTTTCGAAAAGACACCACTACATGACAACCACGTTCGCCGACCTCGGCGTATCGGATGATCTCGTCTCCGCACTTTCCTCGCGAGGGATCACCGAACCATTTGCTATTCAAGCCATTGCGATACCCGACGCCCTTTCTGGACGCGACGTGTGCGGCAAGGCAAAGACGGGATCGGGCAAGACGCTCGCCTTTGGAATTCCTGTCCTGGAGAACATCGAGCGCGCCGAGCCCAAGAAGCCAAAGGCGATCGCCCTCGTGCCAACGCGTGAACTCGCGGTTCAGGTCGCTGATGAACTGACCCCGCTCGCGAAACCTCGCGGCGTGCGCATTGCTGCCATTTACGGCGGCGCGAACATCGAGCGTCAGATCACCAAGCTGGAAAAGGGCATCGACTTTGTTGTTGCCACGCCTGGGCGAATGATCGATCTCGTCGAACGCAAGGCCGTCTCGCTATCCGAACTCACCCACGTGATTGTGGATGAAGCAGACCGTATGGCCGACATGGGGTTTCTCCCGCAGGTCGAGTGGCTGTTGCGTCAAGCCGAAGAGGAGCATCAGACCCTGCTCTTTTCTGCAACGCTCGACGGCGTGGTCGACAGTCTCGTTCGGCGCTACCAGACCGACCCGGTCTTCCATGAGGTCGAGTCTCCCGAGATCACCGTCGACGAGATGACGCACCGATTCGTCCAGGTCCACCAGATGGACAAGGTGAAGGTCGCCGCTGCAATCGCCGAGTCGGTCGATCGGGCGATCATGTTCACCGCGACCAAACACATGGCCGACCGGCTCGCACGCGAACTCAACGATTTGGGTGTCAAGGCCGCAGCAATCCACGGAGACCTGCGCCAGAATCACCGAGAGCGAGCGCTCAACAGTTTCGGCAAGGGTGAATTGGCAGTGCTTGTGGCTACCGACGTGGCAGCACGCGGGATTCACGTCGACGACATCGAGGTGGTTGTCCACTACGACCCGCCGAACGAGCACAAGACCTATCTCCATCGTTCGGGTAGAACAGCGCGCGCTGGCTCGACGGGCCTTGTCGTGAGCCTGCTTTTGTGGAACGAGGAACTCGAAGTTAAGCGCCTCCAGAAGCGAATTGGCATCGACCTTCCGATCGTCGAGATGTTCTCGAACGATGAACGACTCAACGATCTCGCCGGGTGGGACCCAACCGCGTAGCCGGGCTCACCGAGGGCCGCACAGAGGTCGACCGCGTCGTCGCGTGCCTAACCGCAGATGATGCCCCAGCCGCCTCTCGTCGAGCCCGGATAGCAGCGCTGGTGCGACACGTAGCGGCGCTACGTTCGCTCCCCGAACCGGCAGCGTTTGACGATGACCCGCCGACGCCTGTCGAGTTGAGCGAGGCGCTAGGGCGCCTTGGCAATGATCGGATCGAGTTGTCGACGATCGGTTCGACGTGGGAGCTTCTGCTCGACGACGCTGATCGCCGAAGCAAAGGAGCCCACTTCACCGCTCCGTTGGTTGCCAGACGTGTGTGCGAGCTTGCATTCGACGCGCTCGGAAGCGAATTGTCGAGCGGAACGACAACGCCGCTGCTCTGGGATCCGGCGTGTGGCGGTGGAGCGTTCCTGCTCGCGGCCGCAACGCTCATCGAAGAACGCTACGAACTCGACCGTTCGACGATCGTCGGTGGCCTCCACGCCTCCGACATCGACGCAACAGCGCTCGATGTTTGTCGGGCGTGTCTCGAACTCTGGTCGGGTACGCAGGTCGAACCCGTCACCGTGCTCGCCGATGCGCTCCTCGATCTCCCCTCGACCTGGCCGAGCGAATTCGACCTCGTTGTCGGCAACCCGCCGTTTCTTGGTCAGCTCTCGTCGGCGACGAGCCGCACCACGGACCGCCGCGCACAACTCGTTGCGCAGTTCAGCTCGGCGAACAGTGCCTACGTAGACGATGCCGGCCTCTTTGTGGAGCTGGCATTGATGCGCGCTCGTGACGGGGGAGTTGTCGGGCTGATTATCCCCGAATCGATCTTGGGAGCGCGCGACGCCGAACCCATGCGGTTGTTTGCGAGTGAGTCGGGTGAGCTCACCCATCTGTGGATCGGGGACGCCGATACCTTCCGTGCGTCGGTCGATGTCGTGGCGGTGGTCTTTCGCCGCACGGGGGCCTCGCCAGCCGCACGGACCGAGTCCGCAACAACCACCCAAATTCACACCCGCATGCTGCCTGCTGGGAGCAATGCAGCCCCGACGATTGCGACCACGCCATCACCGGCCTCCTGGGCCCCACTTCTCGCTGCCGCGCTCGAGGTTCCGAGTGTCGCTCTGTCGGGCAAACACGGGACCCTCGGAGACGTTGCTGACGTGACCGCAGGGTTTCGCCAACACTTCTATGGCATTGCCGATGCCGTCATCGATGGCGAACCAACCTCGAGCACACCACGTTTGGTTACGGCTGGAGCGATCGACCCACTGCACCTGTTGTGGGGGAGCGGCAAGACCCGATTCGCCAAACGCTCCTTTACGAGTCCGGTGCTTGTGCTCGACGAGGTCGACGACCCCCGTGTCCGCGAGTGGTTTGTTGAACGGTGTCGGCCAAAACTTCTCCTTGCGTCACAAACGCGTGTGGTCGAGCTAATCGTCGACACCGACGGCTCGTGCGTCCCATCGGTGCCCGTGGTCAGTGTCGAGCCGACGAACACCACGTCGCTATGGCACCTTGGTGCAGCGTTGAGTTCGCCCGCGGTGAGTTCGTGGCTCGTGGCGCAGTCTGCGGGGACTGGACTGTCCCGCGATGCTGTACGAGTGCGAGCCGCGACCCTCGCACGCGTCGCGTTGCCAAAGACAGGTCCAGAGTGGGACGCCGGGGCTCACGCGGCCCAACGCGCCTACGAGGCATCGTCGGGCCAGGACATGGCGCAATACGTGTCTGCGTTGAGAGATCTCGCAGTTGCGATGAATGCGGCGTACTGTGTGGAGACGCACGTCGCTTCCTGGTGGTGGGAACGTCTGCGCCTCCCGCCGGGTTTCACTACCACGAGATTCGAAAGTACCGAATGAGGCTCGATGTCGAACGACCCCCAATCATCGCTCTCCAGCAGGCGAGACTGGCCTGAGCGATTTCCCGTATCGGGAGCATGGCAGCCGGGTGATCCACCGCTCGCCCGCCAATTCTTAGCCCTTCGGAGACCGCTCGCGCTCGAAGGCGGGGGAGTCCTGCCCGAAGTCAGCCTCGCGTACGAGACATGGGGAACCCTGAACGCTGCAGCGGACAACGCCATCTTGATCTGCCATGCTCTGACCGGCGACGCACACGTCACCGGGGGAGGTGGAGGGACCTACAC
>CAZMYN010000139.1:0-8800 GCA_964570495.1 uncultured Acidimicrobiales bacterium | reverse complement strand
GTCCCTGGTCCCGGCGATCCTGCGCCGTACCCCGGCACCGCTGTCTAGTTCGAACGCTCTCGGCTGCTAGCCGCAGGCGGTGACGCGAATCAGGTCGGCGTTCGGGAAGAAAATCTCTCGACCACCATCTTGGTCTGCCCAGTCTTCGAGCATGTCGGCAAAGTCGTCGAGCTGATCGGCTGAATCGGCAGCGAGGTGGGCACGAACGCACGTCTCGCCGGACTGGCGCCACGCAACAAAGGAATCGCCGTCCCAACCCTGCGCTGCGGCTTCGGCCTCGGAGCGGTCGACGACGTCGGCAAAGACCGCGGCCCAGCCCGCTTGGCCCCACGTGCCACTCTCGAATACGTCGCCATCAGCAGGCGGCGCAGCGATGTTCTGAGCGTCGAGCGAGCGGTTCAGAAACGACGCCGGGTCGATGATGGCTTCGGAGTGGATGGGAGGGGAAGCAAAGAGCTCGTCGAAGGTCTCCGGGCTGTCGTTCCATACGGTGGTGGCGAACTCTTCACCAAAGCGGTAGCGGCCGAACTGGAGCTCGAGGAAAGACGGATTGAACTCGCTCAACGAAACCGTGCGAGGAATTGCCTGGCGAGCAGCGTTTTCCTCGGCGAGCTGATCGGCGGTGAACGTTGCCCGAAAACGTGTTTCGATACGGCGTGCCGAACCCTCGGCCAGCGCGGAGAACGTCCATTCGAGTTCATCGTCGCCGTTTGCGTACTGCGGGCGGTTAAGGCCAAAGACCTGATCTTCGAGAGCATGAACCAGCTCGTGTACCAGCACTGTCTCGGTGAAGGCCGTGAACTCGCCCGTGCGTAGCTTGATCGCCTTCGAGCGAGTGTCATAGAACCCAATGACCCCGGCGTCGCCGAACCTCAACCAGATCTCTTCGAGGCTGCGATCACCTTCGATGACGCCCATTGCGGTGTAGATGCTCGTGTAGTCGATGTAATCCTGACCGTTGACGGCGACGTCCTCGGCAATCACTTCGACCCACGCCTGCCCGAATGCAGCGTTGTCCATCAACTCGATCGAAGGACGTTCGGTGAATTCGTGACCTCTCTCGGCCTCGACGAACGCGATCAACTCGTCAATTCGCAGGTCTTGCTCGGAGCGTGGCTCGCTCGATGTATCAGTCGATGCGGTGGCCGTGGTCGTGGTGGGCGAATCGGTGGCTGCATCGTCAGCCTCTGGTGTCACAGACTCCTCGGAGGCAGAGTTCTGAGTGACAGCGCCGTCGTTCGCGTTGTCGGGCTGGGTCGCGTCGTTCGTGGTAACCGAATTACTGCTCGCGCCTTGCGAGTCGACTCCAGTAGGCGCGGTGGTCGACTCGTCCACGACAGCGTCATCGTTGCCCGAAGTAGCCGTCTCTTCGGTGTTCTCGCCAAGCGACAGTGACGGAGACGCCGAGCGCCCAACGTCAGAACACCCTGCGAGGAGCGCGACGAATGCCATCGCCATCAGAAGTCGTCGAGCGCTCATGAATTCAGTATCGGCCATCCGAGCAAAAACCTTTGCGCGCCAGGCGCCTACACTCAAGCCATGAGTGACATCACGCCCGACGAAGTAGAAAACCCCGAAACGCCTGTCGATGAGGAAGGGGGGACTGTAATCACCAACGCCGCAAAGCTCATTCGCCTCGGCACGATGACCCAGTCGCTCATGACCGAGGCTCGCCAAGCGCCCCTCGACGAAGCCGGACGCACACTCCTGGCCAAGATCCACACCGAAACAATGGACGCGCTCGAAGACACCATGAGCGAAGATCTTCTCGACGAGCTCCGCGACTTCCAGCTCAGTGTCGGAAGCGACGGCGAGGCACCCTCAGAAGGCGAGATCCGGATCGCCCAAGCCCAACTCGTTGGATGGCTGCAGGGTCTCCACCAGGGCTTTCAGGCAATGGCTATGGCTCAACAAGCCGCAGCAGTCCAGCAACTCCAACAGCTCCAACAACGCGCCGCCGGCGGCCCACAGGGCCTTCCGCCAGGCGCCGGGGGCGCACCATCGGGCGACGCTATCGACGCGTCCAGCCGCCCCGGCACGTACCTCTAGTCTCCCGAGGGGACGGTGAGCTGCTAGCCCTCGCGTAGGTTTTCGGGGCCGAAGAAGGCCTGCCAGGCGAACCAGAACTCGTTGCGGTGTTCGACAAAGTCGAGCTGGGTTCCGGCGAGCTCACCGTCGGTTGCGAGTCCAACAACGCTCCATGTCGAACCGGTCTGCTCGTCGGTGAACGTTCCGTCGCCGTTGGCGCTGAAGGTCAACGTCTCGCCGTTGACGACCGGGCTGTGAGCAACCGCAGATCCGATTGCTGCCGAAACTGAAATCGCTGCTTGGTCTAGAGCATCGGCGGTGTCACCTGCGTGGAACACGACGATTGGAACTCCATCGACCTCGTCATTGATTGCACCTTCGGCCTGAGCCCGAGCAAACGAGTAGCCAGCAACTGCGCCGTCCTGGGTAACACCGATGACACGGCTCAAAGGCTCGAGACGTCCATCGACGTCGCCGCTGAACAAGAAGGGTTGTGGCGATGAGGAATACCCGGCGTAGGGGTTGATGCCGTAGCTCTGGCGTCCCGCAGCGCTCTCGGCTGCGAGCGAGAGACCGTCGGGGAAGTTCTCGGCGAACTGCTGGAACGAGACGATCGACGTCGGAATCGTTTCGAGTTCGGCGCCAGCGTAGGTACCGACGACACCATCGCCGGTGATCTGTTGCCACAGCGACGTCGTCTGGTCATCCCACATCACCAGGTCGCTGTTGCGCAGCAGACCCGAAACGCCGAAGCGAAGGACTTCGCCGTTCACACGGCGATCGAATGCAATAGCGGTGTTGCACAACGGGCAGAACGTCACGGCCACAGGAACGTCGCCGAACGCGTCGTTGACAATCTCGTGGCGGGTGAGGATCGACAGTGGGTAGAAGCGAACTTCGTCATCGAGTTGCACGAGCGCTCCTGGCTCGCGAGGTCCAAGCCACTCGGCGGCCAGAGCCGCAGACTCAAACACGGGAGTGTCGATCGGCGGGATTCCGTCGCGGGGATCGCTCGACGAGAGACCAGCACCAAACTCGTTCCAGTCCTCGACGGTTCGGCGGGTCCAGTCGGTCGGCCAGATCTGGTAGGTGTCTTGCAGCGGCGAGTCGGGATCGGCCTCGATGATTACGCCTTCGGTCGACGCGGTATCGAAGGTGATTCCGCCATCGAGATTGAACGGTCCGTCGAGCTCGGGCACGAACGTCGTCTTCTCGCCGTCCACGACAAACGGGGCTGCAGGCGCGGTCTCGCCGTCAGTTTCCTGTTCGGGTGCTGTCGGCCCGGTCTCGCCTGTTGTCCCTTGATCACTGCCCGCATCCTCGGAAACTTCGGACGTCTCGACCTCCTCGGACGATGTCGTCACGAGGCTTGAACACGCGGCGAGAACCACGGAGAAGAAAAGAAGGAAAACTATTCTGGTACGGGCCATGGACCGTCCAACCCCACCGCACCGCCAGACATTCCGTTAGATTGTCTAGATGGCAAAGACCGTCGACCTTTCCCAGCGAATCCGTGCCGGGGCAAAGGTCAGAGCAACCGTCGATCTCCCCGGTGTCCCCGTGGGCACAGCAGGCAAAGTGGCGCTATCCAATGGCGTGACCTGGCTTCGCTACTGGGTCCGTTTCGAGAACGGCGAACTCCTGAGCCACATCAACCACGAGGACATTGTCATCTCACGTGCGTGGGAGCAGTTCTTCTGGCAAAAAGAGCGCGATGCCGAAGCGGCTGCGCTTGCCGAGGCAGGAGCAGCCGCCGCCAGCGATGGCGGCGGTGCAAGCGCTGGCGGCGACAACGCGTTCGGTGTTCCGCAGTACCTGCTCGATCGCACAAAGTCTGCGCTCGAACGATTCGGCGTCGAGCGCTAGGCCAACGTCATTTCACTTCTCGATTACCGACCACCATCGGGGTCAGAACCAGACGAGCTCATCGACGCGTTCATCGAGTACAGCACCTCAATTGGACTCGACCTCTACCCCGCTCAAGAAGAGGCCATCCTCGAGCTGCTCGCGGGTAACCACGTCATTCTCGCTACGCCGACCGGCTCGGGAAAATCTCTTGTTGGCATGGCCGGGCACTTCGCGGCGATGTCGCGTGGCGAGCGGAGCTACTACACCGCTCCAATCAAGGCCCTCGTGTCGGAGAAGTTCTTTGCGCTGAGCCGCGAGCTTGGCTCGGAGAATGTCGGGATGGTCACCGGGGACGCCTCGGTCAATCCGGATGCGCCGATCATCTGCTGCACCCAAGAGATCTTGGCCAACATTGCGCTTCGACAAGGCGCAGGAGCAAACATCGGGCTAGCCGTCGTCGATGAGTTCCACTACTACGCAGACCCTCAGCGCGGGTGGGCGTGGCAAGTGCCGTTGCTTCAGATGCCCCAGGTGCAGTTCTTGTTGATGTCGGCAACGCTTGGGCCAACCGAGAAGTTCGAACAGGACCTCGAAGCTCGAACAGGAACTCCGGTCTCGACCGTTTCGAGCACGCAACGCCCGGTGCCGCTCGATTTTGCGTGGCAGACCTCGGCGGTGCACGAGTCGGTTGAGAACCTGCTCGCGCTCGACCTCGCACCGGCCTACGTTGTCTACTTCACCCAACGCAGCGCCCTCGAGGCAGCGCAATCGTTTACCAGCTTGTCGATCTGCTCCAAGGAAGAGAAGGCCGCGATTCGCGAGGAGGTCGGTAACTTCCGGTTCGACTCCCCGATCGGCAAGGACCTAAAGCGCTTCTTGTCTCACGGCGTCGGCATTCACCACGCTGGACTGCTTCCCAAGTACCGGTTGCTCATGGAGAAGCTCGCCCAGAAAGGCCTGCTCAAGGTCATTGTTGGAACCGACACGCTCGGCGTTGGGGTGAACGTACCAATCCGCTCGGTGCTGCTCACTCAGCTGTTCAAATACGACGGCCAGAAGGTCCGGATCCTGACCGTTCGCGAGTTTCAACAGATCGCGGGCCGGGCAGGCCGCAAGGGATTCGACGACCAGGGCACCGTGTGGGCCCAGGCCCCACCGCACGTGATCGAAAACCTGGTGGCCGAACGCAAGGCAGCGGCCGACCCGAAGCGAAAGAAGAAGACCCAGAAGAAAAAGCCGCCCGACCGTGGCTATGCACACTGGACCGAGGACACCTTCGACAAGTTGGTCAACGGCTCCCCCGAGCCAATGGTGTCGAGCTTCAACGTGACCCACCAGATGCTTCTCAATCTGCTGGACCGCCCACCGGTTACGGGCGAGTTCGTCCAACCCGGAGGCTGTGACGCCGTCAAGACCGTGCTGCGTGACAACCACGAACCGCGCTCGGCTCAGCGCCGTCATACCCGTCGGGCAATAGCGATGTATCGCTCGTTGCTCGATGCCGAAGTGGTGGAGACGCTGGACGCCCCTGATCCCGAGGGTCGCATGGTGCGAGTCACGCTCGATCTCCAGGACGACTTCGCGCTCAACCAGCCGTTGTCGCTTTTCGCGCTCGAGGTCATCGAGGGGCTCGACCGAGATCACCCCGAACACGCAATGCACGTCTTGTCGGTGATCGAGTCGGTGCTCGAGAATCCGGGCGCAATCCTGGCAGCGCAGCTCGACAAGGCAAAGACCGACCTGATGGCCGAGATGAAGCGCGACGGCGTCGAATACGACGACCGAATCGAACGGCTCGACGAGGTCGACTATCCAAAGCCGCTTGGCGACGAGCTGTACGAAGCGTTCAACGGGTTCCGGGATCGCCATCCGTGGGTTGGACAAGACAACGTCAAGCCCAAGTCGGTGGTCCGCGAGATCTACGAACGGATCATGACGTTTAGCGACTACGTGAACGAGTACGGAATGAAGCGGAGCGAGGGGTTGGTTCTGCGCTATCTGACCAACTGTTACCGAGCGTTGAATCAGACCGTGCCGGATTCGGAGAAGACCGATGACGTGGTCGACATCATCGAGTGGCTGGGAGAACTTGTTCGCCAGGTCGACTCAAGCTTGATCGACGAGTGGGAACGCCTCATCAACCCCGAGCCCGACACCGCCGCCCCCGACTCGCGATTCTCGACGATCGAGGCAGCACCGCGCGACGTCACCTCGAACGAACGGGCCTTTCGCGTCATGGTGCGAAACGAGGCATTCCGTTGGGTTCAGTTGCTCGCACGGCGCAACGCGGGCGAGCTCAGTCGAGTCTCTGACCCCGATCACTGCTCCGAAGCTGAACGGGCACCCTCGGCGCTACGACCGATCGACCAGGTACAGCCGATGGTCGATGCGTACTTCGAGCAACACGCCGAGGTCGGCACCGGCCCCGAGGCACGGGGCAGCGACTTCTTCCAGCTCGACGACGAGTCCGAATTGGTTAACGAGGGCGATCGAGAGGTCGAGACCGTTGCGGTTCGCCAGGCCGTCGTCGATCCCGAGGGCTTCAACGAGTGGGGCCTCGTCGGCTGGGTCGACCTCACCCGATCGCGTGAGCTGGGTCGAGCAGTCCTCGTCTTCGATGAGCTCCGCCGGCTCTAGATCGAAGCCATCGATGCGTATTCATGTGCTTCGGAACCCCTCTGGCGGGAGTAAACCCACACGGCGTGCCGCGGCACAGGCCATCGGAACGCTGCGCGGCGGCGGTCATGAGGTTATTGAACTCACCGGCACGTCGAGCGAGGAATCCTCCGACGCTCTTCACGCTGCGATTTCATCGGCCGAAGTCGACCGCGTGCTCGTTGCTGGCGGCGACGGCCTCGTCAACCTTGCGATCCAACATCTGGCTCAAACAGCGATTCCGCTGACCATCTCCCCGACCGGTTCAGGCAACGACTTCGCGACCGCTCTTGGTATCGAACCAGGCGGCTCGGTCGAAGCTGCCGTCAACGCTGACGCCCAGCCGGTAGATCTGCTCCGAGTCTCCAGCTTGGGTGATGTGCACTGGGTTGCTTCGATCGCCATCTCCGGATTTCCCGCGTCGATCAACGCTCGTGCCAACTCCATGTCGCTGCCGATCGGTGGCCAGATCTACACCGTCGCCGCAGCGATGGAGCTACCCCGCTTTCGCCGACTCGAACTCGAGTTGCTCGTCGACGGAGAACCTGTTGTCCTCGACTCGGCAATGCTCGCCATCGGGAACACTCGGTTCTTTGGCGGCGGGATGCTGGCGTGCCCCGACGCGCGAGCAAACGACGGTCTCATCCATCTCACCTCCATCGAGGGCGTAGGCCGCGCTGGCGTCCTGCGTCACCTCGCCGGGCGAACCGGCGGCACAGCCGAGCGCGAGGAAGTCACCCGCCTGACCGCTAAACGTGTAGAACTAGCCACTCCGGGCGTCGAAATCTGGGGAGATGGTGAGGCGATTGCTACCTCACCGCTCGCAATCGACATCATTCCTGGGGCGCTGCTCGTTTCCGGACTCACCGGACATTGAGCGCTGCTACTGTCGGCGGTGCCCAAAGGCGCAACCGAAATAGCCCCGCACATTGCTGGGACACTTAAGGGAAGGCAATGCACATGTCAGAATCACTCCTCCAGGGACTCGCCCAGCAGTTCAGTGGCGACACCATCGGACAGCTCTCGAGCCTGATCGGCGCCCCACAAGACCAGACCGGCTCGGCCGTAGCAGCAGCCCTGCCGATGCTTCTTGGCTCAATGATGGGAGCAGCCGAAAAGCCAGAAGGCGCACAAGCGCTGTTCGGTGCGCTCGACAACGACCATGACGGATCGATTCTCGACATGCTCGGCCCGATGCTCAGCGGCGGCTACGCCTCTCGCGCACTGGGCTCTGACGGCGGACGAATTCTCAGCCACCTCCTCGGCAACAACCAAAACAACGTCGTACAGGCGGTCTCGCGCGGCTCGGGTGTCGAGCAGGGCATGATCTCCAAGCTCCTCCCGATGCTCGCCCCCATCGTGATGGGATACCTCGGCAAGCGACTTCAGGGCGGCGATGCTGGCGGACTGGGCTCTCTGCTTGGCGCCGAGCGCGAACAAGCTCGTCAACAAGACGCCGGGCTCGGTGGCCTCCTCGACATGTTCGGTGGTGGCGGTCAGCAACAACAAGAAGACGACGGTGGCGGCCTGATGGACATGGCAGGCGATCTGCTCAAGGGTTCTGCGGGCAAAGCAATCCTCGGGCAGATCCTCGGCCGTTAGCCACCCCCCCCCATCGCTCATCTCACTAGGCAATAGACATAGAGTTGGGGTGCGCAATGCGGTCAAATTCCCTAATTGCCTCGCGATCAGTAGTGTCTCTCGTGGCGACTCGTGGGAATCGCAGAGAGGCTAGGCGATGGTTGTTCATACATCGAGACCGAAACCAAGAGCGTGGCTAGCAGCGATTGCTGCTTTGACGCTCGCGCTGCCGCTCGTGGCGATCTCGCCCGCAGGGGCTCAAAGCGACTGTGGCGAGATCAGCTTCGGGTTCGAGGGAACTCGCCTGCTCAACGATGGAATCTCCAATACCGCGGGCCCATTCCCCGCTGACATTCCCGCAGGCACGTACACGGTCACGTTGATCGGCCACGATTCTCACGACACCCAAGAGGCCGGCCCCAGCCAGACGGGCGAGCAGTTCCGTGTGGTCCTCGACACGGGCTACACCTCGGCCCTCTCGATCGATATACCCGACGACGCGAATACCTCGACGACGGTCCTCTCGACTCAAGAGGTCAGCGCAGCGAGCACGATCTCGGTAGAGCACGGCGGGGCCCCAGGCATCAACTCGGTGAACGTCGTCTGTGTTGGTTTCACGCCCGAACAGCCAGTCGAAACCCCGAGCGAAGAACCGGTGGTCGAACCTTCTGAGCCACCTGTACAAGAC
>CAZMYN010000138.1:0-8914 GCA_964570495.1 uncultured Acidimicrobiales bacterium | reverse complement strand
CTTCAACAACAACCCGATCTTTCATCGCAACGACCCCAACTGGGACATGCTCGAATTCATCGCGATTCTCGAAACGCAGGGCCTCGTGAGCGCATATCACCACTTCACCGAACTCGAACACGGCGACCCTCGCGAGCAGCCAACCCGGTTCCGTCCCGACCCGATCGGCGGCATCGACGAGCATCACGTCGACTATTGCTTTGTGCCGACCGAATGGCTGCCTGCGCTTCGCAACGTTCAGGTCGGACAACGTGACGCCTGGTTCTCGACCGTGCGAGCTGAGGAGCACGTCCCGGTCGTCATCGACTTCGATCAGTCCGTGCTCAAGAGCATCCTGTTGGCCATGCGCAAGCAAGCAAACAAGAAGTCGTCCGATTAGTAGATCTCGCCCGTGAAGCTGTTGGTGATGAAGAACTCGTAGTTCTCTTTGCGGACTCTGGTGGCCCAGAAGCGTTGCATGCGCGACAACCGTTTGATCATGGGTATGTCGCGCAGAACCCGTTTGAAGCTCTCCTCGACCTCGTCGCGCACCAGTGGCACATCGAGAACGTCGTTGAAGCATTCGATTGCTGGCTGCACCCATCGTTCTTGGTCGATGCGAAGCAGATAGACGACGGTCTGTTTCAAAACGCCGCGTACGTTTCGGTAGTCGGCGGCCGTGCGCTTGGTGAGCGTCATAGCGGTTGGACGCAAGATCGAAGGTACGGCGGTCAGGTAGTTGCCGACGTCATACATCGGTCCGCTTCCCGGATCCCAGATCAGCGGGGGAGTGGTGTCGAGCAGCACGACTTTGTCTCGGTCCCAGGCGAAGTTCGTAACTTGCGCGTCGATCGATAACCCTCCGTTCGATCCGTCGCGCACAACTGTCGTGACGGCGTCGCGGATCGCGACCAAGATCTCGTCGGCCGAATCGGGTTGTCTCGCGGCAAGGAGATTCTCGGTCAGGTTACCGGGTTCGATGATGGGCTGGATCAGGTACGGGACGCTCGCTCCGTACTCGTTCGTGATGACCCGGATGTCGGTGGGCACGACCGCTATGCCGGCGCGAATCAGCGCATCGTGGAAACGGCGCATGCGGTCGAGGTCGGCTGCGACTTCGCCAGACGTTCCCGGAGCCTGCCGCTTAAAGACCCCGACGGGCTCGTTGCTCGGCCAGCCGACCGCCAAGCCGAGCTCGCCCATGCCGAGGATCTTTAGACCGTGCGTCGAACGCGCACGAAATGCGGTGAGGATGTCCCGCTCGACGAGATGAAGGTCGTCGTCGGACACGGTCGGCAGTGTCCACATGGACGAAGCCTAAAGGTCGCGCAGCCAGTGGCATTCATTGAATGAGACCATGCTCCGCCTGCCGTCACGGGAGACACGTAGTCGGGTCACCGACGTGTACTTGGCATCGAAGTACGGAAGCTCATCGAGTTCGAGGACGTCGCACAACATCGTCGAGATGACCCCACCGTGACAGACCGCCGCGACGGTCTCGCCTGGATGTGCCTCGATAATCTCGGCGAAGGCGCTGCGAACACGGCCCACAAATTCATCAGCGGTCACCTCCGCAACCAGCTGGGCCAAGGCCTCGTCGGTAAACGGGCCAGCCTCTTCACCCGGCACATAGCTCGTGTGGCCGAGATCGAATTCGGCAATCCCATCGACGATGGTGGGCGTCAACCCGGTGACTTCGACCAGTGGCGCTGCGGTGTCGATAGCTCGTTGCTGAGGGCTCACGTAGATCGCATCGATGTGCTCGGGGCTCAGGTAGTCGGCCATGAGTTTGGCTTGGCGATGTCCGAGCTCGGTCAGGGCAGGGTTGGCGCCGTCGGCATCGAAGTCGATCCGTTCGGGTCGCCCATGGCGGATGAGTAGCAGGTCCACGTCGGGAGCGTATCTTGGGACGATGAGACCGACGCTGTGCGAGATCAATCTCGACGCAATCTCCGCCAACGTCGCGACGTTGCGAGCTCACGTTTCGCCGACCCCGCTCTGTGCCGTGGTCAAGGCCGACGGGTATGGCCACGGTGCTGTCCCCGTGGCCCGCGCCGCGCTTGAGGGAGGCGCCGAATGGTTGGCCGTGGCGCTGGTCGAGGAGGGAATCGAGCTCCGTCAGGGCGGCATAGGGGCTCCGATCTTGGTGCTTAGCGAACCGTTGATTGCCGCCCTGCCGCTCGTGGTTGACTATCGCCTAACCCCTACCGTCTACCGCCTCGGGACTATCGAAGCGCTCGGCGAAGTCGCTGCGAGCAGAGGCCCGGTAGCCGTCCACATCGGCGTTGATTCGGGGATGCGCCGCGTCGGGGTCAAGCTCGATGAGCTCGCAAACCTGGCCGCGGCTGCAAACGAGCACGACGCATTGCGACTCGAAGCCATCTGGACCCATCTTCCCGTTGCCGACGAGCCCGACAACCCGTTCACCGCCGATCAGCTGAAGTCGTTCGACGCCGCGGTCGCCAATGCGGCACCAACTCACGTGGCGAACTCGGCCGCGGCTATCACCCGTCCCGATGCTGACGCATTCATGGTCCGCTGCGGCATCTCGATCTACGGCATCGAACCAGCACCCGAAGTCGCTGGCCAGATCGAGCTCGTCCCGGCGATGACGCTTCGTTCGCAGGTCTCCTTCGTCAAGGCGATCGAGGCGGGCCAGGGTGTTGGCTATGGCCATCGGTTCCACGCCGCCACCGACACCACCATCGCCACGGTTCCCATTGGCTACGCCGATGGTGTGCGCCGTGACTTCGGGCTGCGCGGCGGATCGGTGCTTATCGGCGGAACGCCATATCCCGTGGTGGGCGTCGTCACGATGGATCAACTTATGGTCGATGTTGGCAGCGCAGATATCTCGGTCGGCGACGACGTTGTTCTGCTCGGCCGTCAGGGCAACAGCGAACAATCAGCCGAATCGATCGCCGCGGTGCTCGACACCATTCCCTACGAGGTCGTGTGCGCTGTGAGCAAACGGGTACCGAGGGTCTACTCCTGAGGCCACAGCGCCCGAATGAGTCCGATCGCAACCACGACCGCAACTAGCTGAGCCACGATGAACAGCGGCGCTGAGGCCGGGTCGATCCCGGCGAAGGTGTCGGAGAGTGTGCGGGCAATGGTGACGGCCGGGTTGGCGAAACTCGTCGAGGACGTGAACCAGTAGGCCGCCCCGATGTAGCCACCGACCGCGTAGGCGACCATCGCTGGGCTGCCCGCTCGAACAATCCCGAAGATCACGAGGAGCAGCCCAAGCGTCGCGATTCCTTCGGCGAACCACATACCAGCCGAGGCGCGTTCCTTCTCAGAGATCACGACCGGATCGAGGTCGAACATGAGGTTGGCGAAGATCACGCCGACGATTCCGCCGACGATCTGGGCCCCGATGTAGGCCGCCGTTCGGGCGGTGTCGATGTAGCCGAGGGCGAGCTCTGTCAGCGTGACGGCCGGGTTGAAGTGCGCCCCCGATGTTTGGGCGAACGCGAGGATCAACGCAACGAGGATTCCGACCGTCGCGGTCGAGTTAGCGAGCAGCTGCAGCGCGACATCGTCGGTGAGGCGTTCGGCCATGATCCCCGAGCCGACCACACCCGCGAGGAGAAACGCGGTGCCGACTCCTTCGGCAAGCGCAGCGCGGCCAACCGGGGCGCGGGAGGTGTTCGACATGGTGGGCAGGTTAGGTGAGACGGCGGCGAACGCCTTCGAGGGTCTTGACCATGTTCTCTTGGATCATCTGGAGGCGGTTGTCGATGAACTCTTCTTCCTTTTCGGGGGTCTCGTCGATGCGCGACGTGAGTCCCGATTCGCCGGGCCCGTGGGTGAACCGGTAACGAACTTCAGAGCCTTTCGGAACGGTTCGAATCGTGACGCTCCATTCGGCGACGTGGTTGTCGGGGTCACCAACGCGCCACGTGAAGTCGCGGCCCGGGTTGGCCGCGGTGATCGTCGAGGTGGTTTCCCATTCGTTGCCGTACAGCTGGTTTCGGCCGAGAAACGTCGACCCGAGTTGGCCGGGGCGTCCCGTGGTCCATTCACCGGACTGGAATTCGGTACCGAAGCTGGCCATTGCGTCGAGATCGCTGATGACCTCGTAGATGCGCTCGGGGTCGGCTTTGATGACGGTCTCGATTGCCACGGATGGTTCGTCGCTCATGCGCATGGGTTTGTTCCTTCGGCAGGGTGCAGAGGATCTTAGGCTTGCGACCGGGGTGACGAAGTCCTAGAACGAAGTTACATACTTCCAGGGGGACCTCACCTATGTCGATCACGGAGAAGCCAGCGAGTTCCGCAGGCGGAGAAGTCGATCCGGCCAAGGAGTGGCACAAAACAGCCTGCATCCTGTGCAGTCTTAACTGCGGCGTCGAGGTGCGTCTCGACGATCGGGAAATCACGCGGGTCCGTGGCAACAAGGCCCACGTTGCCTCGAAGGGGTACACGTGTGAGAAGGCGCTGCGGCTCAATCACTACCAAAACGCCGCAGGCCGGCTGACGTCGCCGCTCAAGCGTCTCGACGACGGCACCTATATCGAGATCGATTGGGACACCGCTATCGAGGAGGTCGCCGCAGCGTTGCTCGCCGCACGCGACACTCACGGCGGCGACAAGATCATGTACTACGGCGGCGGCGGTCAGGGCAATCATCTCGTTGGCGTTTATGGCCAAGGGCTACGCAATTCGCTGGGGATCACCCGCAAGTCCAATGCGCTGGCCCAAGAAAAGACGGGGGAGGCGTGGGTCGAGGGCCGCATGTACGGAACGCACACCCACGGCGAATTCGACGAGGCCGACGTGTCGATCTTCCTGGGCAAGAACCCGTGGCAAAGCCATGGCTTCGACGAGACCCGCCGGGTCCTCAAAGAGATCGCCAACTCAGATGATCGGTCGATGATCGTTATCGACGTACGGCGGACCGAGACTGCCGATCTCGCCGATCACTTCTTGGCGGTCACGCCGGGCGGCGACGCGTTTCTCCTGGCCGCGATTCTCGGTGTCATCGTCGAGGAAGGCTTAATGGCGACCGACTGGTTGGCCGAGAACGTCGTTGGCTACGAGGCAGCAATCGACGCTTTCGCAGCGATCCCCGTCGCGTCGTTCGCCGAGAAGTCCGGCGTCGATGAGGAGCAGATTCGTGACGCCGCACGGCGTATCGGTCGAGCCGAGAGCGTGTCGGTCTTTGAGGACCTCGGAACCCAAATGGCGCCACACTCGACGCTCATCTCGTATCTGCAACGCGCCATCACGACACTCGTCGGCAGCTACGGCAAGCCCGGCGCAATGACGGCGCACAGCGCGTTCGTGCCGATCTTTAGCTACGGCGCCACGGGCAAGGAACCGCTCGATCCCGTCGAGGGCGGCGCGATCATCTCGGGGCTCATTGCGTGCAACGACGTCGCGCCCGGGATCGTCAGCGATCACCCCGATCGGAGTCGTGCGCTCTTCATCGAAAGCGCGAACCCGGTTCACTCGCTCGCCGACTCGGCGAAGTTCCGTGAGGCAATGCGTGCGGTTGACGTGTCGGTCGTTATCGACGTGGCCATGACCGAGACCGCCCAAGAGGCCGACTACGTGTTGCCGGCAGCATCGCAATACGAAAAGGCCGAAACCACCTTCTTCGGGGCCAGCTTCCCCGAAAACAAGGTGACCATGCGAGCTCCGATTCTTGAACCGTTGGAGGGGTCGCTTCCCGAGGCGGAAATCCACAGCCGTTTGGCCAAGGCCATGGGGTTCGTGACCGAGGCCGACCTCGAACCGCTTCGCGAAGCCGCGGCCGAAAGCTACGACGCGTTCGCCGCCGCCTACATGGCTGCCGCAGCCGACAAGCCTGCGCTCGGTGCTGTGGGCGCGGTCGTGTTGTACGAGACGATCGGCCCGACATTGCCCGAAGGGATGGCAATGGCAGCCCCGATGTGGTTCAGCTGCCAACAACTCGCCATGCGCTACACCGACTCGGTGCGCGCCGCGGGCTTCGAGGGCGAAGACGCCGAACTCGGCAATGCCGTGTTCGACGCCCTCATCGAAAGCCGCGACGGGATCATCTTCACCCGCCACGAACACGGCGACGGCTGGAACCTGCTGCGCACCCCCGACCAAAAGATTCATCTGGAGATCCCCGAGATGTTGAGCGAACTTGCTGCGCTCACGAGTGCCGAGGCGTTGCTCACCACCGACGAGTTCCCGTATGTGCTCGCGGCCGGAGAGCGACGCAGCTTCACCGCCAACACGATCATGCGTGATCCGGGTTGGCGCAAAAAGGACATGGAGGGCGCGCTGCGCATGAGCCCCGACGATGCGAAATCGCTCGACGCCGCGACCGGCGACCGGATTCGTGTCACGACCGCTGGCGGCAGCGCGGTTGCGGTGCTCGAAGTGAATAGCACGATGCAAGACGGTCACATCTCGCTGCCGAACGGTCTCGGTGTTGGTTACGCGCCAGCGGGCGGAGAACAGGAACTAACCGGCGTTGCGCCGAACGAACTGACGACCTCGGACTGGAAAGACCCCATCGCTGGAACCCCCTGGCACAAACACGTCCCCGCCCGCCTCGAAAAAGTCCCCTAGACATTTGTCCCCCGTTTGGAACCTATACGGTCCCAAACGGGGGACAAATCCTGAGTGTGCTCTACTAGCGACATGAGTGAGACGTCGCCGTTTGCGTGGATGCAGGTTGGGCACTGGTCCCACGAAGCCGCACGAACGGGATGCACGGTCATTCGCTTTACCGAGGACGTCGTGGCGTCAGGAGAGGTGCGGGGCGGAGCTCCGGCGACCCGAGAGTTCGCATTGCTCGACCCGACCCGGCTGGTCACCTCGGTCGACGCTGTCTGTCTCTCGGGTGGGTCGGCCTTCGGCCTCGACGCCGCCGCCGGGGTTGCTCACGCACTGCGGGCCGACGGGGTCGGATTTGAAACAGCGCACGGTCCGGTTCCGATCGTGGTTGGCATGTCTCTGTATGACCTCGGGGTTGGGGAGGCCACGGCGTTTCCCGGTCAACCCGAAGGCGCCTTCGCCCTCGACGAGTCTTCGGCGTCTTTCGCCGTCGGACAGGTTGGCGCGGGCGCTGGGGCAACGATCGGGAAGTGGCGCGGCGCCGATGCGGCCATGCCGGGGGGCCTTGGATTTGCTGAGGTTTCCAAAGATGACGTGACGGTGTGCTGCATCGTTGCGGTCAACGCAGCGGGCGAGGTGGTGCTCCCTGGTTCTGAGCTCTCAACCAAGATCGCCAGCGGTACCTTCGACTGGCCAGAAGTCGAGTCGCCGTTCGGCGAGAACACGACGATCGGAGTCATCGCGACCAACGCCAACATCGAGGGTGGGTCGACCAAGGCCCATTGTTTGTCGCTGGGCGAAGCGGGCCACGACGGCCTTGCTCGTGCAATCCAACCCGTCCATGGCCCCTCCGACGGCGACGCGCTCGTCGCCGTGTCGCGACCAGAGGTCGAAACCGACCTCGCAACGGTTCGAATGTTGGCCGCCGTTGCGGTCGAGACCGCCGTTCGCTCCGCAGTGTCCGCGAGTTGAACCAATCAATCCCGACTGGCTAGTGGCCGGTGCTCTCGCCGAGGTAGCTCTTGCGAAGATCTGGGTTGGCGAGCAGTGCGTCGGCGGTGTCGTCGAGGACAACCTTGCCGGTCTGTAGAACCCAGCCACGGTCGGCGAGCGAGAGCGCCATGTTCGCGTTCTGCTCGACCATAAAGATCGCAATGCCCTCTTCGTGAATTTGCTGGATGAGCTCGAAGTTCGTTTGTACGAGTGTCGGAGCGAGGCCCATCGACGGCTCGTCCATTAACAGCACTCGTGGCTCGGCCATGAGTGCACGACCCATTGCCACCATCTGCTGCTCGCCGCCCGACAGCGTTCCGGACTTTTGGCTGAGGCGTTCCTTGACGCGGGGGAACATCTCATAGATCCGTTCGAGATCCCGCTGGATGCCGTCCTTGTCGTTGCGCAGGTACGCACCGAGCTGCAAGTTCTCCAACACCGACAAGCGCTTGAAGAGTCGACGGTTCTCGGGAACCATCGTGATGCCGCGCTCGACGCGATACGACGTGGGCTTGTCGTTGACGACCTCGCCATCGAGCACGACTTCGCCCGAGGTTGGGGTGACCATGCCGAGCAAGGTCTTGAGCGTTGTTGACTTGCCCGACGCGTTGCCACCCAATAGACAAACCATCTCGCCGGGGTAGATCGCGAGGTTGACGTCTTTCAAGATATGGACCGCGCCGTAGTGGGTGTTGATGTCGCGGAACTCAAGGATCGGGGTGGTCGATCCGTCCTCGCGGCCACTGCTCCTCGTGGCTTCGGTCTCGACGTCGCTCATGATGCGTCTTTCTTCTCGAGCGGTCGGCCGAGGTACGCCTCGATTACTTCGGGGTCGTTCGAGACCTCTTCGAAGGAGCCCTGTGCGAGGGTCTCGCCGTGGTCGAGGCACACCACCCGGTCGCTGACGTCGCGCACCACGTTCATGTCGTGTTCGATCATGACGATCGTGAAACCCCACTCGGAGCGGAGCTTGCCAATGAGGTCGGTGAGTTCGGCCGACTCTTTCGGGTTCATGCCGGCGACCGGCTCGTCGAGCAGCAGCAGTCGGGGCGTGGTCGCCATAGCCCGAGCAATTTCGAGGCGTCGACGGTTCGCGTAACTGAGTACCGAGGCGGGTTGTTCGAGGCGGTAGCCAATCAGCCGAGTGCCGAAGAACCCGAGGACCTTCTCGGCGTGGGCGCGGATCTCGGCTTCTTCCTTGCGGAAGGCGGGGCTGTTGAACAGCGCTCCCCAGACACCTTGTTTGGTGCGGCTGTGCTGGCTGACCATGACGTTCTCGACGATCGTCATGTTGGCGAAGAGCCGGACGTTCTGGAACGTGCGGGCGATGCCTCGGCGGGTGACCTGGTTGGGGTCGAGGCCGATCATCGACTCGCCCTCGAACAAGATCTCACCAGAGGTT
>CAZMYN010000137.1:0-8988 GCA_964570495.1 uncultured Acidimicrobiales bacterium | reverse complement strand
TATCGGCGATGGACAAGGGCAACCTCTACCACCAGATCCTCGAATATTTCATCGGTGAGTCACTGCCCGGCAACGAGCACGCTTTCGACAACCTGGCCTATGTATGGACCGAAGACGACCGCGCTCGCTTGTTTGCCCATGGCGAAAAGCGCTACGACGAGTACGAGCGACTCGGTCGCACCGGCCGGCCGATCTTGTGGGCGATCAAGAAGGAGGAAACCAACGCCGACCTCGACGCGTTTCTCCGCTCCGACAACGAGATGCGCGCCGCTATGCAATCGCTGCCCCAAGACGTCGAGATGGCATTCGGTTTACCCGATCGCAACACGTCGCTCGAAGAGCCAGCGGCCGAAGTCACGCTCCCCGACGGACGAGTGCTTCGGATGCGAGGGTTTATCGACCGGCTCGATCTTCGTGCGAGCAACGGCGTCCCGATCGTCCACGACTACAAGACCGGCAGCAACAAGCGCCAAGAACAAACAAAGTTCGAGGCCGACCCCGTGCTCGGCGGAACCAAGCTGCAACTCGGGGTGTACGCCGAGGCTGCCCGCCAGCGCTTCGGAACCGACCAGGCCGAGGCCTACTACTGGTTCACGTCGGCCAAGGGAGGCTTCAAGCGCGTTGGCTACCCGTGGACCACGGACCGCAGCGAGCGCTTCACCAGCGCCGTCGAAACCATCGTCGATGGCATCGAACGAGGCGACTTTCCACCCCACCCGGGCGACTTCGACACCCACTTTCGGAACTTCCAGAATTGCGGGCATTGCCCCTTCACCCGAATCTGCCCGGTCGACCGCGACGAAGAGTACGAACAGGCGGTGCGTTCGGGTCGCCTTGTCGACTACGTCACCATGCAAGAACCACCCGGCAGCGACGATGCCGATGCGCGGGAGGGAACATGAGCTCCAACGAGGCGGTCTTGCTCAGCGACGAAAAGGCGCGCACCTCCATCCAAACGGACCTCGGCCAGACGCTGTTCGTCGAGGCCGGGGCAGGCACGGGTAAAACCACAGCGCTCGTCGGTCGGATCGTGCAGCTCGTCCTCACCGATGACTCTGCGGTTCGCGTTCCGCTGAGCCAGATAGCTGCGATCACCTTCACCGAGGCCGCCGCGGCCGAACTGCGAGAGCGAATCCGCATCAAGTTCGAAGAGGCACTGCGCGACGCGAAGAAGGCGGGCAACGTCGAGCGGATCGAGCGATGCAACCGGGCGTTGGCCGATGCCGACATCGCGGCGGTGTCGACGCTTCACGCTTTTGCTCAACGGCTGCTTTCGGAGTTTCCCGTCGAGGTCGGTGTGCCGCCTCGCGTCGAGGTCATCGATGAGGTTCGTTCGCAGCTGGCTTTCGACCGACGGTGGGGCGTGTTCCTCGATTCGCTCTACGAAGACCCCGACCTCGAAGAGTTCATCGTGCGGGCATCCATCCTCGGGGTGAAGCTCAATGGCCCGCAGCTGCGCAACATCGCACAACAATTCGACGACAACTGGGATCGCCTCCTGGCGGTCGACGTGCCCGCTGCTCGACCGACGCCAATCGATTTCGCCGGAGTGCGTGAACGCATTCATCTCGTCCGCCAACTCCCGAACGGGTGCACGGACCCTGACGACAAGTTCCGCGTACACATCCGAGACGTGTACGAGCCGGCGTTCAAGCGGTTCGATCGAGCCAGCAGCGATTACGAGCGGTTACGAGTCGTCAGCGCCATCCCCGCGCTTGGTGTTGCAGGCAACGGGGGAGCAAAGGGGAATTGGGGCGGCGACGTCGTATCGGCCAAGGACGTCGCCAGAGATCTCTTTGCGTATTGCACGGAGTTGTTGGGGGTTGTCGCCAACGACACGCTCACCCAGCTGGCGGGAAGGATTGCCCTCTTCACACGCGAGTCAGCTCAGGCTCGCCGCAGCGAAGGGCTACTCGAGTTCCACGACCTGCTGGTGTTGGCTCACGTCCTGTTGCGAAACGCTCCTGAGGCTCGGGCGTTGCTTTCCAAGCGATACCGGGTGCTCATGCTCGACGAGTTTCAAGACACCGACCCAATCCAAATCAGCCTCGCACTGTTGTTGGCCTCGTCGGTCGACGGCCAATTCGACGGAAAGTGGTCTGACCTGCATCCAAACGACGGTCGACTGTTCATGGTCGGCGACCCGAAGCAGTCGATCTACCGGTTCCGCCGGGCCGATATCGCGCTGTTCCTGGAAGCCCGGGCAAAATTTGCCCAGGGCGAAGTGTCGCTGCAGCGCAACTTTCGAACGGTCGAGCCGGTCGTCGCTGCGGTCAACGCGCTGTTCGCCGAGGTCATGGCCGAGGAAACCGAATCGCAGGCCAAGTATTCGCCTCTGGTCGCCAACCGCACCGAAACGTCGGGTGGCGATCATCGCCCCATCGTGTTTGGCGGCCCCAACATGGGGAAGGCTCGTGACATTCGCGAGGTCGAAGCCGCCGATGTTGCTTCCCTCATCGTCGACATCCAGGCCAACAAGCACAACTGGCAGATCTTCGACAAAGATCATGGCCGCTGGCGTGACCCCGAGCTGAGCGACATCACCATCTTGTTGCCCACCCGCACATCAATGTCGCAGCTATCGCATGCGCTCGACGACAAAGACATTCCGTTTCGAGCCGACACGGGCACGCTGGTGTACGAAACCCAGGAGGTCAAAGATCTCCTGAGTGTGCTGTCGGCCATCGATGACCCGTCCGATCAGATCGCCCTCGTTGCCGCGTTGCGGTCGCCGCTCTATGGCTGTGGCTACGACGACTTGTACGAGTTCAGCAATGGCGGAGGGGCCTTCGACATTCGAGCTCGGATTCCCGACGCCCTGCTCGGCACGGTGGTGGCCGCTGGCATCGAGCACCTCCATGACCTCACGTTGCATCGTTGGTGGGACGAGCCGAGCCAGTTGCTTCTGCGGGTCATGAACGACCGCTTCGCAATGGCGCTTCCCGCCCACGGTCGTCGAGCTCGCGATACGTGGCGCCGCCTGCGCTACGTCGTCGACCAAGCCCGAGCGTTTGGCGAAGCTGGTGGCGGTGACCTTCGCGAATATCTCGAATGGACTCGCCTGCAAGGTGCCGACGGTTCCCGAGCGCACGAACCAATGCTTCCCGAGCCCGACGACGAAGCCGTGCAAATCATGACCATTCACGGCTCGAAGGGGCTCGAGTTTCCAATCACCATCATCTCCGGGCTCACCACCCAGCTAGGCCGAGGCCGGTCGGTGGGTGAAGTCCTATGGGACAACACCCAACTCGACGTGATGCCCGAGGTGAAGGCCACCAAGACGGTCAGCACCCAACATTTCGACCTGGCCAAGGAACTCGACGACGAGATGAGTGGCCCCGAGCGCGATCGCCTGCTCTACGTGGCGCTCACTCGGGCCAGAGATCACCTGTTGATGAGCGGTCATCACGGCGTCGATACGAAAGGCGAACCAAAGACGAGCCACGGCGCAACGCTTCACAAGTTTGCGAGCGGCACGGGCGCCAACCTCGTGCGCGTGCCAACGGGCCAGGCCCCGCTGTTTTCGCCAACCGCCCATCTCTCTCCCACAGACAACACGCGTACGTTCACGCTCCCCACTCGGTCCGATTGGCGCAGCGCCCACTCCGCACGAGTACGAAACGCCGGGGTTCGATCCGTTTGGTCGGCCACGGCAATCGCGCAAGCGGCAAGCGCCGAAAACTACGACAGCACCGACTGGGTCGACGACTCGATCTCCGACGACGAAGACGACATCGACGACCAACAGCTGCCGCCGCAGGTCTATCGCCGGGGCAGAGCGGGCACCGCAATCGGTACCGCAGTGCATGCGGTGCTCCAGTTCCTTGACCTCGCCGCAGTGAATGAAGCCGAGATCGACTCGCTGAGCAATGCCCAGGCGTGGGCGGAATCGGTGCCCGAGCACGTCGACACCATCGCTGCATCGGTCCGGTCGGCGCTGCAAGCCCCAATCGTGGCTAGCTGCGCCACTGCTCGCCACTGGAAAGAGCTCTTTGTTGCTGCCCCGGTCGGCGACATCACCATCGAGGGCTACGTCGACCTGCTCGTCGAAACAACCGACGGACTCGTGGTCGTCGACTACAAGACCGATGCTGTCCGAAGCGAAGCTGACGTCGATGAAAAGCTCGCCCGCTACTCACTCCAAGGGGCTGGGTACGCGGTAGCCGTCGAGGTTGCTACGGGTATGGCGGTGGTCGATGTGCAGTTCATCTTTGCCCAGGCCACCGGGCCGATCGTCCGCTCGATCGACGATCTTGCACTTCGACGCTCCCAGGTTGGCGAGGTGTCCAAGAGCTAAAGTCGGCTCAGACCAATCCAGTTAATGCAAGGGGTCGAGATATGAGTGGACAGATGCCCGACATCATCGTTCTTAACGATGAAGAGTTCGTGATCGTCGAACCCGGACCCGGAATGCTGGTCGATGTTCGAGCACACGGTGTGGCGCCGGTAATGATGCACTCGGCGAACACACGCGGTGTCTTGGCGCGCTTTCGAATCACCGATGACGAGCGGCTTGTCCTCTCGGACCTACAGGTTGGTTCGGTCGACGCTCCGCCGCCCATCAACGGCGTCGAGGCAACGACCGACGAATACGGCCAAACCTGGACCTATCTCGCCCTCGACATGACCGTCGAGTGGAGCGGTGATCTCATCGTGGGTGCCGACCCAATCCTTGATCTCTACGTGCACGCCGGCTTCCCGCCCGTGTGGCATTACGAACGTGTCCAGGCGTTCGCGATCGAAGCCGGCATGGTGCGCTCGTCCGAAGACCGCTCCGAGCAGGTCGCTGCCTTCCGTGCCGAACGGACCGGCGGTGCTGGCAGCGATGGCAATTCTGCGAACGCAGGCGATGCAGCGGTCGAAGAAGATGAGGGAATGTTCGAACGCTTCCTCGACAGCATCAAGCTCAAACTCGGAATGGACGACGAGCCCGAAAGCGTCTGATCAGCGCACGCTGAGGACATTCACGACGGTCACGAGGGTGTCTCCGCCCGCCGTCTCCTCTGGGCCGAGTTCCGACGGGATCACAATCTGGACGATGTCACCCTCACGTTGGCCAACGAGACCCTGGTCCCAACCCGGGATTGCCTGTGAGGGCTCAACGCCGACCGGGAACGTGGCGGACCGGCCCTCAAGCCAACTCGATGCAAGAACTTCGCCAGTCGATTGCGAAATTGCTTGGAAGGCCATGGTGACTTCGGAGCCGGCCTCGATGACGGGGCCGTTACCTTGTTCGAGTGTGGTGACTTCAAGTTCGGTCACCGGTGCGGGAACGTTCTCGACGTCGGGAGCAGACACTGCGTGGACGAGGTCGACGACAAACACGAGGGCGCTATTTGCCGGAATGCCACCGTTTGCCTGACTTCCGTATGCCTGCTCGGGCGGAATGTTGAGCAGGCGACGTCCGCCGGACCTCATGCCAACAATGCCCTCGTCCCAGCCTTGGATGACGCGGCCCTCGTCCAAGATGAAGTCGAACGTTTGGCCACGGTCCCAGCTTGCATCGAACTGTTCACCGTTCTCGTGAAGCACGCCGACATAGTGCATGACGAGCAGATCTCCGGGCTGAGCCTCGGTCCCCTCGCCATCGATCAGGTCGATGGTCTCGAGTCCGAGGGGTGCGTCCCCAGCGGGGATCTCGACGTCTGGCTTGCCGCCATTGATCGAATTGATGACGTCGACCGCGGGCGCTGTCGTTGCTGGCGGGTCGTTCGTTTCGGCGTCGGGCTCGGCGGTCGTCGTTGTTTGTGAAGAATCATCCGTCGCCGCAGTGTCGTCGGGAGCTGCGGTGTCGGTTGTGTCGGTGCCGCCACATGCTGACGCAATGAGCGCAACGATGAGCAAGGCCACGAGGCGGCGGGCAACGGAGGACAGCGTCAAGGACATGGTTCTAAACGCTAGCGACTAGGGTCGCCGAACGTGGGTCGGACCGGTCAGTGGAACATGTCACTCGATGTTGCTCGGCGTCTCGCTCTCGGAGCGCAGGGGTTTGGCGACCAGCCACCGACCGGTGCGGTGACCAAGCGTCACATTCGCCGGGCCATGGGTCGGATGCGGGTAGTGCAACTCGACTCGATACCGGTTGTGGCTCGGACACAGTACGTTCCGTTCCTCAGCCGACTCGGTCCATACGACATGGCGCTACTCGATCGGATTGCGTATCGCGACGGCGACTTCTTCGAGGTTTGGACCCATGAAGCCTCGCTGTTGCCCGTCGAGTCCGAGCCGCTCGTCCGGTGGACGTTCGAGCGGGCTCGTGCCGGGCACACCTGGAAATCGCTCCATGAAATCTCGGTTCGCGAACCCAAATATGTGCAGTCGGTACTCGATGAGGTCCGCGAACGCGGCTCGGTGACCGGCGGAACATTGAGTGATCCACGCCCGGTCGAGGCCGATGCGTCGGGCTGGGGGAGCCGGTCGCTCGGAGTGCTCGCACTCGACTGGCTATACCGCGTGGGGGAGTTGGGGGTTCGCCGACAGGGCAACTTTGAAAAGGTGTTCGTACCCCACGAGGTGGTGATCCCCGCCGAGATACGCGCACAACCAACCCCTGACGAAGACGCTGCGTTCGCGGAGCTGATGGTCATGTCGGTCCAAGCGCTCGGCGTTGGAACCGCGTCCGACATCGCCGACTATTTCCGCATGCCGATCACCCGCGCCCGGTCTGCGCTGGTGGATCTGGTCGAGGACGGTCGGGTGCTCCCAGCAACCGTGGAGGGTTGGTCAAAGCCAGCGTTCGCCGACCCCGACGCCCGCGTGCCTCGCTCGATTACTGGGTCGACGGTGCTCTCGCCATTCGACCCGGTCGTGTGGAAGCGCGATCGTGCCGAACGGCTCTGGGGTTTCGAGTACCGGATCGAGATATACGTTCCCGCGGCCAAGCGCCAGTACGGCTACTACTGCCTACCGGTTTTGGTCGATGGCGATCTGGTTGGTCGCCTCGACGCCAAGTTCGACCGCAAGGCAGGCGTTTTGCGGATGCTGTCCTCGCACGCCGAGCCGGGGGCCAACACCGCCGCTATTGCCACGCGCGTTGCCGACGCGGTGTGGGATTTGGCCCGACTCATCGATGTCGATGCGGTCGACGTGGTCGACAAGGGAGAATTTGCGCGGAACCTTGCGGCAGCGATCTAGGATCGCCCCTGTGCCAAATTCTGATTCAGCAACGCCAGCCTGGGTAGCCGACGCCGTCTTCTACCAAATCTTCCCCGACCGATTTGCTCGTTCGGGAAAGGTTGACCTCGGCCTCCACCTCGAAGAATGGGACTCGCCTCCCACGCTCTTTGGATACAAGGGCGGAGATCTGTGGGGTGTCACCGACAAGCTCGGGTACCTCGCCGATCTGGGGATCACCGCACTGTGGCTCAACCCAATCTTTCAAAGCGCCTCGAACCACCGCTATCACACACACGATTACTACCGAGTCGACCCGGTCCTGGGTGGCAACGACGCGTTCGACGCGCTCATCGCCGAAGCTCACTCCCGTGACATGAAGGTGATCCTCGACGGGGTCTTCAACCACGCGAGCCGAGGGTTCTTCCAATTCAGCGATATTGCCGAACACCAAGAATTCTCGGCATTCCGTGACTGGTTCACGGTCCATGAGTTCCCGATTCACCCCTACGACGAAGACAGGCCCGCGACCTATGAGGCATGGTGGGGATTGCACGCCCTGCCGCAGTTCAATACGGCACACGAGCCGGTTCGCGAATTTTTGTGGGACGTCGGCACGCACTGGATCGAACGCGGCGCCGACGGCTGGCGCCTCGATGTACCGAACGAGGTGCGCGCCGAAGGGTTCTGGCACGAGTTCCGTCGCAGAATTCGCGCCATCAACCCCGAGGCCTATTTCACCGGCGAGATCTGGCACGAAGCGAAAGGCTGGGTGGGCCCCGATGGCCCATTCGACGGGGTGATGAACTACCCGCTCACCACACCGACGATCGCGTACGGAATCGGCAACCGGATCGTCGAGGAAGCGATCGTCGACAACAACGACTACTTCGTCACCCCAGGATTGAACGCCGGGGAATTTGCCGATCGCGTCGACCAACTCATGTCTTGGTATGGCCCCGAGCAGCGGACCGCCATGTTGAACCTGCTCGACAGCCACGACACAGGGCGTTTGATGTCGATGGCCGGGGGAGACACCGAGCTGGTGATCCTCTGCCTGTCGGTTCTGTTCACCATGCCCGGCGCTCCGTGCATCTACTACGGAACCGAAGTCGGCCTCGAAGGTCTTCCCGACCCGGACAGCCGCCGGGGGTTCCCGTGGGACAAACTCGACGCGCATCCCGAGCTGACGACTGCGGTAAAGGAACTCATTGCACTCCGCAAGGCCGAACCGGGGCTGCGATCTCCTGACTTCGAACGCATTGGACCGATCGGCGACTTTGGCCGGAGCTACATCTACGCCCGCGGCACCGGAGCCGATCGGGTCGTCGTCGCGATCAACCACGCTGACGAGGCCGACAAAGTCCCACTCACGAACAAGCAGCTCTCCACCGACGCCGTACAGCTCTGGGGTAAGGCAAGCCATGTAGCGAAAGCACTCAAGATGCCTCCACGGTCCGTCGGAATCTGGAGGGGATAGCAACACGTGATGAGCAATCTTCCTTCGAGCGCCCAACGCGTCGTCGACGCGGCCACGAACCACGGCCTGACGCTACAGATATCGGAATATCCCGATGGCACCCGAACAGCCAACGACGCGGCTGCGGCTGTTGGTTGCGAAGTCGGCCAGATCGTCAAGTCGCTGATCTTCTCGGTGGACGGTGAACTCGTGTTGGCCCTCACGTCGGGCTCGAATCGAGTCGACACCGCCAAGCTGACCGCCGCTGCAGGTGGTCACGGGTGCGACCGTGCCGACGCGGACCAAGTGCGCGAGGTCACGGGCTACGCAATCGGTGGCGTTCCGCCCTTTGGACATGCGCAACCGGTTCGGTCCTTCTTTGATCCTGCGCTCGACCAGTTCGAGACCGTATGGGC
>CAZMYN010000136.1:3804-9062 GCA_964570495.1 uncultured Acidimicrobiales bacterium | reverse complement strand
GGCGTCGTCGGTCGGCTCAAACCCAAGCGAAAGCTGCTGTCCTCGGTCTTCGCTGAGGTTGGCAACACCAATGCCGAGCAAGCGGACACCCGAAGAAGTGTCGAGCGCACCGAGGAGTTCGCGACCCAAACGAAGCAGCTCATCGCTCGCGGTAAATGGCTGGGGAGCGGTGAGGCGACGGGTGAGAGTCTCGAAGTTGCCGTACCGCAATTTTAGGGTGGCGGTGCGAGCGCTCAAGCCGTGGTTGCGTAGCCGTTGGGCCACTGCATCGCATTGGCGTACGAGTTCGACATCGAGTTGGTCGGCGTCGTAAATGTCGTTAGCGAACGTCTCTTCGTGGCTGATCGATTTGGTTTCGCGGTCGGGTACGACTGGACGGTCGTCAATTCCGTTTGCGAGGGAGTGGAGATGTTGGCCGTTCGCAACCCCCAACGACCTGGTGAGGCTCGGCAGCGGAGTCGCCGCCAGGTCGCCGACCGATTCGATTCCAAGTGACGACAGGCGCTTCGCGGTGGCTTTGCCCACGCCCCACAGCGCTCGAACCGGGAGCGGATGCAAGAACTCGAGCTCGGAGCCGGGTTCAACCTCGAAGATGCCGCGTCCAAAGATGGGTCCGGTAGGGGAAGCCTTTGGCTTGGCCTGTTCGGAGCTGAGTTTCGCCAGAAACTTCGTGGGGGCAATTCCGACCGAACACGTCAGCGACTCTTCGTTCCAAATCGTTTCGCGGATCTTGGCCGCGATGCGTTGTCCGTCGCCATGGATGCGGCGGGCTCCGCTCACATCGAGGAAGGCTTCGTCAAGGCTTAGGGGTTCGACGAGCGGCGTGATGCTGGCAAAGACCGCCATGACCCGCTTGGATACCTCGGCGTAGAGCTCGTGGTCGCCGGCGAGAAAGACTGCATCGGGGCAAAGTCGTTGCGCCTGCGTCGAGGCCATTGCACTGAACACGCCGTAGGACCTGGCCTCGTAGCTGGCAGCAGCCACGACGCCTCGCCGTCCTGTGCCGCCAACGACGACCGGCTTGCCGCGGAGCTCAGGTCGACGAACCAGCTCCACCGACACATAGAACGCGTCCATATCGACGTGGAGAATCACCCGAGAGGACACGCCGGTGAGTGTAGGCCGACCTCGGTAGCCTATTCACGTGACTTCTCCGAGCCCCGCGCTCCCCGATGCCTCTCCCCCGGTGTGGGCGCGCATCGTTGCCGTGTTGTCGATCATCATCGCTGGTTTGGCGGGCGGGCTGATTGGCTGGTCTGTCGTCGACCTCCAATGTGCGAGCGACGACTGCTCGACCAACGCCGCCCTTGTTGGGTTGGCTACCGCGCTGATCTGTGCGATTGGTGTTGCCGTGGTTGCCGTACTGACGCTGCGTGCCATGTCGGAGTGGAAAGCGATCGAGATCCGCGATCGTGCACGTCGCGAACGCGGACTCTCATGAGCGACGCGTCACCGTTGATCGCCGAGCTTCGAGATCTCGCTGCGTCGATTGCCCAACAGGTTGGCTCCGAGGTCATGTCTCGTCGTGCGGGCGGCTTTGACTGGACGACCAAGTCCTCACCGACCGATGTGGTCACCGAAATCGATACGTGGGCAGAGGCAACGATCGTTGAGGCAATCCGCAACGCTCGCCCCGACGACGGGCTGGTTGGCGAGGAGGGTGCCTCAAGCGAGAGTTCCACGGGCGTCGTGTGGATTATCGACCCGATCGACGGCACCACAAACCTCTTCTATGACATTCCGGGCTTTAGCGTCTCGATCGGCGTAGAGCTCGACGGTTCCCCCGTTGCGGGAGCGGTGTTCGATCCGGTTCGCAACGAGCTCTTTGCCGCGGGAGCAGGTCTTGGAGCGACCCGCAACGGCGAACCAATTAGCCCCACTCCGGCCACCGACCTCACGAAGTCCCTCATCGGCACGGGCTTTTCATACAGCGCCGAAAATCGCTCGACCCAAGCCGCTGCGCTCACCCACGTGATGCCCGCTGTTCGCGACATTCGTCGCCTCGGTGGTGCCGCGCTCGACCTGTGCGCGGTTGCAGTCGGCCGTTTAGACGGGTTTTTCGAGCGAGGCCTTGCTCCGTGGGACCATGCCGCCGGTGCGGTAATCGCTCGAGAAGCCGGCGCAATTGTTTCTGTTGGCGACCTGACCTACGCCGCAGCGCCCGGAATTGCCTCGCAACTCGTCGAACTACTCGACGCCGCTGGTGTCTAGTCATCGACCCCAAATTGTCAACGGCAAAATAAACCTGACCCAAGGAACCTGCTGAAATCGGCGGAACCGCCTAGTCTGCATTCGTTACCCCGCTGGGGTAGCAATGTGTTAGATCACGATCGAAGGAAGTGTTGCAGTGGGGACTCGCATTCTCACCGTTGAAGACGACGAGCGCATTCGCACCGCTGTCCGCTTGGCGCTCGAAGACGAGGGCTGGGAAGTATCCGAATCGGACAATGGCGAAGACGCTCTCCTGAAGTTCGGTCAACAACCAACAGATGTTGTCCTGATCGACATCATGTTGCCGGGCATCGATGGCTTTGATGTCTGCCGCTCGATCCGCCGCGTCTCCGACGTGCCGATCGTGATGGTGACCGCACGAGCCGATACCCACGATGTTGTCGCCGGCCTCGAAGCAGGTGCCGACGACTACCTCACCAAGCCTTTTGCTCCCAAGGAACTCTCCGCACGCATTCGGGCGCTTCTGCGCCGTAGTCGCAGCGGGGCTACCTCAACGGGCGACATGTCCTTTGGCGACCTTGAAGTAATCCCTGATCAAGGCATGGTGAAGCGCAATGGCGAAGAGGTCCACCTCACCAAGACCGAGTTCCGACTACTCGTCGAACTGGCATCAGCCCCCGGCAAGGTCTTCACTCGAGAATCACTTCTTGAGAAGGTCTGGGGTTACGGCTACTTCGGCGATGGGCGACTCGTCGATGTTCACATCCGCCGCTTGCGCACCAAGATCGAAGCCGACCCGGCCGATCCGCAACATGTCGTGACCGTCCGCGGACTCGGATACAAGCTTCAAACCTGATTCAGGCCCGAGTCCATGAACAAGCTTCGCCTCGGGCTCCGCTCTCGAATCACCGTTGCATTCGCCATTGGCGGTCTACTCATCGCGGCCCTGCTCGCCGCGATCACCCTCACCACCACACAGCAGGTCCTGCTTGCTGATCGCGATGAACTCGCAGAAGTTCTCATCTTCGCGAACGCAACGCGCGTCCAAGGTTCACTGACCCCCGACGACGAACCGGCCACAATCCAGAGTCTGCTCGAAAGTCTGAACTCCGCCGAGGGTTCACGCCAGCTCCTCAGCATCGACGGCTCAGGCTTTTCTCGAGACGGTCTGTTCGTACTCGAACAAATCCCGGTCGAAGTCCGCACGTCCACCCTCGAAGGAAACGCCGTGCGCTTGCGAACCGAGCTCGATGACGAGCCCGTGATCGTGTACGGCATTCCCCTACAGGGCTTCAATGACGCCATCTTTTTCGAGGCGTTGCCTCTCAGCGAGGTCGAGGACACCCTCACCACGCTTCGACTCGTGCTCCTGGGCGGTGGCCTCATCGTCTCGGCGGTCGCCGCGCTTGCGGGTCGTTCGGTCGCCACCAGCGCATTGTCGCCGTTGCGCGACGTATCCAACGCCGCCGAGGCAATCGCAAACGGTCGGCTCGACACCCGCCTCGACCCCGAGGGCGACGAAGACCTCGAAAGCCTCGTTGCGTCGTTCAATGAGATGGCCGGAGGCCTGGAGGAACGCATTCAACGCGACGCGCGCTTTGCCTCTGAGGTCAGTCACGAGCTGCGCAGTCCGCTCATGACCTTGACCGCGTCCGTCGAGGTCCTCGAGAACGCCAAGGCCGACATGCCCGAACGCTCCCAGATGGCACTCGGGTTGTTGGCCAGCGACATCGCGCGCTTTCGAACCCTGGTCGAAGACCTCCTCGAGATCAGTCGCTTCGACGTTGGTACGGCGTCTTTGCAGGCCGACCCCTTGCTGTTCGCCGAATTTGTACGCGCTGCTGTCCAGCTCGCCACGACCGACGACATACCAATCGAGGTCGAAGAAAAGGCTACTGGCACAATCGTTCTGGCCGAGAAACGTCGTCTCGCACGTGTCGTAGCAAACCTGATCGACAACGCAAAGAAGTACGGCGGCGGGGTCACGCGAGTCCATGTGGACTGCAACGCCGAGAGCATCTTTATGGCCTTTGAAGACAACGGCCCCGGGGTCCCCCTCGACGAACGGTTCGTCATCTTTGATCGTTTCAGCCGAGGCGGCGCTGGAGGGCGTCGCGGCTACGACACCGGCGTTGGCCTGGGCCTGTCCCTGGTTGCCGAACACGTCAATCTTCATGGCGGTCAGGTGTGGGTAGAGGATCGCCTCGACGGCGAACCAGGTGCCCGTTTCGTGGTTTCGCTGCCCGTGGATTCAGACATGGGTGAGGAATTCGCATGATGAACCGTCGAACGTTCGCGGCCGGGCTCGTGTCGGCCACTGTCCTGCTTGGGGCGTGTGGTGTTCCCCTCGACGACGAGCCTTCGATCATTGCGACCGAAGATCTTCCTCAGCCTCTACAGCCGGGCACCTCCTCCACCACCACTACCCTGCCCGACCAACTCACCGAAGAGATCCGAATCTTTCTGGTTGCTCGCAATGACGGCGAAGCGCAACTCGTTCAAGTAATTCGCCAGGTTCCCGTTGTCGATGCCGGCAGCGACATTGCGCCGATCGTCCTCGAACAGCTCTTCGAGGGCCCGACTTCTGAAGAACAGCTCGAAGCGAACCTGACGTCTTCGATCGTGCCTTCGGGCGACACCCCAATCGAAGTTGTTCAACTCGACCGGCCCGCCGACAACCAGTTGGTCGTGGTGCTCTCCGAAGCCCCCAACATCGAGGGCAGTGACCGCACGGTGGCATTTGCTCAGCTCGTGTTCACCTTGACCGAGCTCAGCACGGTTGACCAGGTTCGCTTCGCCGTCCGTGATGAAAACGGTGAGGACGCAGATCTTTCTGTCAGTACCGATACCGAGGAAGGCGACGTTCGTCGAGCCGTCGACAGACGAGACTTCCCATCATTTCGCGCCGGCACGGAAGGCCCCGCCGGAGAATAGGCCTGCGAGCTTGCGACGGAGTCGCTGGCGGCCAGCCTCCGTGGCGCTTGAACGGCCCCCGGAGGGACAACGGGCTGAAGTCCGTGCCGCCAAAATCGCGACGGAGTCGCTGGCGGCCAGCCTCCGTGGCGCTTGAACGGCCCCCGGAGGGA
>CAZMYN010000136.1:0-3704 GCA_964570495.1 uncultured Acidimicrobiales bacterium | reverse complement strand
CAACGGGCTGAAGTCCGTGCCGCCAAAATCGCGACGGAGTCGCTGGCGGCTAAGGAGTTCAGCGGTTGACGAAGAAGGTGGATGCGACGTCGTAGAGCTTCTCGTCCACGAACTTGAGCTCTTCAACAGCGTCTGCGATGCGGACTCGGTTCATTTGCCCGCACTGGTAGGCAATCATCGAACCAAAGTCTTGGTCGTGGGCTGCGCGTGCTGCCTCGACGCCGAACCAGGTGGCGAGCACACGATCGAACGCTGATGGCTGACCGCCGCGCTGCACGTAGCCAAGGACGGTCGTGCGTGTCTCGAAGCCGGTTTGACGCTCGATTTCCGAAGCGACGATTTCGCCGATGCCACCCAGCTTGACGTGGCCAAAGCGGTCGATGACGTCTTCGGGAAGTTCGAAGGTTCCCTCTTTCGGCTTTGCTCCTTCGGCCACGACGACGATCGAGGCGAACTTGCTGTTGTGTCGCTCTTTTAGCGCTTGGCAGATTTCGTTCAGATCGAATGGCTTCTCGGGGATGAGCGTCATGGTTGCGCCGCCAGCGAGTCCGGCCCAGGTGGCGATGTGGCCTACGTGGCGACCCATGACCTCGACGACCATGACCCGGTCATGGCTCTCAGCGGTGGTGTGGAGACGTCCGATTGCCTCGGTTGCGATATCGACCGCTGTTGCAAAGCCGAAGGTCATCTCGGTTAGCCCGATGTCGTTGTCGATTGTCTTTGGCACTCCCAATACGGGGAATCCGCGCTTGTGCATTTCCTGGGCACACGACAACGTGCCCTCGCCACCGATGACGATCAGTGCGTCGATATCGTTTTTGTCGAACGAAATCTGGCACAGGTCGGGACCGTCGTCGCGCATGAACGGATTGATTCGGGTAGTTCCAAGCACCGTGCCACCACGGGTCAAGAGCCCTCTGCACGCAGCAACGTCGAGTTCCATGAAGTCGTTGTCCATGACGCCTCTCCAGCCGTCACGAAACCCAATGACTTCATGTCCGTCTGCAGTTGCTTGGCGCACGACACCGCGAATAACGGCGTTCAGGCCAGGTGCATCACCACCACCGGTCAATACAGCAAGTTTCACGACTCGATTCTACGAGGAGAGAGACGCATTTTGCCCATGACGATCCGGACAAGAAGTGACAAAGGCCATCTCGCCTACGCTGTGGCGCATGTCTGTAGTTGTCGCCATCGACGCTGGAACCACCGGCGTTCGTTCTATCGCTTTCGGTGAGACCGGAAAGCCAATGGGTTCGGCCTATCGCGAGTTCCCGCAGTATTTTCCGAAACCGGGGTGGGTCGAGCACGATGCGACCGAGATTTGGGACGCCGTGTTGGCCACTCTGGCCGAGCTGGTGGCATCGATCGATGAGCCCATCGCAGCGATTGGAATCACCGACCAACGCGAAACGGTCGTCATGTGGGACAAGTCGACGAGCGAACCGCTTCACCGTGCCATCGTGTGGCAGGACCGACGAACCGCCGAGCGATGCTCCGAGCTCGACGCCGCCGGTCATCTCTCCCTCGTGCGAAACACGACCGGTTTGGTTCTCGATCCGTACTTTTCGGCAAGCAAGCTCGACTGGCTGATTCGCAATGGACACGTCGAGGTCACGGCCACCACCGCCTTTGGAACCATCGATAGCTGGTTGATATGGAAGCTGACCGGCGGCACTGCCCACGTGACCGACACGACAAACGCGAGCAGGACCTTGCTCTTTGACATTGGTGCAATGGAGTGGTCCGACGAGATGCTCGAGCTCTTTGACGTGCCGCGATCAATTCTCCCCGAGGTGATGCCGTCGTCGGGCCGCGTCGCTACCACGGCGAGCGACCTGCCCATCGCGGCGGGCATCCCAATCAGCGGCATCGCTGGCGATCAGCAGGCAGCGCTCTTTGGTCAGGCATGCTTCACGCCCGGCGACGTCAAGAACACCTACGGAACGGGCTCATTCATTTTGATGAACGTCGGCCAAAACAAGCCCGCCCCCGCCGAAGGCTTACTCACGACGGTCGGCTGGACGCTCGCCGATGGTTCGACAACGTACGCGAAAGAAGGCGCTGTCTTTGTGAGCGGTGCCGCGATCCAGTGGCTGCGAGACGGCCTCCAGATCATCGAACACGCATCGGAAATCGGAGAGCTTGCAAGCTCGGTCGACTCGAGCGACGATGTCTTCTTCGTTCCGGCCCTGACCGGGCTTGGAAGTCCCTGGTGGGACGCCAATGCCCGTGGAACAATCGTTGGGCTCACCCGTGGAACGACTCGCGCACATCTCGCTCGCGCAACCGTCGAGTCGATTGCCTTTCAGAGCCGCGATGTCATCGACGCGATGTCCGCAGCTGGCGAGGTTTCGGTCGCGAGCCTGCGCGTCGATGGTGGCGCGGCCGTCATGGACTTACTCTTGCAGATCCAAGCCGACCAGCTCGGCGTGCCTGTTCATCGATCCGCCGTCGCCGAAACAACAGCACTCGGTGCGGCCTATCTCGCGGGAATTGCAGAGGGTGTCTGGTCGGGCACCGATGAGGTCGCGGCGGCGTGGCAATCGGATCTTTCCGTAGAGCCGGTACCTGACCGAGCCAACGCCAATGCACTGCACGCTCGCTGGCTACAAGCGCTAGAACACAGCCGAAACTGGGCCACTCCCTAGCTGAGGGTGTCGGCGGCGAGTGCAGCGGCGCCGATAGCACCGGCCGAGGATCCAAGCTTGGCGCTGACAACCGGCACCTCGGGCCGGTACTGCGCTCCGAGAATTCGACCGGCGAGGCTCTCCTCGATTCGAGCACGCAAAGGCTCCCCAAGGTCGACCAGCCCGCCACCCAAAACAATTATCTCGGGGTCGAGCACATAGACCAGGCCAGCCATGCCTATCGCAACCTCGTCGGCGAAGGCCGAAATCAGTTCGTCGACCGCTGGGTCTTTTTCAGCCAACAGCGCGCTGACGTGCTCTCCGCGTATTGCATCGAGCGAACCAGCTCGTTCGATCAACACGTCGACGCGTCCGTCGGCGGCCCACTGTCGAGCCATGGCGCCAAGACCGTTGCCCGATGCAAAGTACTCCCACGGGCCGCTGGCTCCAGTGATGTGTTCGGGTCCGTTGCGTTGAACGGTCATATGCCCGGACTCACCCGCGTAGCCGTGTGCGCCTCGCAGCAGTCGGCCGTTTACGACGAAGCCTGTGCCGATGCCGGTACCGAGCGCCACAAAGACCATATGGCTGTAGCCAACGCCTGCTCCGAACTGGGACTCAGCCCAGGTTGCCGCTGTTGCGTCGTTCTCGGAAATGACGGGCACCGAGAGCTGCTCAGCAACGCGCGGCACGAGTGGATAGTCGACGATGCCAGGGATGTTCGGGGCGTAGCGGAGCGTTCCGTTCGAGTCCATGAGCGCAGCGATTCCGAGACCCACTGCGTCGATTGGCTCGCCAACGTCGTGGGCGAGTTGGCCGACGGTCTCGACAATCGTGTCGACCAGTGCATCTCCTTCGCCAACATCACCGTCAGGTCTCGTGAGAGCTCGGCGGCTTGCGATTGGGTCGGCGCTCCCGGGTCGAAGAGCAATACCTCGGACGTTGGTTCCACCAACGTCGAAGCCGACTGTCAGCACGCACTACTCCGGCCTGCGAACCATCCAGTCGCAGCAACCCAGTCCGCTCGATCACCAACCAATCCGCACCACTCGTGCAGGTCGAGCTGATCAGATA
>CAZMYN010000135.1:0-9179 GCA_964570495.1 uncultured Acidimicrobiales bacterium | reverse complement strand
ATGTGGTGCCAGGCACCAAATCGCCTCGCCGGACACGAAAAAGCCTGTTGAATAGGGAGAAACCGTGCAGAGATGATCGATTTCGTTCGGGATTCGAGCTCAAAGGCGAAAAAGTGGCCTGGCACCAAATCACCCGTTTGGTGCCAGGCACCAAATAGCGTCTGCGGGTTATTCCTCTTCGTCGGAGTTGGATTGGAGGAATTCGTCGAGGCCTTCGAGTTCGGCGGGGTCGATCTCGACATCGAAGTCGATGCCCATCCGCGACAACCAGAGTCCCGGAGCGGTCAGCTCGTTGGGAGTGGGCACGGTCTCGTCTGATTCCCATAGCTTTGCCAATCCCGCGGTGTCGGCTCGTTCGGCGACGCCGTCGATAAAGGCGCGTCCCCGGTCATAGAGCGCCTGGTCGAGTTCGAGACCGAGCAGTCGTTCGACGAAGCGATCCGATTCTGCGGTGGTGACGCGTCGGCGGCGCAGAGCTTCGGTGAGCTGTCCGTAGCTGCCGATCAGGTTGGTGCCGACCGCGTCCATGATGTGATCGATGTAGCCGACGACCACGGCGACGAGCGCGCCGATCTCGGGAAGTAGCGCGTCCTGTTCGGGCGAGCGCATCGAGCCGATCATTGCGCTGGGGTCGCCCAGCATGTCTTGGAGTTGCTGCTGTAGTCCGGCGATGTCGTTGATGTCGCCGGACGACTCGAGATTCTCCAGCGCTTTGCCGAGTCCGTCGGAGGTGTTCTTGAACGAGTTCGTGTATTGGGTCAGCAGTCGGCTCATGCGTGCAGCCACATGGGGAATTCCGAGCACGAGATGATGCGCAACCTCCGAGAGCGCAATCCACAAGCGAAGCTCGTCCTTGTCGAGGCTCCACTCGCCACCGAACGCCTCGAGGTTCGGGACCACGACGAGCAACTCGTTCGAGTCGGGACGCGGAATGGGCAGATCGTAGGTTCCGAGTGCTCGGCCGCCGAGATGGCCCATCATCGAGCCGGTGGTCATGTTGACCATCATGGGACGCATCGAGGCAAACATCTGGTTCAGCATTGCCATCTGCGGGTCGCTGGGCTGATCATCGAGATCCGAGCCGGCCATCGCCGTTGCCATCTGCTCGAGCAGTGGCTTGTACGCCTGCATTGATTTACGGACCCAGTCGGCTTTGGTGACCGGAGCGATCGATAACGGAGCGCCGGTCGGCGTTGTCAGTCCTGTGGCCTGCGTGATCTGGAGCTCGGCGACGCGTGCGAGCTGCTCCATAGCAATTCGATCGACGGGGTCGACGTTGGATTCGGTGCGCCCTCCCGATGCGATCGAGATTGCCAGGTTGAGTGCGCTATCGAGGCCTCCGCCAGGCATTGCGCCAAACCCTCCGCCTCCAAAGAGCTGCATCAACGATGACAGCATGTCGTTGGGATCACCTCCCGCGCCGAAGCTCTCGAAGAGAGATCCGAAATCGAACTCTTCTTCTGGGTCGCTACCCTCATCATCGAATGGACCTGAATGGCTCACACGCTGCATCGTAGAGGGACAAGAGACGATTTGGGACTGAGGGGCTGATGGTGAATCTTCGCGTCGTAGTGACGGGCGCGTCCGGTGCTGTTGGGCGACATGTCGCCGATCGCCTCCTGGCCAACGCTGCCCTCGGCGAAGTCGTGGCGCTCGATCGCGTTCCATCCGACGGTGTGGCGCGCTTTGATGTACTCACCGATGACCTCGGCGATGTTTTGGAACCGGGCGATGTCTTGGTGCACCTCGCGGCATCGCCCATCGGGTTTGGCGCCGATGCTGCGACGGCCAAAGCCGACAAAGAGCTCGCCGAACGAGCCCTGAGCGCCGCAGCGAGCTCGGCTGCATCGCAGGTCGTGATCGTGTCGTCGGCAATGGTCTATGGCGCCTGGTCCGACAACCCCATGCCGCTGAGCGAAGCGGCGGGCATGCGGCCAAACCCAGAGTTCCGCTACGGGGTGGTCCGCTCAGAGATTGAGGCGCTGGCAACCCAGTGGGAGGCGGACACCGGCAGGGTGCTGACGGTTCTTCGTCCAGCCACGACGCTGGCTCGCGGCCGAGAGAACGCGTTGGCCAACCTGCTCCGCAATTCCGCCGCAATTCGAAATTCCGACGGAGATGCCCCAGCTCAGTTCTTACATGCCGAGGATTTCGCCTCCGCGGTGGAGACCGTGGTTGTTGGGCGTCACGGGGGAGTGTTTAACGTTGCCCCCGACGGCTGGCTGCGACCGACCGAACTCGCTGCTCTGCGCGGCACCCCCGAGACACCGTTGCGAATTCCGAGCGTGGTGAATTCGGCCCTGTCCGACGCGCGTCGCTCCCTTGGAGCACGCACCCACCCGGGGTTGGCTGCCTACCTGCAGCACCCGTGGGTCATCGCGAACGACAGGCTGCGCTCGCTTGGCTGGGAGCCCGAGTTCAGCAACGAAGAGGCATATGTCGCGGGCTACCAGCCCAGCCGCTTCGATGGGGTGACCGCCAAACGCCGCCAGGAGCTCGCACTCGGTACAGCAGGAGCTGCTGTGGCTGCGGGAGTTCTCGGAGCTGCAGCGGCGGCGCAGTGGGCCGTGAAGCGGATTCGGCGGGGCTAAGCGGGTCGAGCGCCGACGATGATCGTCGTGTTCAGAATTTCGTTGATCAGCTCGTCGGGCTGCGGGGTGGCTGCTTCTGGTCCGAAGTCAGCACGAGAGGCTCGTGAGAAGCGGAGCTCGAGAGGGTCGCCCGGCGAAAGTGTTGCGAGGTATTCGGTCAGGTCTTGCTTGTCGAGCACGTTGACCGAGCCAGCTCCAACGATGATGTCGCCGGCGACGAGACCACCCTTGGCTGCGGGGGTTTCGTTCCAGACCCGCGAGACGAGCATGCCTCCGAGAAGGTCTCGCTCTTCCATGATTCCTGTGGACAGCCCCGAGGCAAACTCGACACCGAGCCAGGCTCGTTGTTCAACCTCGCCGACGTCGATCAGTTGCTGAGCGGCCTTGCGGGCCATGCTGATCGGGATTGCGTAGTGGCGTCCGTCGCGGGCTTCGATGGTCATGGCGACGATGCCGCCGGATTCTTCGAGCACCGCGCTGCCAGCCCAATCGCTGCCGAGGTCATCGGAGAGGCGCAGCAGCCCCGAGAGCATGTCGCCGTTGCGAACAGGGGTGACGTGGTCGTTGCCAAGCACGTCGACGGTGCGGGCGAGTGAGTCGGTGTCTTCGCCGTGGTGGGCCAAGGCAACAAGGCGGTCGCTGACGAGAACTTGGCTGTCGTCGGCAAAGATTGGCGGAGGAAGGTTCGGGGCGTTGATCTTGAGTACGGCAACGCCGGAGACGGGGTCGCTTGCGACGAGCTGTGCGGGGACTCCGGCAGACGCACCAGGAACGTCGACGGTGAGGTTCTCGCCACCGAGCAGGGCATGGGCCGAGGTGATCAGGTGGCCGTCGGTCGAGATCATGATGGCCTGCGCCAACTCATGTTCGGGTTCTCCGCCGAGGTGCAGCCCAAGGACGGCGTGTCGGTTCGACGCAGCGATGTCGTTGGCCCACAGGTCAAAGCTCAAGGGGCCTTCGGGGAGCGAGGGTTCTGGCGCTTGAACTTCCTCGACCGTGTTGATGATGAGCGGGGCTTGCTGGTCGTCTTGCATCAGCCAGGCCAACCCAACCACGGCAGATCCAGCGATGAAGGACATGAGCATTGCGGGCCAGCGACGCCCGTGGAGACGGCGCGCTTCGAGGTTCGCGGCTGCTTGTTCTGCGCCGCGTTCAGCTGGATGTCTCCACAAGCGATCTTGTGCAGGCATAAGCTCGCCCTCAAAGGGGCCGTCGTCGTATGTTCCCTCTCCCAAGAGTCCTATCGTAGCGAGGGATCGAGCCCCGTTTATCGCGGGAGCCAAGATGGGCGTACGATACCCCTCGTGACCGAGTCATTGAGCCAGCCCGAGGGCGACACCTGGCTTGCCATCACAACCGCTGAACCGCCCATCGACGCAGCCTATTCATGGACCGTCCAACCCGACTGTGGGGCGGTTGTCTTGTTTAGTGGGACAGCGCGCGATCATTCGGACGGCCGCCCAGATGTGTCGCTGCTTGCCTACGAGGCATACGAGGAACACCTGATTGCCCGCTTCGAAGGATTGGTGGGCGAAATCCGCAATCGCTGGCCCCAAGTTCGTAGGGTGTGCATTATGCATCGGGTAGGAGAAGTGCCGATTGGGGAGTCGACGGTCGTTGTCGTTGCCTCCTCACCACACCGCGATGTTGCCTTTGACGCCGCCCGATACGGGATTGATCGTCTGAAAGCCACCGCTCCCATCTGGAAGCGCGAGGTCTGGGCTGAGGGCGAAAGTTGGGGCCTCGATGCCCGCGAGATCGACGATGTTGGTCTGCCGGCGCCCGAAAGTGGGGCTGCATCGTGAACCCTCCCGTCTTGTTCTTGCTCGGTGCGGTTGCTCTCTCGGCTCTCGGCGCCATGGTCGTGTGGATTGCCAGCCGTCCGCGGCCCGAGAAGTTTGGTTCGAGCATCGAGACCTTCAGCCGTGACCTCGACGCGCTCGCCCCTCCCGGTGGCCATTCCGTCCGACCGAAGTCCGCGGGGAAGCGATCCTCAGCGAACAAGGAAATGGCCGACCCTCTCGGTCGGACCAAGTCGCAACAACAGCCACGGCCAAAGCCCGGACCTCGACCCCAGACGCGGAGCTAGCACATGGCCCGCGACCTGGCGATCGATCTCGGAACGGCGAACACGCTCGTCTACGCGCGCGGAGAGGGAATTGTTCTCAACGAGCCCTCGGTCATTGCGCTCAACTCACAAAACAACGAAGTCTTGGCGATTGGCTCTGATGCCTGGCAGATGATTGGCCGCACGCCGAGCCACATCGTTGCTGTCCGACCGCTCCGCAAGGGAGCAATCACCGACTTTGACGTCACCCAACGAATGATTCGCCTCGTGCTCGAGCGGGTCGGGGTGAGCCGGTTCAATCGGCCCCGCGTCGTTGTTTGTGTTCCCTCGGCAATCACCGCGGTTGAGCGTCGTGCAGTGACCGAGGCGGCGCGTCGGGCGGGCGCCAGCGATGCCCAGTTGATCGAACAGCCCGTCGCCGCGGCGATCGGTGCGAACCTGCCGATCAACGAGCCGCTCGGCAACATGGTCGTCGATGTTGGTGGTGGTACGTCGGAGAGCGCGATCCTTTCGCTCGGCGGCGTGGTGGCGCTCGAAGCAATCCGCGTTGGGTCCTTCGATATCGACGCGTCGATTCAGGCGTGGGTGCGCCGTGAATACGGAATCGCGATCGGTGAACGAACCGCCGAAGACATCAAGCTCACGATCGGGTCGGCAGCCAAGACACCGAACGAGGTCCGAGCTGAAGTGCGCGGTCGTGAACTGATGAGCGGGCTTCCCAAGACCATCGTTCTGTCTCCCGAAGAGATCCGCTCCGCGATCGACGAACCGGTGAGCGCGATCGTCGACTCGGTGCTGTCGTGCATTGCTCAGGCTCCACCGGAACTCTCCCAAGATCTCATCACCCAGGGCATCCATCTTGTTGGAGGTGGCGGAATGCTGCGCGGCCTCGACATCCGATTGCATGAAGAGACCAAGGTCGACGTCCGCATCGTCGAGACCCCGCTCGAGTGCGTGGTCAACGGCGCGGGTCGCTGCATTGAGTCGTTCGAGTCGCTGAAGGTCATGTTCCTCGGCGACAAACGCTGACCTCTAGCCCAGCGACGCGAGCAACCGATCTACTCGGCGCTGGCTAACCCGTCGAGCGCTGCTTCGAGCACGGGGACGAGGAGTTCGGTATCGACCGTGGCGCTGACCAGCGCGACGCGATTTCCGTGACTGCCGATCACCGCCTCGTTGGTGAACATGACCGAGCCCTCCTCGAGCGGCTGAACGAGCGCGGGGTCGGTTGCTTCGATGGCGTGCTGGATGAACAGCTCGCCGTCGGGAACGTCCTCAAGCTGAACAAGAATCGACTCTTCGGGCGATTCCTCAGACGTCCATTCACATTCCTCAAGACGCTCGACCGAGAAGATTTCGAGTTCGCTATCGCCCAAGATCGCGTTGATCGCCGGCTCGATTGCGGTCTCGCAAAGCAGCGCCGTCGAGTCTTGGGTCGCGCACGCCGAAAGGGTGAGCGCGATGATCGCTGCCACACCGCTGGCACGGTTCATGATGCGACGATTTTGTGCATCTGCATACAACACACTACGTCCGCGCTATCGGTGCGAAAGGTGCAGCGGTGTTCTTGACGTAGGCTCAGCCCATGACGTTCCCGCAGCGGAGAATGCGCCGACTCCGTCGAACTGAAGCGCTTCGCCGAATGGTTGCTGAGACCACACTGTCGCCCGACGACCTCATTGCCCCGTTGTTCATTCGAGAGGGCATCACGACACCCGAGCCGATTGCGTCGTTGCCCGGCGTGATGCAGCACTCGATCGATTCGGCAATGTCGGAGATCGATGACCTTCGACAGCTCGGCGTCGGCGCGGTTCTGCTGTTCGGAGTTCCCGAAACGAAAGACGCCGAGGGGTCTGGAGCATGGGATCCCGAAGGAATCGTGCAGGTCGCGTTGCGTGCAGCGCGGTCGCGCTTTGGTGACACGGTGGTGCTCATTGCCGACCTGTGCGTCGACGAATACACGACGCACGGTCACTGCGGCATCGTCGATGCGTCCGGGGCGGTCGATAACGACGCGACCCTCGAGCTCTATCGCCGAATCGCTGTTGCCCAAGCCGATGCCGGGGCCGACATCATTGCGCCGTCGGGAATGATGGACGGACAGGTCGCCGCGATTCGCCACGCGCTCGATGCTGGCGGACATTCCGAGATTGCGATCCTCGCCTACGCAGCGAAATATGCGTCGGCCTTCTATGGGCCGTTTCGCGATGCGGTCGACGTCACGATTGCCGATGGCGGCAATCGAAACGGCTACCAGCAAGATCCTCGAAACGGACGCGAAGCCATGGAGGAGATCCGACTCGATCTCGCCGAGGGTGCCGACATGATCATGGTCAAACCAGCCATGGCCTACCTCGACATTGTGTTGCGCGCCCGACTCGAAACAGACGTGCCAATCGCGGCCTACCAAGTGTCGGGCGAGTACGCGATGTTGAAAGCCGCCGAGGCAAACGGCTGGATCGACGGCCCGGCGGCCGCGCTCGAATCGCTCGTCGCGATCAAACGTGCGGGAGCCGATCTAATTCTCACGTACCTGGCGCGTAGTGTCGCCGAGTCCCTTCACGGTCTTCGCCCTGCGATCGCCGCACCCCCAAAGGCCATTGCGCCCCCGAAGCCAGAATTGGAAGCATGACCTATACCAACGCAGGCCTGTTCGAGCGAGGCAAACAGGTAATGCCCGGAGGTGTGAATTCGCCGGTGCGCTCCTTTCGCAGCGTCGGCGGCACGCCGTATTTCGTCGCCAACGCAAGCGGTCCCTACGTCACCGACGTCGAGGGCAAGCGCTACATCGACTTTGTTCAGAGCTACGGCCCGGGCGTTCTTGGTCACGCTCACCCCAAGGTCATCGAAGCGGTCACCAAGGCCGCGGCTGCGGGCACCAGCTACGGTGCGCCCACGCTCGGCGAGGTAGAACTTGCCGAAGAGATAGCTCGGCGAGTGCCCGGCATGGAAATGATGCGGCTCACCTCGTCGGGGACCGAGGCGACCATGTCGGCAATCCGCCTTGCCCGCGGCGCAACCGGACGCGACACGATCATCAAGTTCGCGGGTTGCTACCACGGCCACACCGATTCGCTGCTCGTGGCTGGCGGCAGCGGCGTCGCGAACCAGGGTCTCGCAGGAAGCGACGGCGTCCCCCAAGGTGCCGTGGCCGACACGATCGTCGCGCCGTTCAACGTCATCCCCGAGATCGACGAGACCGTCGCCGTGGTCGCCGTCGAGCCGGTCGCGGCCAACATGGGCCTCGTTGCACCGTCGGAAGGGTTCCTCAAGGACCTTCGCGCCGCGTGCGATAGCGCAGGCGCATTGCTGCTCTTCGACGAGGTCATCACCGGCTTCCGGCTCGCCATGGGCGGAGCGACCGAGTGGTACGGCGTGAAACCCGACATCTGGGCGTTCGGCAAGGTCATTGGCGGCGGCTTGCCGGTTGGTTGCTACGGCGCCAGCCGTGAAGTCATGAACCACATCTCGCCACTCGGAGGCGTCTACCAAGGCGGCACCTTGTCCGGGAACCCGCTCGCCACGGCTGCGGGTCTGGCGACCCTCGAAGTCCTCGATGCCGACGCCTACGTCGAGCTCGAACGCATCGCGAGCCGCCTTGGCGACGGAATGCGCGCGGCGTTCGCCGACGCCGGAGTCGACGCGATTCTTCCGCAGGTCGGGCCCTTGTTGGGCTTGTTCTTCGGCACCGAGCAACCAACGAACTTCGATGAGGTAAAGGTGCTTGCCGAGAACGGCGTCTACTCACGGTTCTTCCACGCCTGTCTCGAACGCGGCGTGGCGCTGGCTCCGGGGCCCTACGAAATTCTCTTCCCGGGCCTGGCCCACACCGATGAGGTCATCGACGAGGCGGTCGCCGTCTTTGCCGAGGCTGCAGCCGAAATCGCCTGAGTCCTTTCGAGTTGGCGGCCTGCACTTACCAGGGCCCCGCGTTCGTCGATACTAGAAACATGGATGGCCCCCTGATTCGCGTGCGGCGCCCGGTGCGGCGTGGAATCGGGTTGCTCCTCGCGGTGGCACTGTTCGCAACAGCGTGCACGCCCGACCCCGATGGCCCGACGGCTGCGCCCGACCAGTCGACAACGGCCGCTCCAGCCGACCAGCAGACATCCGTTGGCCAAGACGATGCGCCCGAAGAGTCCGCGACGACCGAGGCAGGATCTGAGCCTGCCGAGGTTCGAGACTTTGCCGCGCCCGAGGTCGATGACACTCCGATCGAGGTCGCGTCCGACATTCGGGTTGGTGTCCTCGACAACGGGTTGACCTACTACGTCCAATCGAACGACAGCCCCGGTTCGTCGGTGTCGATGCGCCTCGCCGTCGACGCGGGCGCCATCGACGAGAACCCGGTCGGCACCGGCGCTGCCCACTTCCTTGAACACATGATGTTCAACGGCACCGAGAAGTACCCGGGTAATACGCTCGACGCGGCACTGCGGGCAATCGGTGCCGAGATCGGTCCCGATTTCAACGCCTACACAAACGCCACCGAGACCGTCTACCAAATCGAAGTCGCCGAC
>CAZMYN010000134.1:0-9207 GCA_964570495.1 uncultured Acidimicrobiales bacterium | reverse complement strand
CGGACGTTCATCACCGGTCACTACACCGATGGTGGGTGCCAGTTCGGCAACAACTTCTACCTCGGGACAACAATCGTGCACTGCGAGGGGTCGTTCAGGTTCGAGAGCGCTCCCACCAACGTCGGCCAGAACTAACCCGTAGGTAGTACCTACTCGACGGTGACGGCGACTTCGTGTGAAGTCGTCTTTGCCACGCCATTCGTGTCGACGTAGTCGATGCTGACGATGACCGTGAAGTTGCCTGCGCTGATGAGTTCGGGGTCGAACCAAACTCGGGCGACGTCCGCTTCACCAGCGTGGAGGAGCTGATCGTGGTGCAAGCTCGTGAAGGTGTCTTGCGGGTGATAGACGGGAAGGTCGCCGGTCACGGTCATTGCCATCGAACGGTTCGTCGGGGCCAGGCCCTTGTAGTCGAGGTCGATCCAATTGGCCGCAGGAGCATCCACATCGGTGCCGACAGCGACTGCCTCGGTGAGGATTGCGAAGTCCTCGCCCTCATAGACCCTGTTCTCCAGGTTCAGTGCGAACTGTGTCGACTGGCGAGCGCCGTCGGCGTCATCCCAGGAGATATCGATCGTGGCCGAGACTGCGCCCGGGCCGGTCGTGGTGAGCTTCACTGCGGTGAAGTCGATCTCGCTCGTCGAGAGGTCCGAGTCGACGCCAAGGCGTGAACGATCCGAATCGCTTGGGTACTCGACCTCAAGAACGTCCGATGCGCTCGTTACTCGAACTTCGACGTTCGCGAGGTCACCGTCGGCGGTCCACAACACGTTGACCCATTCCGAGGCACCTTGCGACCAGGCCATATCGGCCTCGCTCAGCAGCAGCGGTCCAGCAGGTGCCGGTTCAACAGAACCAGGGGCTTCGTCTTCGCATCCTGCGGTGGACTCGCCACCGACGCAGGAGTCGTTTTGCCATGATCCGTCGAGGAAGTCGACACCGGGGCCACCATCGAGGAAGTCCTCATCAGGACCGCCATTGATACTGTCGTCGCCTGCGTTGCCGAAGAGGCGGTCGTTCTGTGAGTTGCCGAAGATGGTGTCGTTTCCATCGCCGCCGTTGATCTCGTCAGCGTCGGACCCGCCGTAAATGGTGTCGTTACCGGCGCCGCCGAAAATGACGTCGTTTTGTGAGTCGCCGTAGATCTCATCGTCACCAGCGCCACCGCAGATGACATCGGCACCCGACGCGCCACGCACAATGTCGTTGCCGCCGAGCGCAAGAATGACGTCGTCTTTATAGGTGCCTTGGATCGTGTCGTCACCTTCGGTTCCGACGATCGTTGGCTCGAGCCCGTTACACAAACTCTCGCTCGATTGAGCGGCTACCGGCGAGGCAAGGAACGATGCCAGCAACGTTCCGGTTAGTAGTGCAGATGACACAGGCTTCTTCATGAAGAGAACTTCGACCCATATCTCAAAAAACTATCTAGGTAATTAGGCCCTGCATCGCTCCTGATACAGGCTGAGCACCTGGTCCCTCAACTCTTGAGATTCCGGCATTTCGGCGAGCAGTTCCTCGTAGGCGCTCCTGCCTATGCCGTCTTCGGCGAGGGCTTGGGTAAGTGCGTCATCTCGAGCTTGCAGGTCCGGAAAGTTGCGGCGCTGCAGTTCGCAGGTCCATCGAGCTTGGAACGCAATAACGTCCTCCATCGAACCGAGATTGACGGGAATTGTCGTGTCTTCGGGATTGGGAGGCACCGCTGTTGACGACGTCGTTGTTGACGAAGCGGTTGTGGTCGCTGGTTCAGGAGCGTCATCGGTGAACGGGATCGCTGACGTTGGGTCCGAAGATCCGCCACATCCGGCAAGAATCAGCGCAAAAAGGAAGCCGAGAACGGCCAGCCGAGGTCGAGATAGTTGCATCACACCTGTTCGTATCGGCTGGAGCCGCCGGAAATTTACGGGCTTTGTTGCCAAAGTTGGCCAAACAATTCAGGCCGTTCGACCCTCTACAAATCTGGCGATTCTCCGTTGTACTAGAAGTGAAGTCCGTCGAATCGGACCGATCGGCCAGCGGGGGCCAACCGGTCAAATCAAACGTCGTTTGGCGTCGAATAAGTGAACGAATCGAGCAGCGTCTGGCTGTGCTCGAAGACGGTATCGCCGCGCTCCTTGGCGGTTCGCTGAATCAATCCGGCGCGGCAAGCTGTCGGGCTGAAGCGTCGCTGCTTTCGGACTGGCTTTTCGCGCTCGACCTCGTCGTAGCTGGTCGCCTCGCGCGCGATCTCGCCACGGCCTTCGAGACCATTCCTGACATCCATAGCGCTGCGGGCATCGCCGAGACCGTCCATCGAGTGCGAACCGTCGTTGGAGTTGCCGAACGAGAATGGGCCGACGTCGAGGCTGGCGAGAAGCAAGTCCACTTCGTGTCGGGGGCCAATGCCCAGATCGACGCTGTTGCGTGGCACCTCCAACAGAACGGATTTGGAGTCTCCTCCTCGCCCACATTCTTCTCCGCACCCGACGATGCCGATGCGCTCATCGTCATGTCGCCGCATCCAACCGATGCGCTACAGCTGCTGTCCACGGTCGGTCAACGTTCGCCAAACGTTGTCCGAGCTCTGGTCCACAAGGCCGACACCGCAATGGGCGAGCTCCTTCGGGTCGCTCCATCGGTCGAGCTGTTGTTGCGCTATGACGCTCCCCCCGGCGAACTCGCGAACCAGATCATGATGTCGCTGCGCCCTCCGCAGCGGGCCTGGGGCCAAGCCGTCCTGTACGGCGCGAACGATCTGTACCCGCAATTGGTCAGTGTCGGATTTCAAGGCTTGATCGCGGAGAGCACTCGATCGCTGATCCACGCAATCGCCACTGGCTCGCGCATTGCCGTCATTGGCGAAGAGGCCGAACAACGCGTCGAACTTGTGCGACTGATTCGCAGCAGCCCGGCGACGCGAGCAGCAATCATTGCCGTCGCCTGTGACTCTGACGTCGAGCAGGAGCAGTGCCTACGGGCGGGGGCCGATCTCACGGTCTCGGCTACAAGTGCTGCACCATGGGCCGAGCAGCTCCGAGCGCTGGCCACTGCCCAGGACCAAGCCAGTGGTGTGATCGCTGACGAAACACGGCCTTTGCCAGCGGGACACCGCGCGTGGGTTCTGCTCGAGCGCAGCATCAACGAAGTCCAACGCGGACGAGCCAACGCATCGCTCGCGACGCTGTATCTTCCCGCCGGTCTCGATCAGGCTGAACTGCTCCGAGCCCAACATGAGCTGTCCGAAGAGTTCAGACGAGACGACACGATCGCCGAAATCGACGAACGAACCGTCGCTGTTGTCCTGCGTGGAGCGTCGATGGAAAAGGCGGTCGAGCGAATCGAGCGTGCAATCAAATCCCTCGATCTACCGTTTGTGCCGGGCACTGCGGGAATTGCACAGTTTCCTGACGACGGCCTGGGTGTGAAGGAACTCGTCGAGACCGCCGCGGCCGCCGCGATGCGCTCACGCGAGTCCACTGGTCCCGTCGTTACCCGGTCCGACTGGTTTCCCGGGATCGAAGACCGGCTCGACATCTTCGTGGTCGAGTCCGAACCAACACTTGCGCGACTGCTCGAACAGCTCTTGCTTCGTGAGGGCTACAGCACCTCGATCGTGGGCACTGGTTCGGCAGCGCTCAGCACGCTTACTGGTCCTAAGGCGCTTGCCGCACCTCGACTGATCCTGCTCGAACTCGATGCAATGGGTGCCGACGGAATGATGATCCTTCGATCGTTGGCACGTGCGGGCGTGCTCAAGCAGTCGAAGATGATCGTCACCTGCTCGCTCGTGAACGACGGCCAGCTCCGCGAGGCCTTCGAACTCGGTGCCGTCGACATGATCAGCAAACCGTTCTCGAGCGTGGTGCTTCGCAACCGAATCGAACAGGCGCTGTCGGAATGATCATGACCGTCGCCATTTGGGCGAGCGTTATCGCAATCGCTCTCTACCTTGTCGTCGGCAGCGCCGTCGACTGGTACCAAACCCGACGCCAGGGCCAACAAGCAGTCGCCCTCGAAGCGTTGACCGAATCGGCCTTCCTCGACCACGACTCAGCCGGCGCTGTGCTTCGGAACTTGAAGGGCGTCCCGCCGAAGGTGATGTGGAGTTTGGCGCTCACCGTGCCGCTTCATTTCGACGATCACCTATCGCGCCGCATCGTCAGCATCGTCGGCGCTACGAGCGCTCGACGGCGCATCGAACGCCTCAGTCGAAGCCGCTTCTGGTTTCGACGCGTCCGGGCTGCTCGACTTGCACACGTCCTTCCCGACGATGCCTATGAAGTTGTCGAGCACCTCCTTTCGGACTCGAGCATCTCTGTTCGGGCCGCGACGATCGAATCGTTCGGAACCGATCAGATCGCCCGCTTCGCGCCAGACCTGCTCGAAATGCTGACTCACCCGAACCAGTCCGTCCGCTTCACTGCCCAACAAGCGTTGTTGCGCGGCGACGGCAGGATTACCGAGCCGCTCAGCGGGTGGCTCGCAAACGCGAGCGAAGACTCCGCCGTGTACGGACTCGAGGTCGCCGCGAACCTTGACGATCCCCGCTTGCTCGGCCGCATTAGCCAGTTCGCAGAATCAAACGACCCGCTGATCCGGCGCCTCGTTGCCCGAGCAACCCCGGTCGGTTCGCTTCCTGAAGAACTCGGATTCTTCCGTGCGTTCTTTGACGACCCGGATCCCGCTGTTCGTGCAACAGCGATCGAGTCGAGCACTCGAATCGATGCGGACTGGCTCTTGCCCCGTGTGGCTGAGGCGCTCACCGATCGCGCATGGAAGGTACGCAGGGCCGCCGGTCGAGCGCTCGCGGACGCTGGCGCACTCGGTGACCTCTACCTACGTGCCGCCCTCGATAGCCCTGACCCGTACGCCGCCGACATGGCCCGCAACTTCCTCGAGCTCACTGGACGCATGGAGGAGTTGCACCTCGAACGCAGCAACACACAGGTCGATTCGCTGGTTGGTTGGGCGCAGCGATGATCAACACGATCCTTTCCTATGCGCCCTACATCATCGCTGTCGCGGTGGTCGGGTCCCTGCTGCTCGAGACCCTGCTCTACGGCTCAGCAATCTATGAGATCTACCGGAACCGAGCCCGTCAAAGCCACCAGCTTTGGCGGCGAGTTCTCGCCTCTCCGCTCGCACCGAAGATCACGGTGCTCATGCCCTCGTACAACGAGGAAGTGTGGATTGTCGACTCGGTCACCCGAACGTTGGCCTTGCGCTACCCCGATGTCGAAGTGATTGTCATCAACGACGGATCGAAGGACGCCACGCTCGATCGTCTCCAAGAGGCTTTCGAGCTCTCCGACATTTTGCCGATCTACCAAAAGCGCCTCGATACGTCCCATGTCCGCTCGATCAAACGCTCCAAGCAGAGCCCGAACCTGTTGGTGGTCGACAAGGACAACGGCGGAAAAGCCGACGCCCTCAACGTCGGGTTGAACGTCGCGTCAGGAGACCTCGTGTGCGCGATCGATGCCGACACGATCATCGGGGCGAACGCACTGCAAGAGCTGGTCGCTCCGTTCCTCACCCATCCCGACACCGTTGCTGTCGGAGGCACAATTCGACTCGTGGACAAACGTGTCCCTGAAGACGAAACCGGGTTGGACTCGGCTCCAACCACCTGGATGCTCGGCTCGCAGACCGTCGAGTACATCCGTGCGTTCCTCGTCGGTCGCCTCGGATGGAACCCGCTCGGTGGCGCGATCGTCATCAGCGGAGCGTTCGGCCTGTTCGATCGAGACGCGATGATCGACGTCGGCGGCTACAACCGCAACTCGATCGGCGAAGACATGGAGCTCGTCGTTCGTCTCCGACGTCACGCCTACGAACAGGACAGATTCGCCCGAGTCGTGTTCGCTCCGAACCCCGTGGCGTGGACCGAGGCGCCAGCGTCGTTCAAGACCTTGGCTCGTCAACGCAACCGTTGGTTCCGCGGCCTACTCGACGTGCTCTATCGCCATCGCAAAATGCTCTTCAGGAAGCGCTACGGGACAGCTGGTTCGCTCGCTATGCCGTACTTCCTCTTCGTCGAAACGATCGGTCCGGTCATCGAGTTCATCGGCATCATCTTGACCGCGATTGGTCTGGCCACTGGCGCGATTGGTTTCGACCAGCTGCAACTCATCGTCGCGATCTACTGCCTCGGGTTGCTCCGAACGCTCGGCATCTTGACGCTCAGCGACGCCGTCTTCCGGGTTCACCGCGGGCTGCGCAGTCGCCTACGCCTCATCGGATTCGTCTTCTATGAGTCGCTCTTCATGCACCAAGCAACTCTGATCTGGCGCGCCTGGGGCTTGTGGGCGTTCATTCGCGGCGATCATTCCTGGGGCGCTCAGGAGCGCAAGGGAATGGCACCCACCGCCTGAGCTGCTACCGCATAGCAGGTAAGGTCCGACGATGGCTGCTTACCTCATTGTCCGTGTCACGATCACCGATCCCGAGAAGTTCGGCGAGTACTTGAAGCACTCCCCTCGACTCGTCGGCAAAGCCGGGGGCCGCTATCTCGCGCGCGGCGGCGAGGTCACCACGCTCGAGGGCCCCGAGGAAACCAATCGGATGGTCGTCCTTGAGTTTCCGAGCGCTGAGGTGGCGAAGGACTTCTACCACAGCGAGGAATACGGCATGGTCAAGGCGCTGCGCGAAGGCGCGGGCGATGCTTCGTTTGTCGTGGTGGACGGGCTCGAAGACGGTGCTTGGGAAGCCATCTTCGAAGAATCCAACACGCACAGTCTGGGCTAGTTGCCGTTGCTAACGCGCTCTACGTCTGTTGCATAGCGGGCTAGCTCAGGACGGCCACGGCGAGTCGAACGTGTTGCTCGCTGCCATGACGTCTGGCCCCTTGCGAGTGATTGGTCCATGGCCGCGGCCGACCGGGTAGCCAATCGGCACCATTGCCACGGTCGCCCAGTCGTCGGGAATGTCGAGGAGCTCTTTGACGTCGCCTTCGCTAAAGCAGTGCAGCGTCGTCAACGTGCAACCAAGGCCTTCTTCGACACAGGCCAGCATTGCGTTCTGCACAGCCGGGTAGACCGAACCGCCGCCCACCATCGAGATGCGGTCGAGCTTGGCGTCGGTGATCGCCATGGCTTTGGGGTTGGCGCAAAACATGAGAATCGCCGGTGCGTCGTGCAGGTTGTCGGCGAGGTGGTCCCCCGCTTTCACCACTCGGCGTCCTGCCTCGATCGCAGCTTCGGGTTGACCCTCGAGCCGCTTGAGCATTCCGTCGCGGTAGCGATGCCACAGCGGGTAGTAGATGTCCTTCAGGCCGGCCTTCAGCGTCGGCTCGGCGACGACCACGACCTTCCACGGTTGGGTGTTGCCACCCGTCGGCGCCCAGCACGCTGCCTGAAGAACACGTTCGAGTACATCGTCGGGAATCGGGTCGGGGCGAAGTTTGCGAACGGCACGCAGGGTGCTCATTGCATCGTGTAGCTGCATTGGTGTGCGCCTTGTCATGTTGTGCGAGGACGGACCTATCGACCCTCGAAGATTGGATCGCGCTTTTCGGCAATGGCGGCTAGCGCCTCGGCGTGGTCGGCGCTGTTGAACGTGAGCATTTCGAGAGAGGTCGCGACGTCGAAAGCAGAATTGGCGGCGTCTTTGAGCAGCTTGTTGACAGCCACCTTGGTGAACTGAACCGCCAACGGTGCTTTGGCTGCGAGGCGGGTCGCGTACGCAACGGCTTGGTCGACGCACTCCTCGTTTGGCGTCACGTAGTTGATGAGACCGATGCGATGAGCTTCCTGGGCATCGATGGGGTCACCGGTGAAGAGATAGTGCTTTGCTAGCGCCGGGCCGATCGCCAATGGCCAGATGATGGTGCCACCGTCGCCAGCGACGATCCCGACGCTCACGTGAGGGTCGCCGATCTTGGCCGACTCGGCCACGAAGATGATGTCGCACAGAAGCCCGATCGAGGCTCCAAGGCCCATGGCGTGCCCGTTGATCGCAGCAACGATCGGAATCTGAATATCGAGCATGTCCCAGATGAGGTTTTTGGCTTCCTGGCGAAGCGGCTCGAGCCGGCCGGGCTCTTGCAGAGTTGGGAACCAGTCGTAGTCACCACCGGCCGAGAACGCTCTGCCCGCGCCGGTCAGCACGATGCAACGGGCCTCGCGTTCTTCCTTGAGCACAGCCATTAACTGGGTGAGTTCGCGGTGGAGTTGGTCGTTGACGGCGTTGAAGTCACTTTCGGGCCGATCGATCGTGACTTTGAGGACGTGGCCATCGAGGCGTTCGAAGGTGATGTAGTCGAAGTTGTCCGTGCTCATGGGTTCTTTCCGTTTGTTGGCCGTGGTTCACGCGGCAAGCCAAGGAGCCGTTCGCCAAGAATGTTGCGCTGAATTTCGGCGGTTCCGCCGCCGATGGTCAGCGCGCGGCTAAAGAGGAACGCCCAGTGCCACGGGTCGGTGTGCTCGGACTCTTCGCTCTGCAAGCCAAGCATGCCCTCAGGCCCGGAAAGATCGACGAGTAGTTCGAGCATGTCCTGGTTGTTGACATCGACCTTGGCCTTGCGAATCGAGGCGTACGGCGATGGGTCGTCGCCGTTCACGATCGCGTCGATGATCTTCTGGGTCAGCAGCTCGTTGATGAACCCTTCGATGTAGACCTTCGTCGCCCGATCGCGAGTGATTGGGTCGTCGCCCGCTCCTCGACGCTTCATCTCCTCAATGCACTCGCCGAAGGTCGGCCCCTTGCCCCACAACACGCCACCTTCGCTAAGAGAGACGCGCTCGTTGCCGAGGGTTACCGTCGCAAGTCGCCAACCATCGCCTTGTTCGCCAATGCGGTTCTCGACCGGTATACGGACCTCGTCGAGAAAGGTCTCGTTGAAGTGGTTGCCACCGGTCATCTCGATGATCTTGCGAACCTTGACGCCCGGAGTCGCCATATCGAGAATGAAATAGGAGATGCCCCGGTGCTTTGGCGCGTCCTTGTCGGTGCGAGCCAGCAGGATTGCCCATTGGGCTTTGTTGGCATAGGTCGACCAGATCTTCTGGCCGTTGATCACATAGTGGTCGCCGTCTCGGATGGCGACGGTGCGAAGCGATGCCAGGTCACTGCCTGAATCGGGTTCGCTGAAGAGCTGGCACCAGGCCTCGCTGCCATCGAGGATTCCCGGAAGCCATCGTTGTTGTTGCTCGGCGGTGCCACCGGCGACGATCGTTGGGCCTGCCCATCCAATACCGAACTGTTCGGTCGTGACCTCGACGCCAGCGG
>CAZMYN010000133.1:0-9224 GCA_964570495.1 uncultured Acidimicrobiales bacterium | reverse complement strand
ATCTCGTCCCAGTCCACCGTCTCGGGCGTAATTGGTTGCCGATCGTCGTGGTTGTGTCCGCTCATGGCAAGAGCCTAGACATTCTCATCACCCACAAGATGGCCCCAGCCTTCACCATGGTTGGCACCCACCCAGACTTTCGAGCCGAGGACACGCTCACCTTCGAACCGCTCGGAAACACTTGCCGCGTGACCTATGAGGCCGCCATGGTTCTCGTCGGCGACAGCCGCCGAGGCCGGAGTGGCTACCTTCCTTAACCCGTAGGTCGCTCGAAATCGGTCACCGGACGCTGGCGTTGGCGCTGCCATGTCTACGTCGGGGCAAGGGAGCGCACCCCATAGCCCCTCGGTGCCGCCCCGCGTAAGGTCGCCACCATGACTTCGAACGGATCACCCACAAGCAAACTCCGCATGGCGGTTCTGGCCGTCGGCAGCCTGCTGGTGCTTGGCGGGCTTTGGGCCATCCCGACGGTCACCTCCTTGTGCGACTCTCTGGATTCGAGCGACCTGTGCACGACAACCTTCGATGTTCGTTCTGGCGGGGCAACCACGGTGCCGTCATCGGGTAGACCGTTTCCCACCAGGACCGTGGCACTATCGCCAGATGGCGGACAGGCCGCCCTGGTTCTGGCCGACGTCGAGGCCTTGTCGACCGGGCTCTACGTCATCGACCTCGACAGCGGAACGATCTCCGAAACACTGGTTAGCGCCACCGACGGGAACTTCGTACGGGGCCCAGCATGGTCCCCCGACGGGTCGACCATCGCCGCGGCGGTGAGTCTCGATGGAGAGCTGTCTGAGGGAGCAATTGCGTACTTCGACGCCGCCACCGGTGAGCTGGGAGGCCTCGTGGCTGAGTGGGACGAACGCTCCGACGGTGATGATCTCTCGGACGAGCAACTCTTCTGGATTGGCTGTCGGGACTCGGGAATGGCGTTCTCGGTCGATGGCTCCCACGTCGCCTGTGGTCCGAGAGCGGTCGATCTAACGAACGGAGGTATCCAGCGTGCGAACGAGGCCGGGACCTTCTTGGACTACGGCGTTGGGTTGTCTTTCGTTCTCGGTGCAACTGAGTTTGGTGAGGAGTCCCGCTCTCGTTTCGACCTCGGTGCCGGTGAGTTTCCCTATGCGCAAGGCCGAGAGGGTGACCCCCTCGCCGAGAGGGACGTTTCGCCTGCAACCATGGCGATGCATCCGAGCGAACAAGGTGTGCTCGCCGTGTCGTTGAATAGCCGCTCCTCGTGGCTACCGCGCTGGAGTCGACCTTGGGGGAACGTGCGGATCGTCGACATTCTCCAGGAGCGCATCGTGTCCGACGTTTCTATCGACGAACCTATCGCCACTGCGGCGTGGTCTCACGATGGAACCCGCGCCGTGCTGGTAACACCCGATGCCAGGTTGTACGTCCTCGAGCTGGCGTCGGTCGAAGGCGGCGAGGTCCTACAGCTCGACGAGGTTCTTTCGTAAGACTTCGCAAGCTCGGCGCTAGGTCTTCAGGCGAGGGGACTTCATCCGAAGATTATCGGTATCAAAGTGATACCATTACTTCATGGCTATGACGCTGCGGTTGACCGATGACGAGCAAGCTGCCCTTCAAGCGCGAGCTGAGGCGGAGGGTATTTCGATGCAAGAAGCAGCCCGTCGAGCAGTGCGCGAGTTTGTTGCGGGCGCCGATCATCGCGAGCGGGTCGCCCTTGCCGCGGAGAAGGTCATGCGGTCACACGCAGACGCGCTGCGTCGACTCGGCGAGTGACCCTTTCGATTCCATGACCCTGCCGATCGAGTACCTCGACCTCGACGACCTCATCGAGCTGACGATCTTGCTTCTCGGCGAGCCTGCCCCAATACGCGACATCGGCCTTCTCGGTTCTGCCGCAGCTCGACCGCAGACCACTGCGTTCGGTGAAGACGCGTACCCCGACATCTGGACGAAGTCGGCTGCTCTGCTGCAGTCCATTTTGAAGAACCACGCGCTCATCGATGGCAACAAGCGTCTCGGATGGCTCGCAACTGCTGTCTTCCTCGAACTCAACGGCGAGACGCCATCGAAGCTCAGCAACGATGTCGTCTACGACCTCGTCTACTCCGTGGCCTCTGGCAAACTCTCGATCGACGAGATTGCGTCGCTCATCCGCGTCGCAGTCGACGATCTCTAGCCGAACGACTGCGGTTTCGAACCTCAAGGCGAGAGGCGTCGTCGGGGGAGTAGTGTGCCCGGCATGCGTTTCACTCTCACCGGCGTGATGGTCGACGACCAGCAGCACGCTCTCGACTTCTACACCAACACCTTGGGCTTCGTTGTCCGCCACAACATCGACATGGGTGAACACGCCTGGCTCACCGTCGTCTCGCCACACGACCTCGACGGCACCGAGCTGCTGTTAGAACCAACCGGTCACCCCGCAGCGCGGCCCTACCGAGATGCGCTGCGAGCCGACGGCATCCCGGCGGCACAATTCTCCGTCGACGACATCGACGCCGAGTACGAACGTCTCATCGGTGCAGGTGTCGAGTTCAAAGCCCCGCCAATGGACATGGGCACAGCGAAGATGGCGATCTTCGACGACACGTGCGGCAACTGGATCGTCATTGTCGAGCAAGCCGGACAATGACGGGGTTTCTGCGTTGGCAGAAGCTCGCTGCTGAGTTCCTAGGAACAGCGTTCCTGGTCGCTATTGGTGCGGGCTCGGTGCCCGCAGCTGCGATCGTGTCGGGACGTGGTGTCGGCGAACCCATCACGTTCGTCGAGCTCGGCATTGTTGCCTTAGCGTTCGGAACGATCGTGGCCGTGACCGTGTATGCGTTCGGGTATGTGTCGGGCAATCACATCAACCCGGCCGTCACCGTAGCGCTCGCGGTATCGGGCAAGTTCGCCTGGAAGGATGTTCCGGGCTACGTGATTGCCCAACTCGCCGGAGCAACCGTGGGGGCAATCGCAATTATTGGCGTGCTCGGAACCCAAGCGAGCGAGGCCGGGCTCGGTGTGGTGTCCTATGCCGATGCCACCCCGATATGGCAGGCATTCACCGCCGAATTTATCGGCACGTTCATTCTCGTTGCGACGGTCTTCGGAGTCATTCACCGCAAGGCTGCAGACGGGTTTGCTGGACTCGCAATCGGCCTCGTGGTCTTTGCGGTGATCCTTCCCGTCGCCCCAACGACCGGAGCCCCGCTCAACCCAGCTCGAATGATCGGCCCAATGATCATTCAGGAGTTCTTTGGCGAACAAGTGCCATGGAGACAGTTGCCGCTGTATCTACTTGCCCAGCTAGCAGCAGGAGTAACAGCAGCAATCGTGATGGCCAAAGTGACCGCAACCCACGCGCACGAGCTACATCACTGGTGGGAAGCCGACGACGAGGATTGAGCAGGATTGAAATCGCGAAAGCGGGGCCATCAGCATGAAGCTGATGGCCCCGCAGTTCCTGTGAAAAGAACGCTCGTACGTCCAGGTCGGTTCACGTTCTAGGCAGCCAAGTAGCGAGTTCCCCGGCAGGTCCCACACACGATCTCTCGGGCGCCTGTGCAGGGCTGTGGTTTAAGCTACGGGCATGGAGCAGCCGTTCCCTAAACCCCAGGACAACTACCCGATCGTGTATTTGAAGGACACGGACCTTGTCCTGCCAAGTCACGTCGTCAACAAGGGAATGCGCTACGGCTACTTCACGACCATCGCCAAGGGCGGCAAGTGTCTGATTCAGTCATGCAAGGACTTTCACCTCAGTCGGGTGGTGGCTCATAAGAGCCTGCGACCCGAGCTCGCCGACGACCCGCACGAGCAGCAGCGCTTTCTCCGGGAGGCTCGAGTCACGGCAATGTTGCAGCACCCGAACACCATCCCGATCTATGAGCTGGGCCGAGGCAGCTCTGGCCAGTACTACTTCACGATGAAACTGGTCGAGGGTTCGACGCTTCGCGAGGTTCTCAACGGAGAAGCAGAAGTCGTTCACTGGTCCTCGGAGCCTCTGCGACGGCGAGTCGACGTACTGATCCAGGTCTGTCACGCACTCGACTACGCACATAACCACGGCGTAGTGCATCGCGACGTGAAGCCCGCAAACATCCTTCTCGGCCCCTTCGGAGAGGTCCTGTTGCTCGATTGGGGACTGGCAAAGGTTTGGGACATGGTCGACGACGTCGGCTTAGGCCTCGAACCTGCCGAGGCCAGCGAATTGTCCCTCACAGGCCAGAGCAAGCTCCAGGGAACGGTGAGCTACATGTCGCCCGAGCAGGTCGAAGAGTCTTCAGATCTCGACCACCGAACCGACATTTACAGCCTTGGGGCCGTGCTCTATGAAGTACTGACCGGGGAGTCAATGATTCGCTCCGGTTCGTTGCACAAGATGCTCTCCTCCGTGCTCGAAGACGAAATCGATCTACCCAGCGACCGAACGAGCAGCCGCGAGATCCCCGAAGCACTCGAAGAGATCTGCATGCGCTGCGTCGCTCGCGACCCCGACGACCGCTATCGGAGCGCAAACGAGCTCCTCCTCGCTCTCCAAGAGTGGAGCGAGACATTGCCGAGCTAGCGTTTCGCGATGGAGTACGACGACCTCATGCGCCTGGCGCTTGTCGAAGCGGAACTGGCGATTCCCCATGGCGACGTGCCCGTCGGGGCTCTTGTTGTCATCGAGGGCGAGGTCATTGCGTCGCGTCACAACGAGCGAGAACTAACCGCCGACCCAACCGCCCACGCGGAGGTGCTCGCCATGCGCGACGCCTGCGAGCGGCTCGGAACATGGCGACTCGACAACGCAACGCTCATCAGCACGCTTGAACCCTGCACCATGTGCGCTGGAGCGGCGCTCCATGCTCGAATTCACAAGGTCGTATTCGGCGCGGCCGATCTCAAGGCAGGAGCGGTTGGCTCGGTGTATAACTTCGGTGTCGACCCCCGGCTGATGCACACCTTTGAGGTGCAGCACAACGTGCTCGGCGACGAGTGTGAACAGACTCTAAAGTCGTTCTTTGCGAACCTGCGAACGTCCCCTAGTTAGAGAGGCCACAGAATCGGCCTGGACCGGTCACGGCTTCGCTGCGGAGAAACCGCCAAGTTTCATGCACACTAGGTTTTGAACGAAAGGCCGGGACAATGAATCTTGCGATAGTGGTAGGTGGGCAACGTCACGAGCTCGCGCCCGGTCGGGGCTACAGCCTCGGACGTTCCCCAGAGGCGGACGTCGTCGTCGAAGATCCCTCGGCCAAGACGTCGCGGCACCACCTCGATCTCGCCTTCGTAGACGGCGCCTGGGTAGCCACCGATCGCTCGTCCGCTGGCTGCTTCGTCGACGGCCAACCGTTCACGAACATCGAACTACGAGACGGGATGACCATCCGACTCGGCCAACCAGGCAACCCGACAATAACGATCAGCCTCCCGACGCCGCCTCCCGCTCCCGCGGCGTCAATCGCCCCGGCCATCGATCAAAACCTGATCCCACCTGGACAGCAAACCGTCATGTTGAGCGACGAAGCACTACAGCTCGACCTCGACGACACGCACTACACCTTTGAGCGTGGACAACGAGTTGTCGTTGGACGCGACGCCGACTGCGATGTCACCACGATCGACCGTCTCGTCAGCGGCAAACACTGTGCCTTTGAACACGACGGTTCGTCATGGACGATCGAAGACCTCGCCTCGACCCGGGGCACCTTCATCGATGGAGATCGGATTACGGGCAAACAAGAGGTCGCGGGCGCGTTCAGTGCGAGTCTCGGCGACCCGAACGCTGGCGCGCAGCTGCGAGTCGTCACGAAGGGCGAGTACAAACCAAAGAAGGAACGTGGCCCACTGCTTCTCGCGAGCTTGGCGCTGCTTGCCGTGGTGGCCGGCGGAGTCGTGGTCGCGCTGTTGTGGCCCGACAGCACCGAAAGCGATGCACAGATCGCACAGCTGCAACAGCAGCTCGAAGAGCAGCAGGTCCGCAACGAGGAGAGCGAGGAGCAGATAGCCGAAGCGCAAGCCCAAGCAGCAGCGGCCATTGCAGAAGCCGACGCGGCGGGCGGAGGCGGCAACAGCCCAGCCGAACTCAGCGCAGCCCGTCTCGCCACCGGACTGATCTCTGTCCCCGACGAGAACGGCAACTCTGCGAGCTACGGATCGGGTGTGCTCGTCTCCGACGATGGGCTCGTCCTCACGAACATTCACGTCGCGCTTCCGGGCGTGTTCTTTGAACGCACCGGCGACCCCGCCTTTGCGGGCAGGTTCAATTCCAACGTGGTGATCATCGCCTTCCCGAGCGTCGATGGCGGCCCGGTCGACCTTCTCTTCCTCGCAGAACAAGTGGCAGCGCACCCCAGCCACGATGCTGCGCTACTACGGGTCATTGAAGCACTCGGCGACGCAACGCTTAACGACTTGCCAGACCCGCTTCCGATCGGCGAGAGCGGCGCACTGTTGGCGGGCGACCAGATCGCAATCGTTGGATACCCCGGCGACGCCTTCACCGACCGAGTCAGTGTCGCGCTGACGAATTTCCAGAGCTTCCAATCGTGCTTTCCCGACGACACGGTGTGTCTGGACGACTACGACGAGGGTTGGCTGAACCTTGCGGGGGAGACGCTGCAAGGTGGCTCTTCGGGAGGGCCGATCATCCACGGTGGCGAAGTGGTTGGACTCCAGCAAGGCGCACTCATCACCGGGACAGCAAACAACCAGGAACTCGGTGTTCCCATCGATCTCGTCGTCGAGGAACTCGACGTGGGCTAAGCGCTCTATCCCAGGATGCTGAGGCCCGGCGCCGACTCACATAGGCTTGGCCGTCGATTGAAGAGGATTCCTAGCCGTGACAGCTTTGCCAAGCACTCCAGAGATGTACGACCTTCGAATGTCGGAACGAGCACGGCCGCTGTTCGAGTCGGTCAAGGCCTTCATTGCCGAAGAGGTCGAACCGCACACCCACGAGTTCTTTCGCCTGGGAGAGAACCGTGCCGAGCGTTGGGGCTACGGCGAAGGCCAGCTCGAGCTCCTCGATGAGCTCAAGGCCAAAGCCAGAGGGCGTGGCTTGTGGAACTTCTTTCTTCCCGATGCCGAGACCGGCCAAGGGTTGAACAACCTCGACTACGCCTACATCGCCACCGAGCTGGGTAAGAACCCCATCGCCTCCGAAACAATGAACTGCAGCGCTCCAGATACCGGAAACATGGAAGTTCTCGAGCGGGTCGGGACCGACGAGCAAAAGAAGCAGTGGCTCGAACCGTTGCTCGCTGGCGAGATTCGCTCCGCCTACGCAATGACCGAACCCGACGTCGCGTCATCTGATGCCAAGCAGATTTCATGCCGGGCGATCAAGGACGGCGAAGAGTGGGTAGTCACGGGCGAGAAGTACTACATCTCTGGTGCCGGAGACCCGCGTTGCAAGATCATGATCGTCATGCTCGAGACCAGCCCCGACGGACCAGCTCATCAGCGTCAGTCGCAAATCCTTGTTCCCACCGACGCTGACGGGTACGAAATTCTCGGCCCGATGCACGTGTTTGGCAACGACGATGCGCCGCACGGTCACATGCACATCCGTTTCAACGACGTTCGTGTGCCCGCGTCGAACATGTTGTTGGGTGAAGGTCGCGGTTTCGAAATCTCCCAGCTGCGTCTCGGCCCCGGTCGAATCCATCACTGCATGCGTTCGATTGGCGCAGCCGAACGAGCACTCGACCTCACGATTCAGCGAGGCCTGAGTCGCAGCGCGTTTGGCAAGCCGATTGCCAACCTTGGAAAGAACGTCGAAATGGTGGCCAAGGCCCGCATCGACATCGAGGCCATGCGCCGAATGGTGCTGACGGCCGCAAAGGCAATGGACGAGCTGGGCAATGCCGAGGCCCGGGTATGGATCAGCGCGGTCAAGGCCATGGTGCCGATTCGAGTGTGCGAGATCATCGATGAGGCAATCCAGGTCCACGGTGCAACGGGCGTTTCCCAATGGACTCCGCTGACCGACATGTACGCCGGGCAACGAACTCTCCGCCTTGCCGACGGACCCGATGAGGTGCACTGGCATGTTGTTGGCCGCGCCGAACTACGGGCACGAGAAGCCGCGGGCGTCGACTATGACCCCAAGCGCGACTTCTACTCGTCAACGCAAACGTCCTAACCAATACCCCTCGCAAGGGCCTGTGTGTGCGGAGATCTCAACGCCATGTGGGCGCCGCTATCTTTTGATCGTGTCTGAAGATGTAGCTGCGTTGGCCGTGTACGGATTACTCGCTCCGGGAGAGAAGAACCACTGGGTTGTCCGCAGTATCGAGGGGGAGTGGAATCCCGGCGTCGTCCGCGGTTTCGAGTTCGACGTCACCTGGGGCCCGGCGGAGGGATACGAGGGCTTCCTGCCCGACGAGAGCGGCAACGACGTTGCGGTCATGGTGCTCGAGTCGGACCATCTAGACAAGAACTTCCGGTCGGTCGACGACTTTCAAGGCGAGGGCTTCGTCCGCCAGATTGTGCCGGTAACGCTCGCCGATGGAACGATCATTCACGCCTGGATATACGTGGCACTGACCGATAGCTAACGCTGTTCTCCAAAGCTGTCGCCAACCTCGCTAGGCGCTGAGCAGGTACGTGGTGCCGACCACGCTTGGCGCGTAGCGGTCATCGGTCGAGAACTCGTTGGCCAACGCTGCCTTCGCCCGCCATCCCGTGCAATGGCCAGGAGCGACGAGACGCGGGTTCAGCTCTCGCAACGCGTCGACGGTTTGTGGGATTCGCTTCTCCATGGCCCTGCCCGCGAGGTGATACCCACCCAGGACGAGGTCGAGTCCTGAGTCCGACAGCTGGGCGGCCGAGGTGGCGGCGTTGATCACGCCAGCATGTGAGCACGCCGAGAGGACGGTGACACCGCGCCCTTTCACATTCGCTGCAAGGTAGCGCTCGTCGAGGATGAGCGGGTCGTCTTCGAAGGCTTCGGCGCGTCGGGTGACGTGGCCGACGAGCCCGGTCTCAAAGTCATTGACCCGAGGGATCTCCCCGCTGCCGTGGAAGAAACCGTCGGCGATGTCGTGGGCCGAGTCGACGAGCGCAAGATCTGCACCGGCAGCAGTGAGTTCGTCGAATGTGGGCTCTGGCGGCAACAGGATCACGTCGCCATCGGGCAAGCGGATGCCGCGCTGGACTGGTCGATCGGGATGAACATCGACGACCGGGGGAGCGAGCCCAGCGCCAGAGCGTGCGGCGGCAATCGCTGAAACAGCAGCCGGCATCGCGCCGCTGTGATCGGCGTGCCAGTGCGA
>CAZMYN010000132.1:0-9234 GCA_964570495.1 uncultured Acidimicrobiales bacterium | reverse complement strand
CCTCGTTGTGGCACCTTGACCCGGCCGCCTTGGGGAACGGTGGGATGCACGCTCTGCACACCCCAGTGCCAGCCACGTCCGGGGGCTTCTGTCGCTGCGGCGAGAGGCGCTCCCAACATGACAGCGTCGGCGCCGCACACGACTGCCTTGGCAATGTCGCCGCCCGTAGCCATCGATCCGTCAGCGATGATGTGGGTGTACACGCCGGTCTCGTCGAGGTGACGCATCCGCGCCGCGCGTGCGTCTGCGAGTGCTGTTGCCTGCGGTCCACCAATGCCAAGAACCCGGCGCAACGTCGACGCTCGCCCGGTGCCAACACCAACGAGAATTCCGGCAGCGCCTGTGCGCATGAGGTGAAGCGCCGCGGAGTAACTGGCGCAATCGCCAACCACGACCGGCACCTCGAGGCGACGGATGAAGGTCTTTAAGTTGAGCGGTTCGGCATCGCCCTTCGACACGTGCTCAGCGGAGACCACCGGCTGTTGGATAACGAGCAGGCCCAGGTCGGCTTTGAGAATCGTGTCGATGTGCTCGGCAGCTCGCTGTGGGCTGATCGCGACGCAGCTGACAACGTCGGCCGCGTTGATTTCGGCGATTCTCTGCACGATCAGGTCGGGGTTGATGGGAGCTTCGTAGAGCTCCTGCATACGGCGGGTCGCGGCGTCGTCATCGAGCGAAGCAATCTCGGCCAAAACCTCATCGGCGTTCTCGTAACGCGTCCACAAACCTTCGAGGTTCATGGTGCCGACTCCGCCCTGTTTGCCTATTTCGATTGCCGTCGCGGGGCTCACCACCGAATCCATCGCCGACGCCATGAACGGAACGTCGAAGCGGTATGCGTCGATTTCCCAGGTGAGGTTGATGTCTTCGGGGTCTCGCGTGCGCCGTGAGGGCACGATCGTGATGTCGTCAAACCCATATGCTCGGCGGCCGGTCTTGCCCATGCCGATATCTATCTCAGCCACGCTCTACTCCATTGAACGAAACGATCAATCTATCCGCGTTCTCCGCGCACAGCTTCCAAACCGGAGATAGCAAACCCGTCATATTCAGCGCACACCGGCCGATTTAGAGTAGATGTCCACCCACGCGCCCCTACACCTAGCCAACAGCGACGATTACCACCGCTCCGCTTCGTCGTTTCGCGACCCCGATTCACACGTCGTCATCGACGGCAACGTCACCCGAATTTTTGAGCCCCGCGTCGCTCCGACGACGCAAGACTTTCTCGATTCGACGACCTTCAAAAAGCTCGTCACCCGCGGCGACATCGAAGCCCCCTTGAGCACGACGATGGACGCTGGCGGCCGCCTCGTTCTCACACACCGCGAGATCCCATTGTGGAACTACCCGTGGGAGTGGACGTGGTCGATGCTGCGCGACGCTGCACTACTCCAAATCGAGATGTTGCAGCTGTGCGCGAAAGACGGCTGGACAATGTCCGATGCCACGTCGTTCAACGTTGTCTTCACGAACGGTCGACCCATCTTCATCGACCACGGTTCCTTCGTGCGTCGCAACGACGACGAGCCCTGGTGGGCGTACACCCAGTTCTGCGAGCACTACCTCTACCCGCTTATGGTTTCGGCCCACACCGGTGCACGCCTCGCACCGCTGTTGCGAGGCGGCTTTGGTCAGGTCTCTCTCAACGATGCCCACGCGCTGCTGCGGACCCACAAGCGAAAGCGTGGCGTCATCAAGTACGTACTGTTGCCATTTCAGGCTGCGAATCGATCGGATATGAGCGTCGATGAGGTCAGCGAGTCAACCTCGTCGATGACGACGGAGATCTACCGGAACATCCTCGAGGGACTTCACGGTTGTCTCTCGAAACTCGAGGCACCCGGCGGCGTCTCGACGTGGAGCGACTACGCCAACCGCACTCACTACACCGGCTCCGCGCTTTCCGAAAAGGGAGAGTTCGTCGACCGTGTCGTAGCCGAGACCGCGCCTTCAGTCGTGCTCGACATGGGAGCGAACGACGGCTACTTCTCCGCGATCGCCGCGAAACATGCCGACCATGTGATCGCCGCCGATGGCGACCCGCTCGTCGTCGACCAGCACTATGTCGACTCCCCGGCCAAGAACATCTTGCCCCTCGTACAAGACGCCACAAACCCGTCGCCCGCAATGGGTTGGCGCTCGGGCGAACGGACCGGGTTCTTTGAACGCATCCGACCAGACCTGGTGCTATCTCTCGCCGTGTTCCATCACGTGGTGTTCACCGGCAATGTGCCCGTATCCCAGCTCGGTGTCTGGATGTCCGAGCTCGACGCGGACTTCATCGTGGAATTCGTGCATCGAGACGATGAGAAGGTTCAGCATCTTCTCAACCGAAAGACCGACCCGGAATCATTTACCTACGATCTCGACGCGTTCCTCGAGTCGACGAGCCCGTACTTCCGACTGATCGAGAAACAGACTCTGTCGAGCGGAACCCGTTCGATGCTCCATCTCGGGCGCCTCGACATTTCGCGACCATGACCGAACCCGAGAGCCGGAGTCTTGGCCGCAAGATTTTCGGATTCCTAGATCGGGAATCGATTGCGGGAACGCGACTTAGCGCTATCGCGATCAGCGCGGCGCTTACCGCAATGCCGCTAGCGATTGTGATCGCCGGCAATCACCACGAGATTGTCTCGCTTGCGCCGATTTACCTGGTTGCTGGCTTGGCCGCACTCGTCGCTGCGATCGCGGCCTTCGCACTCGGCAAGTTCCTCGCGCCCCATGTGGCCGGGATCCTTTGTGGAGTCTTCGGATACGGCTTCTTCTCGCTCCCCCTACCCCGCCTCGGCGACACCTTCTCGCTGTTCGTGATTTGGGTGGTCGGCAGCCTTGTCGGCTCCACGGTGATGATCTGGATTGCGAGCGACTCAAAGCTGGTGCTGCGATTGGCCGCAGTCGTCACTACTACTGCAGCTTTGGGATTGGCCGTGGCTATCCCGCTCGCGTCCAACGAAAGTGACGCTTCGTCGCCAGGGACCGCCCTCGCGTTCGGGGATGATGAGGAGTTCATCCGCAACCCGAACGTCTACATATTCGTTCTCGATGGCTTCTCGAACCCGGCCTACATCGAGGGCGCGCTGGCGGAATTCGATGTGGACTTTGGGCCCGATATCGAGCGTTTGGAAGAGCATGGTTTTCGCTGGGAGCAAGATGCGCGGTCGAACTACACCGAGACTCGGCTATCGCTCCCCTCGACGTTGAATACAAACTTTCCGGTGACTCCGGAGAACCCTGACCTCGACCAGCGCTTCCTTGGGGAACGGGCTATGCGCGGGCACAACGCGACGACGACGTTCTTTGCAGACGCGGGATATGAGTACTGGCACTCCGGCTCGGGCATATGGGACGAAGCCTGGTGCGACCTCGCGGTGGCCGATCGATGTATCGGTGGCGCGTCGATCAACCTCGAGACCCACGCAGCGATCTGGGGTAACACTCCCGTCCGGGTACTCGTCGAGCCCGACCTGACAGAAGCTCAAACACCAGAGTCCGTCGTGTCGCTGATCTCCCAAGCGCGTGCGCTGCAAACATCGGACGCCCCCTACTACTTCTTCTCACACATGGTCCTTCCCCATCAGCCGTTCCGATTTGATCGAAACTGTCAGCAGACGTCGAGCCGATCCACGATCAGCATCGGGAACGAGGCCGAGTTTCGAGGCGAGTACGCCGAACAAGCGTTGTGCGCGGCTTCGCAGCTGGCAAACGCTATGGACGAGTTACTTGCCGAGGACCCGACAGCGGTGGTGATCCTTCAAGCCGACCACGGCTCCGCGTTCAGCTTCGGTCAAGATGCCGGGTTGGACGAGAACATTCGCGAGCGCCTCGGCATCTTTCGAATGACACGCCTACCCGATGACTGCCGCCACGAAGGTCTCGCAGCGCAGTCGCTCATCAACACGCTTCCCTTGCTTCGCTCATGTATGACGGGCGCCGAACCTGAATTCGTCGAACCACGCTTGATCTTCACCTATACCGAGGACCCCAACGCCTATGAGGTGGTCCATCCCGACGACCAGGCAAGCGGTTGATTCGAATGGCCCGGATTACCCATCCGATTCCCCCGCCATTGCTCCGAATATTCCAGTAGCGAAACGTTCGAATTCGTTGTCGCGTTGAAGGGAACAACATGCTGGCTTACATCGATGCAGGAACCGCAGCCGCAATCGCCGCGATGGCGACCGGAGGCCTCGCTGGGGCAAAGGTCGCGGCTCAGTCGTTCTTCACCTCGGCTCGTCGCAAGAAGTCGTCCACCGATGAGACGACAACCGTCAACACCGAAGAGGCCGCACCAACTCCTGCGGCCAGCTAGCAACCGAGTTGGCCCGTTAGGCCAAGGCGGCCAGCAAGCTATAGAGGGCGTCCACGTGACGTTGCTCGGTGCGCACCGCTCCGATTGCGACACGCAGAACCGTCTGATCATTCAGCCGAGTGTGGGTGAGGTAGGCCTCGCCCCCCGAGTTGATGGCATCACGGATCCGCTCGTTGTCTTCGTCACCGCCGACGTGGCGGAACGTGACCAGTGACAGCGGCGTCGGCGCAACGATTTCGTACTGCGGGTGCGCCACGATCTTGGCTTCAAAGTCCTTCGCCATCACCACGTGGGAACGAACAAAATTCGCGAGCCCCTCAGCGCCGTGCGTGCGAATGACGAACCACAATTTGAGCGCACGGAAGCGTCGGCCAAGAGATACTTGCCAGTCGCGGTAGTCGAGCACGTCGCCCCTATCGGACGCGGCGTTGCGGAGATATTCGGGCACGACGCTGAGCGCGGCGATCATGGGTTGGCGGTCGGCGACGTAGAACATCGAACAGTCGAAGTTCGTGAGCAGCCATTTGTGCGGGTTGAAGGTGTAGCTGTCGACGCGGTCGAGTCCGTCGTTGACGAAGCGAAACTCTGGGGCCACCGCCGCCGCGCCCGCGAACGCTCCGTCAACATGGAGCCATGCAACGTACTCTTTGCAGACGTTCGCGATCTCGTCCACAGGGTCGAACGCATTCGACGAGGTCGTACCCGCGGTGGCTTGCACAAAGAACGGGCGACGGCCAGCCACGATGTCGTCTTCCATTGCGCTGCGAAGCGCTGCGGCGTCCATGGCGTGTGTGGCCGGATCGCTTGGGATCGAACGGATTTGGTCTTCGGTGAGGCCGGCGATCTTGGCGCCCTTCAACATCGATGAGTGCGCGTGCTCCGATGCGTAGGCAACAAGTTCATCCCATCGGTATTGGCCTGCGGTTCTTTCACGCGCAGCCAAGATCGCGACGAGCGCCCCCGACGATGCGGAGTCTTGGATCACTCCACCGCCCGCCCCCGTCGACCGGAAGCGCTCGGGCAGTCCGCACAAGTCGATCATCCAATCGGCCATGTGGGTTTCGAGTTCGGTGCAGGCAGGCGACGTGGCCCACAACATTCCCTGCACGCCGAGGCCAGCCGACAACAACTCGCCGAGCACCGAAGGAGGCGACGCATTGGCCGGGAAGTAGGCAAAGAAGTTCGGAGATTGCCAATGGGTGATGCCCGGCATGATCAGCTCGTCGACATCGGACATGATTTCGGCCCACGGTTCGCCCGAACTCGGTGGCGCTGGCGGAAGCGATGCCCGGATGTCGCCCGGTTGCACCTGACTCAGAACAGGTGACTGCTCGACGCTCTCCCAGTAGTCGGCAATCCAATCGATGAGATCGTGCCCAGCCTGACGAAATTCGTCGTTGGACATCGGCGCCTCGTAGCTCATGACACAACGTCTAACAGGTTCTGCAACATGAGCGCGGTGGCTCCCCACACGGTGTCGCCGACGAGATCGAAAAAGTGCATGTCGCGCCACTCGTTATCCCAGAACCATTCCTCGACTCGATAGGTCGCTGCATCGGCGAGCTCGTGAAGCGGCACGTGGAGGATCACCTCGACCTCGTCGGGCGACGCGGTGAGCTCGGGTGGTTCGTCGAGCGCGGCGACGAACGGTTGCACGAGCGAGAAGCTCGCGCCGGTCACGAAGCGATCGAGCATGCCGACCTGGCGCGACAAAGCCGGGTCGAGGGCTACCTCCTCGTGTGCCTCGCGTATCGCAGCGTGCCACAGCGACTCGTCGGTATCGTCGACAGCTCCACCGGGGAAGGCAATCTCGCCAGCATGCTTTCGCATGTGCTGGGGGCGCCGGGTGAGGATGGTCGTCGGACCCGCCTCACCGTCGTAGATCGCAACGAGTACCGCCGACCGGCGCCCGTTCTTCTTTGGCCGATCGACCGCAGGGCCGCGCAGTATCTCGCCGGGTTCATAGGTTGCGAAGCGCTCGGAAATAGCAGCGAGGTCGAGCTCGGCCGACAAGTTGAAGGGCGGGGCATCGGTACTGCGCCACTCGACGGGTCGAGGGATGTGCTGCGGACCGCCGCGCCGGTCGCCCGAATGGGTCAAGCCGACAGCTCGGCCAAGAGTTCGCCAAGACCCTGGTCGCGCAGTGTCTCAAGAACGACCTCGGGGCCTGTCTTGCCCGCTTCCCAAACGTTCCAGGCTTCGAGCATCGCCGCGGTCGCGTCGGACTCGTTCTCCGCCAGAATCTCGGGCAGGAAGCCGGTCTTTAGGTTCGACATTGTTCGCCCGGGAAGCTCGGTCTCTTTAACCCAGTCGTCGAACTGGTTGGCGAGCTTGGACGGCGATGGCGCAGGGCGTTGTTCCACGCGGGTCAGGCTATCGCTAGGACGGCTCGGGCAAACCGAGTTCGCGTCGGGTGAGCTCGGCCATTGCCTCACGAAGCGACTTGACGGCAGGACCGACCGGGAACTCCCTGTCCCCGACAGCGGTCACCGAGACGGCATCGCGCAGCGTCGAGATGGCGAAGAACTCCGTTGCAGCATCGAGGCGCTCGGGCTGTACTTCGACCTCGCGGAATTCGAGACCAGCAGTGGCTGCGGCATCGAGTGCCAGTTGGCGTGTGATCGAGTCGAGGATTCCAAGTGAGAGGGCAGGTGTCTCATAGATCGTCGCCGAACCCTCCTCGACCGTCCATCCAACAGAGAATGTCGGGCCTTCGAGAATCCGTCCCGATCGACCGATCAGCAGCGCGTCGTCGAACCCTGCAAGCCGGGCTTGGCGACGCGAGCCGAGGTTGTTCGCGTACGACAGCGTCTTGCCTCGTAAGAGCTCCCACTCATATCCATCGGAGTGCCACGGCGCCGCCAAGGGATGCAAGGTGAGCGTTTCGACTTGCGCGGGAGCGGGTTCGGAGGTCACGACAACGCGGGTCGTTCCTTCGTAGGGGTCGTCGCCAGCGCTCACCAATAACCGGACGACGCAGTCGTCGTGGTGGGTAGCGGCATGCTCGCACCATGAAGCCATGTCGCTCGCAGACGGCAGCGAAATGCCGAGCATCGCGGCGCTACGTTCGAGTCGGGCGAGGTGAGGTTCCAAACGAAAGCACTGCCCCGACAGGCCGCGCATGACCTCGAAGACGCCGTAACCCCGAATAAATCCGACGTCGGAAACCGGGATCGACGCGGTTTCGGCGTCGACGAGCTCGCCGTCGATTCGTACCGAGCTAAAGGCTTCACTCACGGTTGTTGTCTAGCCGCCGCAACCCGAAACACCAAGGACCGTCGCAAGTGCGTGTCGGTCTAGCGCTGCGAGTCGCGTTCCATGTGGAGGCCGTCGCCGGTGAGCGAGAGCCGGGGGCCACGCTTGGGGGCTGACCCTGCTGTCTTGGCCAACCGGAGCACCCGCCAGCGATGCCCTGCGTACGGTTCGAGCAGTTCGAGCATGCGGGCGTCGTCGCCGCGCTCCTCTCCTGCGAGGTGCCATGCCACGGTATTGGGCAGGTGGTAGTCGCCGACCGGGACCGCATCAGCGTGACCAAGAGCGGTGGCGGTCACCATGGCCGCGGTCCACGGACCAATCCCACGGATCCGTTGCAGGCGCGCCGCGACGTGGTCGGGTTCGCGTTGTTCGAGCCCCTTCATGCGGCTCATCTCGCGAGCGACTCGCAGCAGGATCTCGGCGCGCTTGCGTTCGACTCCGAGGGGATGAAAGTCGGCATAGCCAAGTTCTGCGGTTCGCTCGGGCGATGGCAAGACCCATCCACCCCACGGCCCGGGTGCTGGGTCGCCGTGCTTTCGCGCAAGCAAGCGACGGGCCTTGACGGCGTTTTGAATCTGCACTTTCTGGCCGAAGACTCCGCCGACGAGCGAATCCCACAGCCGATCGCTCCTGCCAAGCAAGAACGGGCGGGCGCGCCAGCGATCGGCCAGTGGGCCGGGCGGTGGATTGAAGCCGTCGACATCGTCGTTGGCTCCGAGAAGCCGTGGTGCCTGGTCGAGCATCCATTCAGCGCCTGGCCCCCAAGCCTGTGCCTCGATGGTCGTGTCGCCGGTTCGCGTCATCTCGAGCGCGCCGGGGCCGTCGGGGGTGCGGGTGTTCCAGCGCGTCTCGGTGGGGCCGACCATGACCGGGTTCTTGGTACCGCGAACGGTGAGGCTCAGAGAGAGCCACTGCGGTATGTCGATCGTGCGCTGCATCGCGTGTGATGGTAGCCAGGAGACAGAGCACGACTGCCGTCGGGACCCGAGGAGACACATGGCAACGGTGACAGCAATCCCAGGCGCCGGAGCCGAGATCGGCGACGTCGACATCGCAACCATGTCCGATGAGGACTTTGCGATTGCCCAAGCGGCGTTTGCCGAGCACGGCGTGATCTTCTTTCGTGACCAAGAGTTGACCGAAGCCGACCACATTGGCTTTGCCGAGCGGTGGGCCACGATCAACATCAACCGTTTCTTCGCCAAACACCCCGACCATCCCGAGATTGCGTTGGTGATCAAGGAGCCGACCAACGAGATGAACATTGGCGGTGCTTGGCATGCCGACCACAGCTATGACGCCGAGCCCGCTCTGGGTTCGATCTTGGTGGCCCGCGAGCTACCGCCCGCTGGCGGTGACACCTTGTTCGCCTCGATGTACGCGGCCTATGAAGGACTGCCTGACGACCTTCGTGAAATCGTCGACACGCACTCGGCGCTGCACTCGGGCAAACACATCTTTGCCGACGGCGGCGCGTATGCCATGTTGCCCGATTTCAACGAGCGGATCGGCAACACCGAGGCCGGAAATCAACTCGTCGACACGGTGCACCCCATGGTCATCGAGCATCCGCTTTCGGGAAAGCCAGCGTTGTTCGTCAACCCCGGATTCACGATTGGGATCGAGGGTATGAAGAACGACGAAGCACAGTCAACGCTGCAGCG
>CAZMYN010000131.1:0-9235 GCA_964570495.1 uncultured Acidimicrobiales bacterium | reverse complement strand
CAGGCTGTAGATCAGGCCGTAGGCAATGACGGGCAGGCCAAGGGCCAAGATGATCGGGAAGTACGACGGCGACGGAAGGTGCACGTTGTGGTTCGAGCCGTCCTGGGCAACTTCTTCGGCGGTCGCGATGCGAACAACGTTGTGGTTCTCGTCGTAGCCGTACTTGCGATGCCAGAACTCGTCCAAGCTGCCAACGGTGATCTCTTCGTCGAAGTTGTGCTCAGGGGTCGGTGATGCGGTCATCCACTCAAGGCTGCGCGCATCCCATGGATCGGGTCCAGGGTTCGGCATGCCGGCCTTCTTCCACTGCTTACGGCTGTACGAAACGTTGTAGAAGAAGATCGCAATGCCAGCAGCGATGATGAACGAACCGAACGTGGCAATGAGGTTCCAGAAGCTGAAGCCAAAGTCGGCATCGTAGGTATCGATACGTCGGCTCATGCCCTGCAGACCAAGTATGTGCATCGGTCCGAAGGTGACGTTGAAGCCCACGATCTGGAGCCAGAAGTTCCACTTGCCGATCTTTTCGTTCAGCATGTAGCCAAACATCTTTGGCCACCAGAAATAGAAGCCCGAGAAGATACCGAGAAGCGCTCCACCGAAGATCACGTAGTGGAAGTGAGCCACGATGTAGTAGGTGTCGGTCTGTTGGGTGTCGGCGGGAGCGATCGAGTGGGTCACGCCGGACAGGCCACCAATGGTGAACATCGAGACAACGCCGACCGCGAACAACATCGCTGTTGTGAACCGCAGTCGACCTCCCCAAATCGTTGCTAACCAGTTCAGGATCTTCACACCCGTCGGCACGGCGATGAACATCGTCGAGATCGAGAAGGCAGCAACCGAGATTGGGCCAATGCCCGACACGAACATGTGGTGTGCCCACACGCCCCAGCCCATGAAGCCAATGGCGATACCGGAGAACACCATGAAGCTGTAGCCAAAGATTGGCTTGCGGCTAAACGTCGGGATGACCTCGGAGATAATGCCGAAGCTCGGCAAGATCAAGATGTATACCTCCGGGTGGCCAAAGATCCAGAAGAGGTGCTGCCACAGCAGCGGATCGGCACCCTTTTCGGTGTTGAAGAAGTTGGCCCCGAAGAGACGATCGAAGGTCAATTCGAACAGCGCCACCGAGATGACCGGAACAGCAAAGAGCAACAGGAACTGAACGACGAGGTTCATCCAGGTAAAGACCGGCATGCGGAACATGGTCATTCCCTTGGGACGCATGTTCAGCACGGTCGTGATCAGGTTGATCGCCGATACCAGCGACGCAATACCGGTGATCTGCAGGCCGAGTGCATAGAAGTCGATGCCGTGACTTGGCGAGAACGTCACCGAAGAGTTCGGGGAGTAGTTAAACCAACCACCGTCGGCGCCACCACCGAGCAACCAGGACGAGTTGAGGAACAAGCCACCGAAGAGGAAGATCCAGAAACTCAACGCGTTGAGCCTCGGGAAGGCAACGTCTCGTGCACCGATCTGTAGCGGCAGCAGGTAGTTCGCGAATGCTGCGGCGAGCGGCATGATGACCAGGAAGATCATGGTCACGCCGTGCATGGTGAAGACCTGGTTGTACACCTCGGGCGAAAGCAGCGTGCCGTTCGGTGTTGCCAGCTGAATACGGATCAGTAGCGCCTCAGCGCCTCCGATGACGAAGAAGAACATGGCGGTGACGCCATACATAATTCCGATCTTCTTGTGGTCGACCGTCGTCAACCAGTCGCGCCACGTTCCCGACTCCTTTGGACGTGTGAGGTCCCCGAGCGGCCGCTCGGCGAGGTTTGCTCCCTCGCCAGCGCCAAGCTCAAGTGGTCGTTCAACAATTGCCACTATTCGTCTCCTGCTGCTGCTGCATGGTTGACTTCGTTGTTACCCACGTCGGTCCAGCCAATAACTTCAGGTGACGGCTTTGGACCAGTGATCTCGAGCAAACCTATGAGATCGTCGATCTCTTGTGTGCTCAGGTTCAGATTCGGCATGCCTCGCAGACGCCCGCGCTCGTCTGGTTCAGTGAAGTTTGCCTTGACCGAATCGGGATCGACCAGCCATTGGCGAAGGTCAACCTCGTTGAATTCGCCGGTGTCGGTATCCCAGATGTTGCGGATTCCGCCAGCGAATGTTGTTCGACTTGAGAAGTGAGTCAGGTTTGGAGCCGCACCCGAGACGAGCTGGCTCGACACGGACTCTTGGGACCAGAGGTCGTCGGCGACGCCCTCCATCAGGTGACACGATGCGCACTTGGCACGGAACGTTGCGACGCCGCGCTCCAACGGAGTTTCGGGAGCGGGTGTATCGCCGTTGACGAGCTGGTCGACGTAGGCAGCGGTGTCAGCGTCGAGCGGCACGCCTTCCATTTGTGCGGTGATCCATGCATTGAATTCGGCCTCGGGGAGAGCAACGACCTGCATGCGCATCCGGGAGTGAGACAAGCCACAGAATTCGGTGCACTGTCCGAAGTAGACACCAGGCGTATCGGCTTCGATCTTCCATGGAGCGCTCTGGCGGCCTGGCACGGCGTCACGCTTGCCGTTGAGCGAAGGAATCCAGTGTGAGTGGATGACGTCGCGGCTGGTGATTTCGAGTTCGATCTCGGTGCCGATCGGAACGACCATCTGAGTGGCGGTGATGATGTCGGCCTGCGGCAGGGTCTCGACACGTTCTTGGTCGACGTCGACGTCGCCGAAGTGGTACTGGTACTCCCACCACCATTGCTGTCCAACGACCACGACCTGCGGTTCCCAGGTCACCGACTCGCCGCCAACGACGACACTGATCGGGTTGGTGTCTTCACTGTTGATGCTGTTGTGCACACCAATGGTCACGAAACCAATGAGGGCCAGGACCAAAGCAGGAGCGATGGTCCACGCAATCTCGAGGGTGTTGTTGCCGTGGATCTGCTCGGGCCAATCGTCTTCTTCGTACTCGCCCTTCACTCGGAACTTCTGCCATGCCAGCGCCGTCACGCCAAGAACACCAGCGAACACGATGTAGGCAATGATGAGGACCCAATTCATGAAGCTCTCGATCTCTTGAGCCTCTGGTCCTTGCAGGTCTGTACGGGTATCGAGTTCGGTGTCACCGGCGCACGCGGTGAGAACCACGAGGCCAATAAGTACGGCGCCGGCGCGCAACGCACGGCGACGATTCGGCGTTAGCCAACTCGCTCGTGTCTGTGTGTCCTCGGCTTGCACGGTCATTCGGCAACCTCTGCGCTCATGGCTTCCTCGACGACTTCTTCGCCGCCCTCTTCTTCGTGATGGGTGTCTTGGGTCAGCCCCCAGATGCCACCGCCGAGTACGGCGAGTACAACGACACCTACGAGTGTGACGATCACGTTCTTCGAAAGGTTGGGCTGGGTGGCAAACAGAATTCCGAGGCCAAAGATGACGAGCGAAACAATCGCCCCGATCACCACGGCACCGACTCCGGCTGTTGCGAGAAACACACGGGACATCGCTCCGACGAGAACTGCACCGCCGAGCAGACCAAGAAGCGGTACTTCGAAGGGCCCCATCAGCTGATTGCGCAGCGCAACATTGGTGGCTGGATCGCCGGTGGCACGATCGGACCATGCCGTCATCGTCCATTCGAATGCAACGATCGCAAGCACGACCAGACCAACACCGGTAACAAAAGAACTCAGTGCCATTCCGACGACGAGCGTCGTAACGCCAAGCCCAGCCACGATCGGCCAGATCGACGGAGCGACCGGACGTTGACCGACCGGCGCGAATTCGGTGCCCAAGGACATTGCGACAGCTTCAGCATCGGCGTCACGGAAATACGTGAGCAGTCCGCCAACGATCAGCGAGACCATGGCGACACCGACAAGCACGACATAGGAGACATGGTCGCCAATGCCGCCTTTGTAGCCAGCGCTCAAGGGGCCAATGACCCCTCCACCGCTCGTCCAACCACCGATGACGGCGGCAACGAGTGCTGCAGAGGCAATGCCTGCATAGAGCTTAAAACCAGTAGGGATCATTCAGTACTCACTTCGTGATCGTGATCAGGTACCAGACGGGGAAGTACACAATGACCGTTGCGTACCAATAAATTGCTGCCGCTTCGATGCCGTCGGCGTTACGCGAGTTGAACTGGCCTGCGATGGCTCGCACACCCATCAAGAAGACGTAGATAATCGCGATCGACAAGAAGACGATGTATGTGCCGTAGATGATGAAGAGAAGCAGAGCTGGCGTCGACGAGTCGACGGCTCGGCCGAAGTCTCCAATGGCAAAGACCATCTGGTTGATGACCGCTGCACCCATCAAGATGGTGGCGCCGAGCGCTACATATGCGTTGCGGCGATCGTCGTTGCGGATGGCTTGGACGGCCCAGGCCATGGTGAATACCGAGATCCACGTGGTGAACAGCATCATGGTTCCGGGAGCGATCTGCACGGCTCCTTCAGGGAACCAAAGCTGACCGCCGTCAAGACCGTTCTCGACGAGGAACTCGTTGTTTTGTCGAATGGCGACGTACACCGCGAACAGGCCAACGAAGACCATGATCGACGACACGGCGGCAAATGCAGTGCCGACGATGAGTGTGCGGTTTCGGATTAGTTCGGGTGCCGGTGGTGCAGCGACCACTACATCAGACGCCATCAGCCAACCTCCTCAAACTCGTCGAGCAACGGTTCTGCCGAACGGATTGGACCGATCGGCTCGATGAAGTTCCCCAACGGCGGCGGTGATGGAGCCGACCATTCGAGCGTGTGACCATCCCATGGGTCATCGGGGAGCAATTCGTCGCTCGTGAGCGCGGGAACCACGGTGCCGAGCATCGAGATTGCGCCGAGGACGAGAAGTATTGAGCCGATGATTGCGAGGAAGGTCATCGTGTTGGCGAGGGTGCCTGTCGTGTTCTCGATAGCGACGTCGCGCAGACCATCGAAGGCGGCAATCAAGTTGGTGAGGCCAAGCAAGGTACCGCCGCCAAGGAGCGCCAAGGCGCCACCCATGGCTGGTGCGTTGCCGGCGTAGCCACCGAAGAGCTTTGGTGCCCAGTAGACGAGCGCACCGAGAGCAGATGCAAGCGACGCGGCAACCACGAGGCCGACCTGCGCGGTGATCGAGGAAAGAAACTCGTCGTTGATGTGAAGGGCATCCCAGAACGGAATGACGCGCACTTCGCCAACGATGACCGCACCGAGCAGGAGCAGTGCACCCGACACAGCACCGAGGACCGCGCCGTCAGGTTTTGGCGCCGAGCCGCGACGGATGGTGTCGAATACGCCGCCGATAGCCAAGAAGACCGGCACAGCAATGGCGAGTCCGAAAGCGACGTAGAGGAATTCTTCGTAGATGAAGTTGCCGCGCTGATCCTCGGGGATGGTGTCGGCCTGGAAGGAAGGATGGGAGCCTCGCGAAACAAAGCTCTGAGCCCATGCACCGAAGCTGAGCAGCCCGAACAGGCCAATCAGACTCATGAGAACTTCACGGCCGGCCTGACGGTGCTTGGCCTTCACGGGCATGATCTCGCCGAGGATGCCGAGAACCGGAATGGCATAGGCGTAGATCTGTGGCTGTGACCATGCCCATTCGACGCGTGCGTAGATCTGATCAAGGCTGCCAAATTCGATGGGTGGACGACCCTGCAGGTCGACCCAGCTGAAGATGAGATTCGCGATGAGAACGGGCAGTGAGAGCAACCAGACCGAGGTTGCTACGAGGATCGACCAGGTGAAGATCGGAACCCGAAGCAAGGACATTCCGGCGGGACGCAGGGCCACGATTGTGGTTGCGAGGCACAGTGAGGCAGCGAGCAACGCAATGATCATGACCCCGAGGGAGGTCATGGTTAGCTGAGTTGCATCGGTGCGAACACGTGCGATCTCGCCGGTGCCGCCAAGGCCACCATCGGCCGCAAATGAAATCAGATGGGCGATCGACGCAAAGATCCATGACCAGTAGGCAGCGCTGGCCAGTCTCGGGAACGCAATGGAGGGTGAACCGATCTGCAGCGGAACAATCGAGGTGGCAATCCCAATGAACAAGGGGAGCACGACCATAAAGATGATGCCGGTGCGAAAGAGCACCCATGCTTGGAAGAAGCGGGTTGCACTACCAAAGACGCTGAATCCGCCAAGGTCAGCGCGCTCGATGTCGTTGATGACCCCAAGAATCGAGAAGGCCAAAAAGAACAGGAGGCTGGCTCCGATCCAGAGTCGGCCGACCATCTTGTGATCGTTGGAAGCAATGAGCCGGTAGAGGCCGTCGCCACCCTCACGAGGGACCACGACATCGGCGTCAACGTGGCCTTCTGTGTGCGTGTCAGTAGCTGTCATCTAAACGTTGCAATCCTCGGGACAGTAGTCGTCGCTCTAGGGCGAAGCGGACCCCCAGAGGTTAGGCGGATTCGGCCCAACTCTGGCGCATTAAATCAAACGAGACCTTAGTTCTCGCGCGTCACGTAACCCAAGACCAACACGACGACCGATGTCACATTTAAGATCCTCGGTTCGAGTCGGTCCTAGAGGACCAGCTGATCTACCGCCATTGCAATGAACAAGGCACTCAAATACGTGATCGAGAACGTGAACATCTTCATTGCACGCTTGGCTGTTGGGTCCCGCAAAAGCTGGACCGCATAGAAGGTGAACATCGCACCCGCAACAAACGCCACGGCGGTGTAAATCCAGCCCATCGACGCAATCGGAGTGAATGCGAGCGAGAGCCCCCAGACCGCGAGGGTGTAGGCGAGGATCTGTTTGGCCGTCGATTCGAGCGAAGCAACAGAGGGCAGCATTGGCACGTCGGCTGCGGAGTAGTCCTCGCGATATTTCACCGCAAGGGCCCAAAAGTGTGGGGGCGTCCAGAGAAAGATGACGCCGAAGAGAACAACCGGCTCCCAGGCAATGGTGTTTGTCACCGCGGCCCACGCAACCAATACCGGCATGCAGCCCGCAGCGCCGCCAATGACGATGTTCTGTGTGGAGGTGCGCTTGAGCCACAGGGTGTAGATGAAGATGTAGAACGCCGCAGCCGAGAGCGCAAAGACCGCCGACAGCAGATTCACGAATCCGGCGAGCCACGCAAAGGACGCCACGAGCAACAAGACCGAGAAGATCAGCGCATTGCGCGGCTCGATCTCACCGGTGACGAGCGGGCGACCCTTGGTGCGGTTCATGATCTTGTCGATGTCTCGGTCGACGTACATGTTGACCGAGTTCGCTCCGCCCGCAGCGAGAGTGCCACCGATCACGGTCGCGACGACGAGCCACAACGATGGCCAGCCGCGCTGGGCAACGATCATCGTTGGCACTGTCGTGATCAACAACAGTTCGATGATCCGGGGTTTGGTAAGTGCCACATACGCCGCAACTTTCGAGCGAGTTGGGGCGGCCTCTGGCGCAACGGTCGTCACAGGGGACCATGGTAGGACGCTCCGGAGGGTTTATGCCATGGCAGGGCGACGTATCGTTGTCACATGTCGTCTGTGCCGGTGCACCACCTATCGGTTCCGATAGAGGAACAACCGCGACAATGGGGTCAGACCCTGCCGGTCTGGACTCGCGTCACGTTGTTGTGGCTTATGGCCATCACCGTCACCGGTGCTGCGGTTCGACTCACGGGCTCTGGGCTTGGCTGCACCGACTGGCCGAACTGCACGGTCAATTCCGAGCTGGACGCGCCCGGTTTCCATTCGGCGGTGGAGTTCGGGAACCGAGTCATCTCCGGACTCGCAATCATTCCGGTGATCGCGGCGTTCCTCGCGGCTCGACGCGCTGAGCGGCGTGATCTGTCGCCCTGGTTCGTCGCGATGGTCGCCGGGTTCATTGGTCAAGTGCTGCTCGGAATGTTGGTCACGCGCACCGAACTCGACCCGCGCATTGTTCTTGGACACTTCCTGTTGTCGATCGTGCTGATCCTCATCGGCGTGGTCCTCGACTATCGGGCACGGGTCCAATCCGTTACCGACCTGCGTTGGGCGGAGCAACCGCAGGTTCCCGAACACGAGCTCGAACAGCGCGTGATGCGGCGCCGCCACGCCCGCATCCTTCTCGCTAGCGCGAGCGCTTTGATCGTCGTCGGCACGCTCGTGACCGGATCGGGCCCACACACCGGCAGCGGAACGACCGGTGAGCCAGTCCCCCGGCTCGGTTTCGATATCCGAGAAATCAGTCGGGCACATTCACTGTTTGGTTGGCTGCTCGTGGCGTTGATTGTTTATGGGCTTGTTCGTACCCGGCGCTCGCCGGACACCACGCGCTGGAGCGCCATCGACCAAACCTGGTTCATGCGCATCGGTGCCATGGCGGTGATCCAAGGCGGAATTGGCTACCTCCAGTACGCGACCGGCGTGCCGGTGGGCCTCGTTGCATTACACATTGCGGGCTCGGTGGTTCTCTGGACGATGATCTGCTGGTACACCCTGATGACGACCTACCCTCTGGTGGCGGGCCGACATGAACCTCGCGAAACCGCCCCCGTCTCATGACCTCTCCACTCGAAACAGTCGATCCCGATATCGACACAGACCTCAGCGTCGAAACCGACAAACCATGGGTCGTCCTCGTGTGGAACGACCCGATCAACCTGATGTCGTACGTGACGTTCGTTTTCAAGAAGCTGTTCGGGTACTCCGAGGATGAGGCCACCAAGTTGATGCTCGACGTTCATCAAAAGGGTCGGGCGGTTGTCTCGAACGGCACCAAGGAGAAGGCCGAGGCCGATGTTGCCCGACTTCACGAACACGGGTTGTGGGCCACGATGCAAAAGGAAGACGCCTGATGTTTCGTCGCATGTTCGTCGTCAAAGACGGGGAACTGGTCGTTCGTCTCGATGACTCCCTGCGTGCTTTGCTGCGAACGGTGACCGAGGAGCTGCGAGAGGTGCTTTTGGTCAACGACCCCGAGTTGACCAAGCGTCTCTACCCCACGGCGTACCCCGACGACGAGAAGCTCAACTCGGACTACCAGGAGATGGTCCACGACCAGTTGCTGATGCAACGCCTCGACGGCATCGATGAACTGCAGGCGACCATCGACGACGAGGTCATCACGATGGACACCGCGGATTCGTGGATGAACACGATCAACCAGATCCGACTCGTGCTGGGAACAAAGCTCGATGTCACCGAGGACGACCACGAAATCGATGAAGAGGACCCCGAGGCCCGAAGCCGTCTGATCTACCAGGTGCTCTCGCACATCCTCGAAGAACTCACCCGCGCCCGCACCAGCTCGCTTTAGACACCGAGGCCGCACGGCCGAGCAAACGAC
>CAZMYN010000130.1:0-9238 GCA_964570495.1 uncultured Acidimicrobiales bacterium | reverse complement strand
CGTCTTCTTCGAACGTGGCGATCTTCTCGTCGAACAACGAGTCGTTGCTCTTGCGACCAACCACGGTCACGTTGCCCTTGTACAGCTTGAGGCGCACCTCGCCGTTCACCGACGCCTGACTGTGATCGATGGCGGTCTGCATCATGACCCGCTCTGGGGCGAACCAGAAACCGTTGTAGATGAGCTTCGCGTAGCGAGGCATCAGCTCGTCTTTCAAATGCGCGACTTCCCTATCGAGACAGATCGACTCGATGGCCCGGTGAGCTCGCATCATGATCGTGCCGCCCGGTGTCTCGTAGGCCCCGCGGCTCTTCATGCCGACGAACCGGTTCTCGACAATGTCGAGACGCCCGATACCGTTCTCGCCGCCGATGCGATTGAGTTCGGTAAGCACCTCGGCGGGAGTCATCAACTTGTCGTCGATGGCGACGATGTCGCCAGCCTCGTAGGCGAGCTCGATATAGGTGGGTGTGTCGGGTGCGGTCTCGGGCGACACGCTCCAACGCCACATCTCTTCGGGCGGCTCGGTCCAGGGGTCTTCGAGGGGTCCACCCTCAAAGCTGATGTGCAGGAGGTTCGCGTCCATCGAGAACGGCGACTTCTTGCCGCGCTTCATCTCGATCGGAATCTGATGCTCGGCCGCATAGGCCATGAGCGACTCGCGTGAGCCCAAGTCCCATTCACGCCACGGAGCAATCACCTTGATGTCGGGCTTGAGCGCGTACGCACCGAGCTCGAAGCGAACCTGATCGTTGCCCTTGCCCGTGGCGCCGTGGCTGATCGCGTCGGCGTTCTGCTCGACGGCGATCTCGACGAGTCGCTTGGCGATGAGGGGTCGAGCGATCGACGTGCCCAGCAGATACTCGCCTTCGTAGATCGTGTTCGCCCGAAACATGGGGAACACGAAGTCGCGAACAAACTCTTCGCGCAGGTCGTCGATGTAGATCTGATCCTCGGGGACCCCCATCTCGATCGCCTTTGCACGGGCGGGCTCGACCTCTTCACCCTGGCCGAGATCGGCGGTGAAGGTAACGACTTCGGCCTCGTAGGTCTCTTGGAGCCACTTGAGGATGATCGAGGTGTCGAGCCCTCCGGAGTAGGCAAGGACGACCTTGTCGACTGAATTGGGGGGCGCAGTGTTGGTCATGGGTATCTCCTAGATTCCTGCGAGTTCGCGTATGTGGGCGGCAAGGTCCTTGCCGGTGGTGTCTTCGGTGGCAACGATCAGGATCGAGTCGTCACCAGCAACGGTTCCGAGTATTCCGTCGAGGCCGGTCCGGTCGAGTGCTGAGGCTACGACGTGAGCGGAGCCGGGAGGCGTCTTGACTACGACGAGGTTGTGCGAATGACTGACTTCGCCGACCCAGTCGCTCAAAACCCGGCGGAGGTGGTCGGGGGGTGCAACCTGGTTGTTGGAGTGTTCGGGCAACGCATAGACGAGTTCACCGCCGGGAACACGAACCTTGATCGCTCCGATGTCTTCTAAATCGCGCGACACCGTTGCTTGTGTTGCCTCGACACCATCGGCCTCGAGCAGCTCAACGAGTTGCGTCTGAGAAGTGACGGGAATGTCGCCGAGCAGCTGCACAATCTTGTGTTGTCTGGACGTCTTAGACACGACCCAAACCTCGATTCATAGAAGTCGTCGGGCTCCCCCATGTGTGCCTATACGCACAACGAGACGCCAGCACACCAGCCCGGAGGGACCGAGGGCGGCACGCGGCCTCCGGCAGTCCGCAGAGCATCCAAAGCGAAGCGACGATGCGATTGCCGGGAGCAAAGCGGGAAAGTAGATCGAGCGTCATCAGGCATCGCCCCCGAGAGCGAAGGCGAGATATCCCCTCGCGGCGTGCATCCGGTTCTCGGCCAGCTTCCAGACCCGGCTAGCCGAAGAATCGACGACGTCGTTCGTGACTTCTTCGCCGCGATGCGCCGGCAAGCAATGCAAGAAGACCGCGTCGCCAGCGGCATCCATCAGCTTCTTGTTGACTTGGTAGTCGGCAAAGACCTTCAGGCGAAGCTCGCTCTCGGCTTCCTGACCCATCGAGGTGAACACGTCGCTGTACACAACATCGCATCCTTCGACGGCTTCGAGCGGGTCGGTGGTCGTCTCGACGACACCGCCGGTTGAGCGCAACAGCGCGAGGTCATCGTCGCCGAAGCTGTAGTTGGCTGGTGAGGCAATCCGCATCACTCCCCCGAGCATTCCAACCGCGAGCCCAAGTGAGCGGGTGACGTTGTTGCTGTCGCCGACGTAGGTGACGGTCCGGCCTTCGACCGAGCCAAACTCTTGGATGATCGTGAGCACATCGGCAAGAGCCTGCATTGGGTGGGCCGCGTCGCTGAGCAGGTTGACGATCGGAATCCGATCGACCGCTGCCATCCGCTCGACCTTCGAGTGCTCAAAGACCCTCGCTCCAATCGCTGCGTGAAAGCCAGCCAGCGTGTTGGTGACGTCTTCGACCGACTCACGTGTATCGAGGCCAATCTCGTCGGCCTGGATGTAGACGGGCAGACCGCCGAGCTGAAACACGGCCATCTCCATGGAGTTGCGGGTGCGCAAGCTCGGCTTCTCGAACACGAGCGCCATGCCTTTGCCCTTGAGAACCTGCGGAGGAGCGTCGGACTGGGCGAGCGCGAGAACAGCCTTGAGCTCGTCGACGTTGAGATCGTTGATCTCGAGTAGATGCCTCATTTGACGGTGGCTCCCTTCAGAGCGGCGTCGATCTTGCGGATTGCTTCTTCGATCTCACCCGACGTCACCGTGATTGGCGGAGCGAACCGAAGCGCAGTCTTCGACACGCCGTTCACGAGAACGCCGTGCTGTTGAACTGCTGCAGCCACTTCGCCACCCGTGCGGCCAGCGAGGCCCTCTTCGTTGAGTTCGGCTGCGAGCAACAGGCCCGAGCCGCGGACGCTATCGACGCCTTCGAGGGCGAGGAGCGCTGCGGTGAGCTCGGCTCCGCGTTCGGTGGCAACCGTCGGTGCGTCCATTTGTTCCATGACCGCAAGCGTTGCCCGCGCCGCGGACGCAGCCAGCGGTTGGCCAGCAAATGTCGAGCCGTGGTCGCCGGGCTTTAGGCACTCGGCGACTTCGCGCTTGGCCCACACTGCGCCGATCGGCATGCCGTTGCCGAGGCCCTTGGCCATCGTGACAATGTCGGGCATGATGCCCGCGTGCTGGAACGCAAACCATGCACCCGTACGGGCCACGCCGGTTTGGATCTCGTCGAGGATGAGCAGCAGCTGGCGGTCGTCGCAGAGCGCCCGTAAGTCGGCGAGGTAATTGGCGTCGGTCGTGTTGACGCCGCCCTCACCTTGGATTGCCTCGACCAAGATGGCCCCCACCGTGGGGTCGAGTGCGGCTTCCATGGCGTCGACGTCGTTGTATGCAGCGTGGCGAAAGCCTTCGGGCAGCGGCGCGAACGCTTCGTGCTTTTCTGGCTGGCCGGTGGCGTGCAACGTGGCCAGTGTGCGGCCATGAAAGGATCGCAGCGCCGACAGCACCACATGGCGACCGCGACCGTTGTACTTGCGAGCGATCTTGATGGCCGCTTCGTTGGCTTCTGCCCCAGAGTTCTGAAACAAGACCTGACCCAACTGTTTGTTTGGCGCGGGTGCACCGGGCGCTGTTTGAAGCAAACGGTCGAGCGTGAGCGCTACTTCAGGGCCGGGGATGGTGTTGTAGAGGTTGCTGACATGGGTGAGTGTTTGGGCCTGTTCAGCGATTGCTTCGGCGACGACCGGATGGCTATGGCCGAGGCTGGTAACCGCAAGCCCGCAGAGGAAGTCGAGGTAGCGGCGCCCCTCGTTGTCCCACACCTCGGTTCCGGCGCCCTTCACGAGCGTCAGAGATGGCGCTCCGTAGTTCGACATGAGCGGACAGAATTCGAGTGCGGGTCCGGCATTTACCGCGTCGGTGTGGGTCGTCATGATTCGTCCTCCTTGACGATCTTCGTGCCAATGCCCGCGTCGGTGAACAATTCGAGCAACAACACGTGCGGCACCCGGCCGTCGAGCATGTGCGCGGCATTGGCCCCCGCTTCGACAGCGTGAATGCACGCCTCGACCTTGGGAATCATGCCACCAGCGATCGTGCCATCGGCGATGAGACCCCGGAGTTTCGAGATCGTCGACTGAGTGATGATGCTTGCGGGGTCGTCGACGTCGGCGAGTAGGCCAGGCACGTCGGTGAGGTACACGGCCTTCTCGGCGTTGAGCGCACCAGCGAGCGCGCCAGCCACCGTGTCGGCGTTGATGTTGTATGCCTGACCGGATTGGTCCGAGCCAATGGTCGACACGACCGGGATCATCTCTTCTCCCAGGAGTCGTTCGATGATGTTCGGGTTGACCTTCGCGACGTCGCCGACGAAGCCGAGCGCGGGGTCGCGCTCGATGGCCTCGATCAGCCCGCCGTCTTCTCCGCTCAGGCCAACGGCGTACGCTCCGTGCACGTTGATCGCCCCGACGATGTCGCGGCCGACCTTGCCGACCAGCACCATGCGGGCCACTTCGAGCGTTTCGGCGTCGGTAACCCGGAGGCCGTCGCGAAACTCGCTCTCTTTGCCAATCCGGCTGAGCATTTCCCCGATCTGTGGGCCACCGCCGTGAACGACGACGGGCTTGAGTCCAACGCTTCGCAACAGGACGATGTCTTCGGCGAAGGTCCGGCTGAGGTCAGGGTCGACCATGGCGTTGCCGCCGAACTTTATGACGACAATTGCACCACGAAACTGCTCGATATACGGCAACGCTTCGATGAGCGCTTCGGCGCGCATCGCGGGCTCAAAGCCGCGGTCGTGGACTTGGTCTGCGGTTACTTTGCTCATGATCGATAGCTCGCGTTGATTTCGATGTAGCCGTGGGTGAGGTCGCAGGTCCAAATCGTGGCTTCGGAATCCCCGACACCTACGTCGACGGTGATCGTCACTTCGTCCTGCTTCAAGTGGGTGGTGGCCCGCTCTTCGCTGTAGCTGGCCGCGACGAGGCCGTTCTCGGTGACGAGTTCATCACCGATCCAGATCTGCAGCGAATCACGGTCGGCTTGTTCGCCCGCTTTGCCGACCGCCATGACGACCCGGCCCCAGTTCGCGTCTTCGGCAGCGAGTGCGGTCTTGACCAGGGGCGAGTTGCCAATGCTCAGCGCGATCCGGCTCGCGGCCGACTCGCTGGCAGCTCCTTTGACGGTGACGGTCACGAACTTCGTCGCACCCTCGCCGTCGCGCACGATCTGGTGAGCGAGATCGAGGTTCACCGAACGAACAGCCTCAGCGAGGGCTGTGCCCCGCGGGTCAGCGCTGTCGACGATCGGTTCGTTGCCCAGCGCGCCAGTTGCGAAGAGCAGCACCGTGTCGCTGGTCGATGTGTCGCTGTCGACGGTGATGCGGTTGTAGCTCGCCGTTGCCGAGTCGCTCAAGATCTGCTGGAGCGCATCGGGTGCCACGGCCGCGTCGGTGAACACGAAGCCAAGCATGGTGGCCATGTCGGGGGCGATCATGCCGCTGCCCTTGGCAATGCCGACGACCGTCGCGGTGTGGCCGTCGAGGTCAGCCGATGCGGCCGACCCTTTGGCGAACGTATCGGTCGTGCGGATGGCGTTGGCGGCGTCTTCCCACGACGCTCCCCCGGTAGCCATTGCGCGCAACCCTGATTCGAGCGCTTCATCGGGCAGGGTTTCGCCGATCACGCCAGTGGATGCGAGAAACACGTCGTCGGCCGAGACACCGTGGACATCGGCGATGACGTTGGCCGTGAGTTGCGCCGAGGTGTCGCCCGCCGTGCCGGTGAACGCGTTGGCGTTGCCCGCGTTACACACGACGGCGCGTGCTTTGCCGTTGGGGAGAATTCGCTTGCACCAATCGACAGGGGCCGAGGTGCATAGAGACTTCGTGAACACTCCAGCGACGGTCGTGTTCTCGTCGAGGAGTGCCATGAATAGGTCGGCCCGGTTCTGATAGCGCAACCCGGCTTCGAAGGTTGCGAGTTCGACTCCAGCAACCGGCGGCAGCTCGGGAAAACTGGCCGGTGCCAGCGGTGAAACAGCGCTCATGGGTAGACGCCGATGGTGCTGAGCCCGGTGGTCTCGTCGAGGCCGAGAGCCAGGTTCGCGTTTTGGACGGCCATTCCCGATGCGCCCTTCATGAGGTTGTCGAGCGCGGCCATGCCCATGACCAGCCCCGTGCGTTCGTCGACGCGCGCGGTCAGGTGCACTGAGTTGGAGCCGGTGGTTGCCTTGGTGGATGGGCTCCGTTCGTCCACGACCATGAACGGCTCGTCCTTGTAGAAATCGGTCATTGCCGCCATGGCGTCGGCGGTCGTGATGCCCTCCTTGGCGGGCCGTCCGTAGCAGGTGGCAAGAATGCCTCGGTTCATCGGCACGAGATGCGGCGTGAACAGCACCGAGCACGCTTTCCCGGTCGATTCGGTGATGGCCTGTTCGATCTCGGGCGTGTGGCGATGCGTGAGAAGCGCATAGGCGGTGACGTTTTCGTCGACGGTGCAAAAGGTGGTCGCTTCCTTGGGAGGCCGCCCGGCACCGCTAACGCCGGTGATGAGGTCGACGATCATGCCGTCGGGCTCGATCAGCCCGGCAGCGAGCAACGGCGTGAGGGCAAACGTTGCGGTCGCGGCGTTGCAGCCAGTGGCAGCGATGAGCTCGGCGCCCTTGAGCTTGTCTCGGAACAGTTCGGGCAGGCCGTAGACGAACTCGTCGAGAAGCGCCGGGTCGGTGTGCTCGGCGTTATACCACTGCGGGTAGAGCTCTTTGTCGTGGAGGCGGAAGTCTGAACCGAGGTCGATGATGTGGCCGACCTTGCCCCGGATCTGCGGGATGACCGACATCGAGATGCCGTGGGGCAGGCCAACAAAGACGAGGTCCAGGCCGTCGACGAGCTCGGGCGTGAACGGTTCGTAGACGCGGTCGCCATAGGCCGCCGCCAAGCTCGGGTAGAGGTCGCCAATGCGCGTGCCGGCTTTGGAATCGCCAGTTGCCGCGGCGAGCTCTAGATTGGGATGGCCGTGGATGAGCCGGAGTAGTTCGGTGCCCGTGTAGCCCGATGCTCCAACGACACCCACCCGCTTGATGGCAGCTTCTGTAGACATAGAAGCCACAGGATAGCGGCATATTCATATAATTGCATATCCATGCAGTCTAGCGAAGGTGAACTGGTAGGCCTCCAGAGGCACTCGCCCCAGCGCAGTCCTCCGGAGTGCTCACGGTTGCCGGGAAGATGAACGGATTCTCGTCTTCGCTGCTACGTGTGCCGAACTCGGTCCACTCGGTTCCACGGAGTTCGAAGTGCGTGCGGCTCCACTCCTGGGTCTCGAAGTTGCGGAAGCTGCGGGTGAAGTCAATGAGTCCCTCGTGTGCGCCGTATGAGCAACCGGCGCTACTCGAGCGGACACCGGTGGCACCGTTCGCAAAGCTGAACACTTCACCGTCGAGGGTGGTCGGAGTCACGATGCAGTCGGTTACCGCAAGTACGATCCAGGTGCTGTGCGACGCACCCTGCGAGGTCACCAACATGATCTCGGCAGGATCCTCACGGTCGGGAAGTCGGGTGAGGTTAGTCACTCGCACGTCGATGAACCCGGGGAGATCAGCCGACGAAGCAAGTCCGCCGACCACAAGGCCGGTCGCATCGCCACCGCGTGACAAGTCAACCTCAACCCACATGCCCCAGGTGCCGTTGCCGGCCTCTACGGCATAGACCCCGACAGTGTCGTCGATGCCGTCGGCGTCGACATCGGCCTCGACCGTGACCATCAGGTCCTCGGCGGGCCGAGAGTCCCGCGCAGCTTGGCAGACGGTCGAGTTCGGTCCTACGAGAAAGCTGGCGTTTACCCAGCCAACCGGTTCTCCGTCATAAGACACATATGCCCATACCGCTCCGGATTCCACTACAGCACCATGGGTAACGGTGACCGGCGTTTCGTGCAGAAGCGTGTCGACGATCGGGTTCCCGACGCCGGGTGCGGTGCGAACGTTGAGCGGATCGCCTGGCGAGGTCGAGACAGCAACTAGATCGCCATCCTCGCCCGAGCTTCCCTCGACCTCGGAAGGCTCAAGGACACGTGGGGACACCGTTTCAGCCTCGGTGGTCGTGGGGCTCGTCGCGAGGGTCGTCGTTGGCGCAACCGTCGAGTCGACCGACTCTGGAACGGTCGTTGGCACCGCTTGGGGTGCAGCGTCAGACACGATCGGCGCATCCTCAGAAACATCTTCGCTAGCGTCGGCGATAGCGAGTGCTCCGGGGACCGAATCGGTGCTCTCGGTGGTCGCTGCCTCGGGGGCAGTCGTGGTTTCGGCTTCTTCGGTGGAACCGCAGGCGCTGAGCGCAACGGCTGCGGTCAAGATGAGTACGGCCCGCCGAATCGACGAGCCATCCAGGGAGTTGGTTCGTGTAGTCATAGAACAATGTTCGGTCGACAACGCCGCCGACCTAAACGGGGAGGTCACCCGACACGATGCTCACGAAAAGAGCGACTTCAGTCAGTACTTCACGCTGACGCTTTGACCGAATCCAGGTTTGTTCCGGACCTGGCCCGTTACACGGCTCGGTCTACGGCGGGTCGATAACGAAAGTCGACGGATTCCAGGTTCCGAGGTCAACTTGGATCGAAGTATCTTCGGTGAATTCTGAAAACGTCTCATCGAACTGGGCGAGAAAGCCAGGCGAGACCGTCTCAAAATTCCGAGCGAGCTCTGGATTGAAGACGAACGAGCTCGTGAGTGCGTTATTGCCCACAACAGATTGGCCCGTTGACGGGTCGATCTCGCCTCGCAGCGGATTGGAGATTTGGTCCGCGATGATCATGTTGCGCAGCGCCATGAACTCTGGAGACTCCGCTTCTAATTCAAGGGCTTGCCCAGTCGTGAACAGCTCGATGACATCGGTTTCTCCCTCGGCGAAAAGACGTTCGAGATCAAGGAACTCATCGTCCTGCGCCACGATGAAGTTGATGATCGCCGTGCTCCGAACATGGATCGTTCCGATCGTGCGCCGAAGGTTGTCGTCAACTACGAGGGGGCCACCGTCCACCCCGGTCCCACTGACGGAGAGCGACGATGTGAGTGTGAAGAACTGATCTGTCGTTAGGTCACCACCTTCGATCGAGATGGCCTGAACTTCTTCCGTCGCAGCGTCGCCGTTGCTCGAACACCCCGCGAGGATGACGAGGAACAACAGCAGGGAAGCGAGAGAGCGTCGCACGTGCGAAGCGTATATCGGCAACCCAG
>CAZMYN010000129.1:0-9303 GCA_964570495.1 uncultured Acidimicrobiales bacterium | reverse complement strand
CCTTCTTGGGGCCCGAGTTACATGCGTGTAGTTCTTCGCGATATGTTGGATTCTTGCGAGCGATGCGCGCGCGAGGAGTTTTTCTGTGTATCTAAAAACACTGACCATGAAGGGTTTCAAGTCCTTTGCTGACTCGGTGGACCTGAATCTCGAGCCTGGCGTGACGGTCGTGGTTGGCCCCAACGGCAGTGGCAAGTCCAATGTGGTCGACGCTGTTGCGTGGGTGCTGGGCGCGCAGGCACCGAGCTCGGTTCGCTCGACAAAGATGGACGACGTCATTTTCGCGGGCACCGACAAGCGTCCTGCGCTCGGCCGCGCCCAGGTCAAGCTCACGATCGACAACTCCGACGGAACCCTCCCGACCGAATTCAACGAGGTCGAGATCAGCCGCACCCTCTTTCGCTCAGGCGACAGCGAGTACCTGCTCAACGGCGTGCCATGTCGACTCCTCGACATCCAAGAGCTGCTCAGCGACTCGGGCGTTGGCCGCACCCAGCACGTCATTATCAGTCAGGGCCAGATCGACGCCGTCCTCAACGCTCGCCCCGAAGACCGACGCCTCATCATCGAAGAGGCCGCTGGCGTGCTCAAGTTCCGCAAGCGCCGTGAGAAGGCGCAACGACGCCTCGTGGCAACCGAAGCCAACCTCACCCGCGTCCAGGACCTCATGCGTGAGGTGCGCCGACAGTTGCGCCCGCTCGAAAAGCAGGCCGACGCGGCTCGCCGTCACGGAGACGTCGTCGCCGAACTCCATGCCTGCCAGGTCTATCTGGCTGGCCGCCAAGCCCAATCGCTCCAAAAGAAGATGGAAACCCACGCGCAAAACCGTCAGGACTTCTCCGCACGCGACGGCGAACTGCGCTCGAACCTCTCCACGCTCGACACCGACATCATCGCGATCGAAAGTGATCTGTCGGCACAAGGCGCCGTCGATCTCGGCGACGCGCTCGCCCGACTCGAAGGCCTGGCACAACGAGCATCCGGCGCTGAAGACCTTCTTGGCGAACGCGCAAAAGGCATTGCGCGTGAGCGGCAGGCGTCGATCGACGGCGATGTCGTCGCTGCATTGAATAGCGAAGCTGCCCAGCTCGGCGATCAGCTCAACGAAGTCGACACTGAAACCGACGCGTTGGCGCCAAAGCACGAAGAGCTCCTCCGCGCAGAACAAAGCCTCGCGGATGATCGGTCGACCTTTGAGCTCGCGTTGGCATCGGCCACCGGCAAGGGAGCCGAGGCCGCCGCGGCTGGTCGCGCCGCCGAGGTTCGTGGCGAACTCGCCGCAATCCGTACGTCGGTCGCCACCGCTCAACAAGAGCTCGCAAAGATGGCCGAGCGAACATCCACGCTCGGCACCGACGTGACCTCGCTAGAAAGTCGGGCCGAAAGCGAACGCTCCAAGCTCGAAACGGCCGTGCAGCGAGAACAGGAACTCGTGACCGCTGCCGACTTGGCTGCAACCGCTCACCTCGCCGCGCAGGAACGACTGGCTGCACTGCGCGACGAACGCGCCGAAGCCGACGCGATCTGCCGCTCGGCCGAGGCCCGGGTAGCGGCCCTTAGTGAAGCACTCGACTCGGCCCGCGCTGCTGCGGGTGCTGATGCCCTTCGTGACACCGACGGCCTTGTCGGCACGCTCCTCGATGTTGTTGCGATCGAGCCTGGCTGGGAGGCAGCGGTTGAAGCTGCGCTCGGCGAAGCGGTCTCGGCGGTCGTTGTTGATTCATCTGCTGCTGGTCGGCGAGCGCTCGAGGCCTTCGAGGCAACACGGGGGAGCGGTGCGGTTATCGCCCTCGACCCCATGCTCCCTCCGGCGGTTCCGAGCGATGGTTCTGTCCTTCGCTTTGTCCGGGCCTTGCGGCCCGATGTGGCGGGAGTCCTCGGCCGTCTGCTCGCTAACGTCGACGCCGTCGATGCGGACTGGCGCACCGCACTCGATCAATCGCTTGCGTCGGGCAAGGTCGTCGTCACAAAGAACGGCGACCGAATCGGTGGCGCGCTCTGGAGAATTGGCACAACCGGCGTTGGCGCCACCCAGGCTGCACTCGACACCGCGACCGCTGCAGCGGTCGAGGGTTCGCTGACGCGTGACCAATTGGATTCCCAACTCCAGTCGGCCACTCGCGAACTCGAAACCTTGCTCACCGCCGACCGAGATGCAGCCGCCGCTCTCGATTCGAACGATGCCGAGCTGACCTCTACAACCGAAGCGCTTCACCAGATCGACGCACAGCTTCGCCAGATCGGTGTCGAACAGGACACGCTCGCGACTCAGCGCGCCGAACGCGAAGTTCGTTTCGATCGCGAATCGGCCCGAGCTGGAGAACTCGACAACCTCCTTCCCGGACTCGAATCTGCCGAGGTCGAATCGGCCGAGCGGACCCGCGAACTTGAGGCTGCTCGCACCGTCTTGTCCGAACGCTCGACCGCGCTGGTCGAGCGGCGCCGCGAGTACGAGGTGAGTGCCGCATCGCTCGACGAACGTCGCGGTGTTCTGCGCCGTCGCCTCGGCGAGGTGCAAGACCGTCTTGAGCGCCTCAGTGCCGAGCAAACCGAATCGGCTGGAAAGCGTGTGCTTCTCGATCGCTCCGAAGCGCTCACCGAACGGCTTCGCTTGCTCCTCGGCGGAACGGTTGCCAACCTCAACGTTCATCTCGAAGCACGGCGCGACGAGCGCAAGGCCCAATCGGCCAAGGTGCGCGAACTCACCGAGAAGCTCGACGTCATGCGCGCAACCCGTACCGCCACCGAAACCGAGCTGCGCGAGCTTGCCGAAAAGACCGGCCGGATCGAGATCGACGAGGCCGAAACCCGGCTGCGTCTCGAGTCGATAACCGAGATGATGCGCCGAGACCTCGACGTCGACCCGCACACCGCAATTGGAAGCGAGCCGCCGGAGCTTCCCGAGAACGTGACACCAGCGGGCCGCGCCCGCGAACTCGAACGCGACCTCAAGTTGATGGGCCCCATCAACCCGTTGGCGCTTCAGGAATTCGAGGCGCTGCAGGAACGCAACGAGTTCTTGCAGGGTCAGCTCGATGACATTCGTTCGACACGACGCGAGCTCAACAAGGTCATCAAAGCAATCGACGAGGAGATCGTGACCGTGTTTGCCTCGGCCTATGCCGATGTTGCCGACAACTTCACGCTGCTATTCGAGCGGCTCTTCCCGGGCGGCAAGGGCTCGCTGCGTTTGACGAACCCCGACGACCTTCTCGAAACCGGAATCGAAGTCAGCGCCAAGCCATCGGGTAAGAACGTCAAGAAGCTGTCGTTGCTCTCCGGTGGCGAACGTTCACTGACCGCACTCGCGTTCCTCTTCGCCGTGTTCCGCAGTCGGCCGTCGCCGTTCTACGTGATGGACGAGGTCGAAGCGGCCCTCGATGACGTCAACCTGCATCGCTTCTTGAGTTTGATCGATGAGTTCCGCACCGAAGCCCAGCTCATCATCGTGTCGCACCAAAAGCGCACGATGGAAAGCGCCGACTCGCTCTATGGCGTCACCATGGAAGACGGCGGATCATCGAGGGTCGTCTCGGAGCGCTCCGAAGTCGAACGCAACTTCGGCACCGGCCCAAAGCGTGACGCGGCGCTTGCGGAGTCGACAGTCAAATAAGTGTGAACGGCGGCTGCGAAGCCGCTCAAGTACCGTTATGGGGTGCGAATACTTGTAGTTGACGACGAAGTCGATCTCGCTGATGCCGTGGCGACGGGTCTTCGTCGAGAGGGGTACGCCGTCGACGTCGTATACGGAGGGGTCGAAGCGATCGACCGTCTCGCGTTCCAGCCCTACGACCTGCTGTGCCTCGATCTGACCATGCCCGACATGGACGGGCTCGAAGTCTGCACGCAGCTCAGATCCAACCCGCCCGCGACCGGCCAGCCTCGAATTCTCATGTTGACCGCGAGAGACGCTGTCGATGAACGAATTCTCGGCCTCGACGCGGGAGCCGACGATTACCTGATCAAGCCGTTTGCCTTTGGCGAACTTTCGGCGCGAATTCGGGTGCTTCTACGCCGTGACGCCGAGCAGACCTCTTCGGTCCTCTCGGTCGGACGCCTCGAACTCGACACCGCACGACACGTTGCCACCAAAGACGGCGAGCCACTCGACCTGACACCCAAAGAGTTCGCTCTGCTCCGCTACTTCATGACCCACGCCGGGCATGTACTCAGCCAGGAACATCTACTCGAACACGTGTGGGACGAGAACGCCGACCCGTTCACCAACACGGTGAGGGTGACGGTTGGGACGTTGCGTCGCAAACTGCATGCCGGTGGTGGGGAACCGCTGATCGACACGATCATTGGATCGGGGTACCGCCTGCTCGACGGGTCCTCGACTGTGACGGAGGCTTAGCTGATGGCCGCGGCACCAGGTGAACTTCCCGACTTTGACCAGACCGGCGAATTGCTCCGTCCACCGGAGATAGCGCCCGCTGAGCCGCGGCCTGTTCGTCGACCGATGAGCGTTGGAATCGACACCGATCGATTCCTGCCGTCGTTTATGGGGTCGGTTCGTTTCCGCCTTGCGCTGCTGTATTCGGTGCTGCTGTTCGGCCTTGCTGCTGTTGTTGTTGGCGGGTTGTATGCCGGGCTGAGTCGAGAGCTCGGCCGCACGATTCTCGAGGACGTCGGTATTGACTTCGATATCAGTGGCGCCGATCTACGCGGCTTCACCGAGGACGGCGAAGTCGACGTCGAGACGCTCGAGGACTTCGAGCGCGAAGTCGACCGGCAAGCGCTGAACGTTCTTCGCTGGTATTCGTTCTCCGCGCTGAGCCTGTTGTTCTTTGCGAGCTTGGCTGTGGGTTGGTACGTCGCGGGAATTGTGTTGCAGCCGATCGAACGAATAACCGCGGTGGCCAGATCGATTAACGCCACCGACCTCACCCGACGAATCAACCTGTCGGGTCCCGACGACGAGCTCGGCCAGCTCGCCGGGACCTTCGACGACATGCTCGATCGTCTCGACATGGCGTTCACGGCCCAGACACGGTTCATTCACGAGGCAAGCCACGAACTGCGCAACCCGCTGGCGGTAATCCGCACCAATCTCGAAGTGACCCTCGGCGACGAGAACGCAAGCATGGAAGATCTGCAACGAGCGGGCGCTGTTGTTTCGCGATCGGCGGACCGGATGGCGACCCTCGTCGACGATCTTCTCGACCACGCCCGGGCCGAGACTCGCCAAAAGCGCGTCGAGATGGTCGATGTGGCGTCGGTTGTTTCCCATGTTGGTGAAGAGTTCGAGATTCCCGCCGCGGCCGACGGTATAGAACTGGTCTTCGATACCGAGCCCGAGCTCTTGGTGGAGGGCGATCCGATTGCTCTGCGCCGTGCACTTGCGAACCTTTTGGCGAACGCGATTCGCTTGGCGCCCAACGATTCGACGATCTCGGTTCGTGCTGGACAGATGGAAGACTGGGTGTGGATGGGCGTTCAGGATCAAGGTCCTGGTCTGTCGCCCAGCGATCAACAACGAGTGTTCCGTCGGTTCTGGCGTGGCGATACCACCGGAAACCACAAGCGCGACGGCCGATCAGGGCTGGGCCTTGCCATCGTCAAACAAATTGCTGAGACCCACGGCGGAACCGTGCGAGTCGAGTCCGAACTGGGGGAGGGCTCGACGTTTGTGCTGTGGTTGCCGAGCCTCGGCGCGGCGCATTCGCCGTTCTCCGACGACGTTGACCCCGATGAGTCCGACCCCGTGCCCGACGTTGTGCCCGCCAAGACCCAAGGCGAACACCCTGCGTCTCAAATCGCTCACTAAGGGTGATTTCGGTACTTACAGCGGCTTTACATTGGCCCGCGTAGGTTCCAGTTATCACCCGACATGGCGAGGAATCCCCCTCCCCCTCATCATCCCGGGAACGTCAGGTAGCTGGTGCCCGTGCAGTTCTTCCCCCGGGCACCAGTTCCTGACGAACACAGGCCCTGACCAACCCGCAGCGGCCTAGGCTGATCACGCTATGGATCCAATTCTTCTGATCGTTTTGATCGTGCTCGGCGTGCTGCTTCTCGGCGGTACCGGACTCGCCCTGATGCGTGGTCGCTCCGATCACACCCCGACCCTCGATCCGGGGCTGACCGATTCGTCCGATGCGGTCCTCACCGCCCCCAAGAAGACAGCAGCCGCTGGCGAGACCGCGGTTGACGGCACCGCACTTGACGACACGGCACTTGAGGACACTGCGGTCGATGAAGACGACGAACTCGTCGAAGTCGAGCCCGAACCCGAAGCAAAGCCAGCGACATTCCGTGAGCGTCTTGGCAAGGCTCGTTCGGCAATGTCGGGCTATCTCAGCTCGGTCATCTCACGCGGCGATGTCAACGCCGAAACCTGGGAAGAGCTTGAAGAAGCCTTGATCCGAGCTGACGTCGGAATTGGCGCAACGACCGAAATTCTCGACACGGTCCGCGCAACAGCGGAGGAACAAAAGGTCGACGACGGCGCTCAACTCATCGAGCTCGTCAAAGATGAAATGAAGTCACGCCTCGGAGGTCACGACATCTCGTTGGCCGAAGGCGGCGACCCGTCGGTCTGGCTGTTCGTTGGCGTCAACGGCGTTGGCAAGACGACGACCATCGGCAAGATCGCCACCCGCGAGGTCGCCAACGGTCGCAAGCTCGTGCTCGCTGCCGGCGATACGTTCCGCGCCGCGGCTGCCGAGCAGCTCGGCATGTGGGCGGAGCGTTCCGGTGCCGACATCGTGCGCGGCGCTGAGGGCGGCGACCCGTCGTCGGTGATCTTCGATGCGGTCGAACATGCTGCGTCGAATAACGCCGAGATCGTGCTCGCCGACACCGCAGGGCGTCTGCATACCAAGACCAACCTGATGAACGAGCTCTCCAAGGTTCGCCGTGTTGCCGAAAAGGGCGCTGGAACCGTGACCGAGACGCTGCTCGTCATCGATGCGACAACCGGCCAGAACGGTCTCATTCAGGCACGTGAATTCACCGAGGCTGCCGACGTCTCCGGTGTGGTGCTCACCAAGCTCGACGGTTCGGCCAAGGGCGGCATTGTCGTAGCGGTTCAAAACGAGCTCGGCATACCCGTCAAGCTCGTCGGCCTTGGCGAAGGCAAGCACGACCTCATTGCATTCGACGCTGACGAGTTCGTCGACGCACTGTTCGAGTCGTAGCTCCGAGGTCGGTTGTCCGATGCCTCGATCACTTTCGCCTGTTCAGATGGCAGACTAAGCCTCGCAACTTCGTAGATCTAGGAAAACAATGTTCGATACCCTCACCGATCGCTTTGACGGCATCTTTGGAAAGCTGCGCGGCAAGGGGAAGCTGAGCGAAAAAGACGTCGACGAGGCCCTCCGCGAGATTCGGCTCGCACTGCTCGAAGCCGATGTGAACTTCGAGGTCGTAAAGGGTCTCGTTGCGCGAATCCGCGATCGGGCGGTTGGCGATGAGCTTTCCAAGGCTCTCAACCCTGGTCAGCAGATCGTAAAGATCGTTCTCGAAGAGCTCACCGAGAGCCTCGGCGGCGAGGCCATGCAGGTGACGTTCTCGGCGAAGCCGCCGACGATCGTGCTTATGGCTGGCCTTCAGGGTTCGGGTAAGACCACCAACTCAGCCAAGCTCGCCAACCTGTTCAAGTCCCAAGGGCGCAACGTGTTGATGGTCGGTGCCGACCTCGCTCGTCCTGCAGCGGTCGAACAGCTCCGCACGCTGGGTCGTCAGATCGATGTGCCGGTCTTCTCCGAAGCGAGCGACCCGGTCAGTGTTGCCCAGGCGTCACTCGAAGAAGCAAAGAACCTCGGTCGCGACGTCATCATTGTCGATACCGCTGGTCGTTTGGCCATCGATGAAGAGCTGATGGAGGAAGTCCGCCAGATCTCCGAGGTGCTCGACCCCGACTACACCTTCCTCGTCGTCGACGCGATGACCGGTCAAGATGCCGTCACGGTTGCCGAGTCGTTCCACTCGACGCTCGCACTCGACGGCGTCATCCTCACCAAACTCGACGGCGATGCCCGCGGTGGTGCCGCGCTGTCGGTCAAAGAGGTTGTTGGTCGCCCGATCGCTTTCGCGTCGACGGGCGAGAAGATCGACGAGTTCGAAACCTTCCACCCCGACCGTCTCGCCAGCCGCATCCTCGGCATGGGCGACATCGAAACCCTCATCGAGAAGGCCGAAGCCGCCTTCGAAGAAGAGGAATCCGAAGAGGCAGCTAAGCGGCTCATCGAGGGCAGCTTCACGCTCGACGATTTCCTGACCCAGATGCAGCAGATCAAGAAGATGGGGCCGCTCGGCAACATCATTGGAATGCTCCCTGGTGTCCCCAAAGAAGTTCGCGACGTCGAGATCGAAGACAAACAGGTCGACCGCCTCGAGGCCATCATTCGCTCGATGACCATGGAAGAGCGCGCCAAGCCGACAATCATCGACGCGTCACGGCGAGCTCGCATCGCGAACGGCAGCGGCATGAAGCCCAGCGATGTCTCCGCCCTCGTTGATCAGTTCAGCGAGATGCAGAAAATGATGAAGAAGTTCGGCATGACTCCGCCGAAGGGCAAGTCCAAGAACCGCAAGGGCAAAGGCAAGGGAAAGAACAAGCGCAAGCGGGGCGGGCGCACCACGGCCAAGGGTCCAGCGCCAATGGCCGACCCGAGCGTGCTGATGAACGAGAGCATGGAAGAGATCGCGGATTTGCGATTGCCTGGCCTGCCGACTCCCGACGACAACTAGGGCCAACTAGCGGGCGTTCGCCAATCCGTAGGTTCGCGCCCACCGCCACTGGAACAGTTGTGTTGATTCGAGTGGGTGGCGGTAGCATCTATCGGTCGAGTCTCCATCTGTCTCTGAGGCTCCAAAGAAGAGGATTGTTGTGGCTGTAAAGCTTCGCCTAGTGCGAATGGGAAAGAGGAAGCAACCGACCTACCGCGTCGTTGCTGCAGACTCGCGTTCCCCTCGAAATGGACGCTTCATCGAGATCGTGGGCACCTACCAGCCCCGCCAAGACCCTTCCGTTATCGAAATCGACAACGACAAGGCTGTTCACTGGCTCCGCCATGGTGCCCAGCCAACCGAGCGGGTCGAGAAGCTCCTGAAGATTTCTGGCGCATGGGAAGCGTTCACCGGTGTTGCACCGGAGATTCCGCCAACTCCAGAGCCAACCCCGAACAAGGGATACACCCCTCCCGCGCCGCCGAAGCCTCCAAAGGCTGTCGAGAAGCCCGCTGAAGAAGCTCCGGCCGAACAAGACGGTGCCGCTGAAGAAGCTGCCGCTGATGAGGCTCCGGCCGAGGAAGCAGCCGCCGAGGCTCCTGCTGAAGAAGCTGCCGCTGAAGCACC
>CAZMYN010000128.1:0-9442 GCA_964570495.1 uncultured Acidimicrobiales bacterium | reverse complement strand
GTCGGGGGCAGCGTCCACTTCGCTCTCGATAAACGGTCGCGGCCCAACGAGGCTCATGTCGCCACGCAAGACGTTGACGAGTTGGGGGAGTTCGTCGATTGATGTCTTGCGAAGGAACCTGCCGAGCTTGGTAATTCGTGGGTCCGATTCCATCTTGAAGATCGGACCATCGAGTTCGTTGGTGAGATCGATCCGCAGGTCTTCCGCGTTCTCGACCATGGTCTGGAACTTGTAGATCGTGAACAGTTCCCCACCCAATCCCACACGTTTTTGAGAAAAGATCGGGCTGACTCCATCCACGAATCGGACCGCGAGCGCGGTCGCTGCGAGGAACGGGGAGAGCACGAGCAACGCCGTCGCCGACACGACCACGTCGACGGCTCGTTTGAGGGCCATGCGCCAGCCGGATCGAAGCGATGGGCTGATCGAGATCACGGGCCTGCCCTCGACGTGGTTGATCCCGACCCGCCGTGGAGCGATGTCGCCAAGGCCGGTCAGCGAAACAGCGACTCCGTTGCGGTTGAGCATGCGGGCGAGTGGAGCGAATTTGGCACCGGTGAGTCCGTCCATGCAGAACATCACCTGATCCACGTCGTGAAGATCGACGAGGCCGGGCAAATCTTCGAGGGACCCGAGGGCTTCGCGGGGAGGCGGCTTGCGGAGGTGTCGACCCGAGAGGTCCGCGGGCCGGGCATACGCCTCGTCCACCACAAAGCCGACTACCTGGTACGCGTGGAGACGATCGCGGCGCAGGACATCTCGCATCGCAATTGCTTGGCGCTCGCTACCCGCCACGATGACGCGGCTTCGATTGAGTTGCAGCGCTGCTCGAAGGCCGTGATGAATCGCGAGAAACACCCACCAGAAGACAGCGACCAGCACGAGCCAACGACGTGCCCCACCACCGACGGCGACGACGAACCCAGCGAGGGAGAACCCGGCAGCACCGGTGATGACCGCGCGGCTCACCTCACCAACAGCAGCTGGCCAACGTCGAGATTGGGCTTCGTCGTACAGGCCAACCCACAGCAAATATGCGAGTACGCCGGCCGCAACCGGGATGCCGAGTCTCACCGAGCCAGCGGTGACCAAGTGGCCTGGCCCCCATAGTCGGGTCGTTACGAAGGTCATGACGAAGAACAAGATGACTACGTCGATAGCAATGTGGATCAGGGTTCTCGTGCGAGAAGAGCGTGCGTGCATTTCAGACTCCTAGCGTGCGCCGCGTGCGAGGAGCACCGCAGGTACGGTGCGGGCCAGGATCTCGAGATCTTGGCCGAGTGACCAGTTGTCGACGTACCAACGATCAAGCTCGTCGAGTTCGTCGAACCCAGTGTCGGACCGCCCCGACACCTGCCATCGGCCGGTCAGGCCTGGCTTTACTGCATGGCGATCGAGAAAACTCGTCGGAGCTGCCTCGACTTCGTGAACTGGGAGCGGCCGAGGGCCGACCAGACTCATGTCGCCCCGCAAGATGTTGTAGAGCTGGGGCAATTCGTCCATAGACGTCTTGCGCAGCAGGTTCCCGACCTTGGTGATGCGAGGGTCGCCCCGCATCTTAAATACCGGCCCCTCGTGATCGTTCGTGAGATCGATCTGCAGTTCTTCCGCGTTCTCGACCATCGTTCTGAACTTGTAGATCGTGAACGGGAAGCCACCCTTGCCAACTCGGGTCTGCGAGAAGACCGCCTTGCCGCCGTCTTCGATTCGAATCGCGAGGGCGGTGATTGCCATGAAGGGGGCGGTGACGATCAAGAGTGCCAGGGACCCCACGACGTCGAGCATCCGCTTGGCGGCAAGGTGCCATCCACTGAGCGGAGCCGGGGTAACTCGCACGAGCGGACGACCCGAAACATGACCGAGGCTGACGCGGCGCAATGCAACGTTCGAGAGGCCGGTACTCAAAGCAACGTCGACACCGAGCACGTTCAGGTGGCGCACCATCGGCGCGAACCGTTCGGCATCGAGGGCGCCCAAGCACACGACGACAAGGTCGGCGTCGGTCTTTTGAACCACGTGAGGGAGATGGTCGATCGAACCGAGCGCGAGCTGAGAAACAATCTCGGGCACGTCATCATCGAGCGAGTCCATGACGAACCCCTGGACGTCGTAGGCGGTCCGGGGGTCTGCACGAAGGGCAAGTCGGGTTGCGAGGGCGTCGCCGGTGTTCCCCGCCACGATCACCTTGACCAGACGCGCATCACGACGTTGGCGCCGTGCAATCACAAAGCGCACGAGCGTCATCGTGGCGGCCCAACCAGCAAGGACGATCAGCTGCCACAGGCGTTCTGGCTCAAGCTCGGCAAGCCACGCCAACGCAATCATTGCTACGGCTACGCCGAGAAGCGATGTCCAGAGAACCGCGAGGTTGCCATCCCAGCGGATCGAGCGCGTGACCACATACGCGTTGCGCCACCAAAGCGTGAGAGAGACGCCGAGCGCACCGAGAATTCCGAGGAGAAACGGCGATGCCGTCGTGAAACCGGAGGGTCCATAGACAATTGCGGTTGCCACGATGACGACAGCCAGTGCACAAATCGCGTCGGCAATCGCGAGGGGCGGCTGGCTACGCGTCGGAGTCGGCTCGGTCACGGGCGCGTCGTCGGGAAGCTCAGCCTCCTCTTCGGGGGCATGAAGCGGTGAGTATGAGATCGGGTTTTGCATCGCGGTGAATCCTCCGGCCGCCGTCTACCCCAAAACGGCGTGCCCAGAAGGACGCCGTTCCCCTACTCGAAGTTGCACAATATCTGCTAGTCGGGCGCACGTCAGATTTGAAATGCGATATTTGTCACCCTCGGTGGGCTAAACGCGTCATTTGGGCCGTACCCGCACCAGATCGGGTTCGAACAAACATTTGCTAGCGAAGGGCAGCAAGCACGCTCTCGGTCAATTCTGGACGCGAGATCAACACACCATCGACGACTGGCCGTCGTTGGTTGAACACGATTCTTTCACCTCGAGTTGTAACTGCGTCGAGCCCCGCCGCCAGCGCGACGGCTACCGGAGCACAGACATCCCATTCATAGAGCGGCCCGTCGTGGACGTAGACGTCGGCGTGACCGCCCATGACCAACATTGCCTTAAACCCCGCAGAGCTGCAGGCAACGAGTTCGGCGTCGAGCGCATTGGCAACCACAAACCCATCGACCTGGACCCGAGTCCTCCCGGTCACCACGATGCGACGTCGATCGGCCCGGTCTGGAAGGTCCGGTACCTGTTTGGTCGAACTCGTAAGACCGAGACCCGGAGCCCCAACCGCCCCGACGACCGGCTCGCCATCAACGACCATCGCAACGTGCACTGCCCACTCGTGGTTGCCCGCGCCAAACCCGCTCGATCCGTCGAGCGGATCGACGATCCAGACACGGCGCTGTTCGGTGCGAGACCCATCATCGTCGCCTTCCTCGGAGAGCAGCCCGTCCGTGGGACGTTCACGCTGTAGTTCCGCGGCGAGAAATTCGTGCGAACTGATATCGCCGTCGCGCTCGAGCGACCAGCGCGCTACACGAAGATCAATTCCACGTTGTTGGACTGCTACCAAGCGTTCGGCGGTCTGCTCAGCCAAAGCGTGGGCAAGCTCGTGGTCAGCCTCCGACGGCGAGACCACTCAGTCGCCGGTCTCAGAATCGCTCGCCGGCGGTGAGTCGCTCGATGCTTCGGGACGCAGGGTCGGGAACAGCAAGACATCTCGAATTGTGGTCGAGTTGGTGAGCAACATGACGAGACGGTCCATACCAATGCCGAGACCACCTGTAGGAGGCAGGCCGTATTCGAGCGCGCGGATGTAGTCGAGATCCATCCCCATTGCTTCAGCGTCGCCGGCTTCTCGCTCAGCTTCCTGATCGTTGAACCGGGCGAGTTGTTCGTCGGGGTCGGTGAGTTCGCTAAACGCGTTGCACAGCTCGCGGCCTGCAACGATCGCCTCGAAGCGTTCGGTCAGCCCGGGCTTGCTGCGGTGGTCGCGGGCCAGCGGCGATACCTCTTTGGGATAGTCGATAACGAACACGGGATCCCAGAGGGTTGCCTCGGTGGTCTTTTCGTAGATCTCGAGAATGATCTTTCCAGGGCCGTAGTAGTCCTTCACCTCGACATCGTGCTTCTCGGCAATTCTGACGAGGTCGGCACGGTCGGTGTCGATCGACAGCTCCTCGCCGGTCGTTTCCTTGATGAGTTCTGCCATCGTGGCTCGACGCCACGGCGGAGCGAGATCGAGTTCCTTGTCGTCGTAGGAAACCGTGGTCGAGCCGGTGATCTCCTCGGCCAAGTGACTCACGAGCGTCTCGACGAGCTCCATGATGTCGGTGTAATCCGAATAGGCCCAGTAGAGCTCGAGCATCGTGAATTCGGGGTTGTGCCGAGTGGAGATGCCCTCGTTGCGGAAGACACGGGCCATTTCGAAGACGCGTTCAAACCCGCCGACGGTCAGCCGCTTGAGGTACAGCTCGGGCGCAATGCGCATATAAAGGGAGAGATCGAGCGCGTTGTGGTGCGTACTGAACGGACGTGCCATAGCGCCGCTCGCCACTCCGTGGAAGGTAGGCGTTTCGACCTCGATGAACTGTCGATCTTCGAGCCAGCGGCGCGTCAACGACATGATGCGGCTTCGATTTCGGAGTGCCTCGTTTGAGTCTGGGGAGACCCACATATCGACATAGCGCTGGCGATACTTGGTGTCGGGGTCGCTAATGCCGTGCCATTTGTCGGGGAAGGCGCGTCGGGTCGGGGCGAGCACAACCCAGCTGCTCGGCCGAATCGACAACTCTCCACGGCGCGTCTTAATGACCTCGCCAGTAACGCCAATCCAGTCGCCGAGATAGAGGTTGGAGAAGTCTTCGAAGTCGGGAGTCGTCTTTGCGGGTGCGAAGATTTGGATTCGCCCGGTGCCATCCTGAAGAACGCCGAACACGATCTTTCCCTGATCGCGCTTGAGCATGAGTCGGCCCGCGATCGACGCGGTCACTCCCGTTTCGGCTCCGTCGTCGAGACCGTCGTGGGCCTCGTGAAGCTCAGCCGTGGTTGCGGTGACGTCGTAGCGATACGGAATATCGAAACTGCGGATCGGGATCTGACCAGACGACGCGTCAGCTTCGGGGGCTGCGTCGGTGTCGGCTGGTGGTTCGGTTTCGGGCATTGACAATTACCTATTCGAGTTGCGAGCGTGAACGATTCGAAGCCCGTGAAGTGTAAGGAACGGCTCGACGTGTTCGATAGATGACGCTACCGGCGCAATGACCGGTGCCAGCCCACCCGTCGCCACGACGACCGCATCTCCGCCGAGTTCGTCCTGGAATCGCGCCACCATGCCATCGACCGACGCCGCAAATCCGTACACCGCACCCGACTGCAGCGACTCGATCGTCGACTTGCCAATCACACTCCGCGGCTCGATCAGTTCGATGGAACTGAGCGCCGACGCTCGCCCCACCAACGCCTCCATAGACACCTCGATACCGGGGCTGATCGCGCCGCCAACAAATTCACCGTCGGCCGACACGATGTCGTAGTTGTTTCCGGTTCCGAAGTCGACGATGATGGCCGGGCCGCCGTAGAGCTCGAAGGTCGCGATCGCGTTGGCGATTCGATCGGCGCCAACTTCGCGAGGGTTGTCGTACTTGATGGGCATACCGGTCTTGACGCCAGGCCCGATCACGACCGGGTCATAGTCGATGTAGCGATCGGCCAGGCCACGCAGCATTGCCTGAATCCGCGGCACACCCGAACACACCGCAACGCCGGAGAGCTCGTCGAAACGAGCACCGGCGAAGCGAAGGAAGCCAGCGAGGGTGGCCGCGAATTCATCGGCGGTCCTGTCGTGGTCGGTGGAGACGCGCCAGTGCTCGATCAAACCGTCGGCCGCGTCGACGCCGGGTGCGTCGATGTCGTAGAGGCCAATGACGGTCTGGGTATTGCCGACGTCGATCGTGAGGAGATATTCGGTCATCAGCTGGCGTCGGTGATGATGTCGAGCCCAATGTCGAGAGTCGGGGCGCCGAAGCTCAACTTCGACGTCGAGATCATGTCGACTCCGGTCTGGCTGACGGCGTCGATGGTCGTGAGGTCGATGCCGCCGCTGGCTTCGAGCAGCGGTCGCCGAGCACCGTCGGCCTCCATCGCGTCGACCAGCGCGACCGCTTCACGCAAGGTGTCCGGTCCCATGTTGTCGAGAAGCACGGCGTCGGCTTTGGCCTCGACGGCTTCGGAGATCTGGTCGATGCGGTCGACCTCGACGTGAACCGTGCGTGCTGGCCAGCGCTGCTTTGCGAGCGCGACGCCATCGGCGATCGACAGGCCCATCAGATGGTTGTCTTTCAACATGATCCAGTCGCTCAAGTTCCCCCGATGGTTGCGCGCTCCCCCCGCTCGCACGGCAGCCTTTTCGAGTGAGCGCAGCCCCGGCGTGGTCTTGCGGGTATCCCAGACCTGGGCGTCTCCGGTTGCAGCATCGGCGTAGCGCCGGGTGTTGGTGGCGATTCCCGACAGGTACATCAAGAAGTTCAGTGCAGGTCGTTCGAAAATGAGGATCGATTCGAGCGACCCGCTGACCGTGCCGAGTGTCTGGCCTGACTCGACAATGTCGCCATCGGCAACCCGCCAGTCGAGAACGAGCTCTGGGTCGACCTGTCGCATCGTCTCGGCGACGCAGGCCGAGCCCGCAATGACGCCGTCGGGGCGTACGTTGAACGTCGCTGTTGCAGTCGTCCCGTCAGCAATGAGCGATGCGCTCAGGTCTCCGAGGGGCGTGAGGTCTTCGGTGAGTGACCGGCGGACGACATCGACGACGTCGTGGTGCGGCGGGTTGAGGTATCGAGACACTCCGTGAGATTAGCCGGGGTGACGTTTAGAAAAAGCCACTCAGCAGTTCAAGTACGCCGGTAAGGTCGCCAGTGAGGTCAAAGTCGTGACTCTGTCGAACATTCGCCAAGAGTACCCCGGGCAACAATCTGCGTGGGCTGGCGATTCACGATGCCGACCAACAGCAGACCCATCACCAGCGTGAATCCCATGTGGAACACCGGCACCGATGCACCGAAGGCCACGCCCCAGACGGCACCGATCCACAGTGATCCGGTGAGGATCAGTAGTGCTCGTCGGCGAGCTCCCGGCCGCACCGGCGCTGCCTTGGCGGCGTCGACGACATCGGTTCCGTACCACTCGCCGAGGTGCTTTTTGGAAACGACGAGCACGAAGAGGATCATGCCGATGAGCGAGCCCACCGTATGGCCCAAGTATTGAAGCGTCTTGGCTGCGGTGACCGGGCCGTCAGGACCGTCGAAGAGGACTCGTTGCAGTCCGAAGAACCGGGCGCCAAGACGACCCGAGTGCGTGAAGCTATCGACGCCAATATGGCTGAGCACGCCGATCAGTGCTGACCAGAGCGTGATCGTGAACCGGGGTCGACCTTTGGACAGCACGCGATAGCTGCGGGCCTTCAGTGGACCGAAGTTGGGCATCGACCCAAACAGGCCATCGACGGCGTAGCGGCGAAGAACGATCGAGTAGATCACGGTGAAGGGCACGGCGACGGCGATGCCGCTCAGGTGATGTGAGGTGAAGCCGTCGATGAAGGTGAGGAAGTAGAACAGGTCGGGTGCACCTGCACCGACGACGAGCGCGATTCCGTCGAACCAGCGTGGTCGCCAAAGCTTGAGCGGAATCACCGCGACCTGGTGGGCAGGAAAAGTCAGGGGCACCCGCTCAGCAAAGCGATCGACGCCGAAAGGCAAGTAAAAGAAAGCCGGGATAAAGGTCACACGTACCGTTCTTCGAAGGATGCCGGTCGCTCAGCGACCAAATTCCTTCGAAGAACGAAAAGCGGGTTAGGCGGTGATGATGACGAGGTCGGTGGGCTCGACGAGTTCGGCCATGGGAAGGGGCTCGACCGAGCGGCGTTTGCCGACGATCTGGATGAGGAGCAGCTCGCCGGTTTCGATCTGAACGATGCCCTTGGCTCGCACGGTGTTGTCGGGCAGGTCATCGAGAATCTTGTCGAGTTCGTGTCGACGGATCGTGCCGTCGATCGGCACGATCGAAGTCTGGAACTGGTCGAACAGGCTCGCGTCCTGACCGAGGTTGTCCACTGGTTGTCGAGTACCGAGGCCGACGAGGCCCGCTGTCGAATGCGCCGACTCGGCGAGCAGGACGCGCGTGTCGGGGGCCAGCGCGGCCAATCGACTTCGGACAGCGTCGACTCGGTCCTGATCGACGAGGTCGCGCTTGGCGAGCAACAAAACGTCAGCAGCGCGAACCTGAGCACGCACGGCATCGGCTACCACCGACGACTCGTCCTCAGACTCAAGGAATTGGTCGAGGTCGACGAGCACGACGATGCTGTCGAGCACGAAACCGGGGGTACTGGCCATGCCTGCCGCTGCACCCGGGTTCGCGATGCCGCTGAGCTCGACCACGACGAGCTCGGGCGGGGACTCGCGCTGGCGCAGTTGGTCGAACGCTTCAAGAAAGCCGTTCTTCAAACTGCAACACACGCATCCGCCGCTCAGATCGAGCGTGTCACCGTCTTGGCGCTCGATCAACCGAGCGTCGATGTTGATTTCGCCGACGTCGTTCACCATCACGGCAATCGGACGATCAGCACGTGCGAGCATTTCGTTGATGACGGTTGTCTTGCCCGCACCCAAGTAGCCACCGAGCAACGTCACCGGCACCCGACGACCATCCCATGGCGCATACACCGGCTCGATGATCGTGATCTCCTCATCGTCGAGATTCATGATCGGCCTCCGGACAACACCGCGCTCAACAACACCGCGCTAATCAACACTGACCCCGATGTTGTCGATCAGTCGAACGTCGCCGAACTTCACCGCGGTCAAAATGCGGATCTCGCCATTGAGGATCTTGGGGGTTCGCAGCGATGACGCGTCCACGACGGCAATGTAGTCGGGCTCGCTCGCCCCCGGAGCGGTGGCCAACATGGCGCGCACCACGGCTTCGACCGCAGCTGGATCACGTTCGCCCGCGTCGACTGCCGAGACACCAGCTTGCAGGGCTCGCTGCACGATTGGGGCTTGTTGACGATGCTCGGGAGTCAGTCGCAGGTTGCGACTCGACATCGCCAAGCCGTCGGCCTCGCGAACCGTCGGCATGCCCGTGATCTTCACGGGAAAGTTCAGATCGCTCACCATCTTTCGCAACATGGCAAGTTGCTGGAAGTCCTTTTGACCAAAGAACGCCGTGCACGGTCCAACGATGTTGAAGAGCTTGCTGACCACCGTGGCCACCCCATCAAAGTGCGTCGGGCGACTCGACCCTTCCCACGGTTCGGTCACTACTCGCAGCGACACGGTCGACCAGTTCTCCTCGGGATACATCTCCCGTACCGAGGGCACGAACAGATAGGAAATTCCGGCTGACTCGGCCTTCGCCGCGTCCTCGTCGAGCATGCGTGGGTAGCTATCGAGGTCTTCGTAGGGAGTGAACTGGA
>CAZMYN010000127.1:0-9479 GCA_964570495.1 uncultured Acidimicrobiales bacterium | reverse complement strand
CTCCGACAACCACCACAGTCGCTCCGACAACCACCACAGTCGCTCCGACAACCACCACAGTCGCTCCGACAACCACGACAGTCGCTCCGACAACCGTTGCGCCAACCACGACAACCGTCGCTCCGACCACCACGACGGCCGCACCGACAACCGTTGCGCCAACCACCACGGTCGCTACGCCAACCACCACGACCGTTGCGCCAGCCACCACAACCGCCGCACCGACGACAACTACTACGCCGGGGTCCAACGTTGGCGGCGAGAACGCATCCAATTCTCCTGACGGAACCGGCGCTGCCAACGAGACAGCGCCCACGCTCGCCTTCACTGGGCCGACCGATACACCAATCGCACTCGTCGGCGTGGGGCTACTTCTAACCGGCTCGCTGCTGTTGCTCGCCGATCGACGACGAACAGCTGAGCTTCACTGAATCGAATAGGTGCTCCAGATGGCGAGTTTCGGTCATCTAGAGCAGTTATTCGCCTAACCCAAGACGGCGCTGATCGTGCTCTCGGGGACGTCGCAATCACCTGATAGCTGAGCAACCAGCTCGGCCGGGGGAGAGGCGGACTGGAAGAAAGCTTCCCCTTCAAGGAGAGGCAGGTCAGCAATCCACCCACCAATACCGGTCAACAAGCACTCTCCGGTGTCCGGCGGAATCGACGCGGGAATTCCGATAAGCGAACGAATGATGTCGGGCTCACATCCAAGGAGGGCCACCAGTTCGGGGGAACCTTGCCCAACGAGCGGCACCCCTTCGCTGTCGAGTCGCTCGACAACACAGTCAGACAGACGGATCAGGTCGTCGGCGCCAGCGAGCTGCACAACCATGATGTCGAGGTCATCTAGAGCGATCTCCTCAGGGGTTCGAGCATCCACGGTCGTGGTCGGAGCGGCCGGCTCGCTTTCCGCAGCGGTGGTTGTCGTCGCCTCCGGTTCGCTCTCGACTTCGGCCGCGGTCGTCGGCGGGCTAGTAGTGGTCGAGTCGACGGAAGGCTCGACGCTTGCTGCGTCTGGGTCAGCATCCCCGCCACCGCAGGCGGCGAGCAGGACCGAAAGTGCGATTGCGGCAACAAAGAACTTGGTGATACTTCTCATCGTCCCACCACTGTAGGTCGCGCAATGTCCACTTAATTCGCATCCACGAGCCAACACTCGCCACCCCCTATGTTTCTGTCCCCCGTTTGGCACCGCATAGGTTCCAAACGGGGGACAAATCTACTGTGGCGAGATCGAGGCGCTCCCAAAGACAACGCTCGATTGCACATCGTAGATTTCGACCTCGTCGAACACGGTCAGGTCGACTAATCCGGGAACGTCGTAGACCTGTTCGCCGCTCGGTGACTGCAAGACGCCGAGGTTGACGAAGTCGCCGTTCTGGGCTCGCAGGTAGACCACGAGCTCTTGTCCTCGGTTAGTTCTGAAATCCTCGCTGAGGCGTAGCGTTCGCTCGCCGGACTCATCGGCGGACACCGTCGCTTCTCCCACGACGGAGAACGGGCCGTCACCGGCGAAGCGGCCGACAAACTCTGTTTGATCAGCCACCTCGCCTACCAACGACTCGAGGGCGAGGACTTCGTCAGCCGGTGCGACGGCCGCGGCGCTGGAACTCTCGAGCGCCGACGTCTGATTTCCTGTTGTGGCAATGAGCACCACGATGGCAATACCAATGGCTAGGAGGCCGAGGAGTGCGGTTCCAATAATGAGCTGTGGGCGAGTCATGTCTGCTCCTTACGCTGCCGAGGCGAATGCGCTGCCGAAGTTGATGCCGAAGGGCTCGCACCAGACTTGGACTTCACTGAACTCGCTAATGTCGATGCCTTCGGGAATCGCGAAACCTTGTTCACCGCTCAGAGATTGGAGGGTGCCCAGGTTCACGAAGTCACCGTTGTCGGCGCGGAGGTAAATCACCAGCAGGGGACCGGCAGGCGTGTTGAACTCTTCGCTAAGTCGAAGCGTTTGCGTGCCGTCTTGGCGTTCGAGCACGATGGCCTCACCGGTGATTCGGTAGGGACCGTCAGGGTCGAAGCTGCCAGAGAACGTTGCTTCGCCAGCCTCTGGAATAGCCGAATCCGAGGGGAGTGCGGGCGCTGGAGTCGCTATAGGCGCCTCAACAGGAGCGGAACTCTCCAGAGCGTTCATTGGAGTTGCGGAGAAGCCGATGATGATGGCGGCTACGACAAGAATCATGACGAGCCCGGCGAACAGGACTTTGGGACTTTCCTTCAGTTGCGTCATGCAAGGGAAACGAGTCGACTTCGCCGTTCGATTCCGGACGGGTGATTAACAAGTGGCGAACGTCTATCTCAACGACCGTCCGTTACGCCGCGACACCCAGTCCGAGCCGCACAACGCTCGCCACCACGACAAGTAGGGCCAGGATCGTAAAGGCAACCAGGCCCGATTTCGTTGTGCTGGTCTTCGCTACGACGAAACCAATCAGCGCAGGGATGAGGACTCCGGCTATTCCTGCGCCGAGAATTGCTGGCGGTTCCGGGACGACGGTTACTCCTCTGGCCCGGTCGAACCGAATGGAGCTTGCTGCGGAGAACACGAAGGCCAACACGCCAGCGAGTCCTGCGAACACACGGAGACCCCGGGATGCCGACTCGGCCTTGACCGCTATGGGCGCACCCGTCGGAGCGGGAGGTGGCGGCGTTGGTGAGGGCGGTGGGGGGAATCCGTCATTGCTCGACATTGGTCCTGTTCCTTTGCCTTGTCTGGCGTCTACGTCGACGGACACCTTCCTTGTGAGATTAACAAGTGCGAACGATGTGCGCCTCGCCATGGCGTGGGTATAAAGGAAGTCAAGAATGTTCTGAGCCACAGTAAAAGAGGAACCGCATGGACGCCCAGGAACTCCGATCACTTCAAGCGCCGCTCAAGCAGCAGTACAAAGATGATCCCGAATCCGCAGTCATCACTCTCAAAGCCAAGGGCCAGGTCGGCCAGGGCGTGACCTGCAAGGTCGACACGGGGCGGGCCATGGCCGAAGCCGGCCTTCACCCCGCAACGGGCGGCGATGGCCTATCGCTTTGCTCGGGGGACATGTTGCTCGAAGCGTTGGTCGCCTGCGCTGGAGTCACGCTGAAGGCAGTGGCGACTGCGATCGATGTCGACCTTCGCGACGCGACGGTCTCGGCGGAGGGCGACCTCGACTTTCGAGGAACCCTCGGCGTCACCAAAGAGGCTGCTGTTGGTTTTAAGAACATTCGCCTGAGCTTCGACATGGACACCGACGCAGACAAAGAGCAGCTCGACACGCTGATCAAACTCACCGAGCGCTACTGCGTTGTCTTCCAGTCCATCTCGAACACCCCCGAGATGTCTGTTTCGTACTAGACGCTATTCACGAAGCTGCCATGGCGGAGCCAGCGTGAAAACCGTTGGTCCAGGCGTTCTGAAAATTGAAGCCGCCGGTGATGCCGTCGATGTCGATGACCTCTCCTGCGAAATAGAGCCCGGGAACCAACTTGCTTTCCATGGTCTTGAAGTTGATTTCGTCTAGCGACACGCCACCGCAGGTCACGAACTCTGCCTTGTTCATGCTCTTGCCGTCGACCGAGAACGTCGACGCGGTGAGTTGGTTGAGCAACCGCAGGGCCTGCTTCTTGGGTAGCTGCGACCACGTTGCCTGTTCGTCAATTCCCGCTGCGACAAGAAAGCAAAGCCAGAGACGCTTCGGGATCTCCGGGAACGGGCTTCGACTGAAGAGCTTTCGTTTCGCTTCTTCGACTCGCTTCTCGGCAATGACCGCAGCTGGGTCTTGTTGGGGTAACCAGTTGACGGAAATGTCGAACGAGTAGTTGCGCTCGGCGAGTTCACGGGCGCCCCATGCCGAGATCTTCAAAATGCCGGGTCCGCTCAATCCCCAATGGGTAATCAGAACAGGTCCACTGCTTCGCAGCTTGCTGTTTTGGATGCGGACGTCGACATTTTCGACCGACAGCCCAGCGAGCCCTTCGATGCGAGGATCCTCGATCTTGAAGGTGAACAATGACGGCGTTGCCGGCTCCAAACCGTGGCCGAGGCTCGCGACGAGCTTGGCTCCTGAGGCCATCCGGGTACCGCCAGTTGCGATCAGCACGTTCGAGGCGGAGTAGGACTTGTCGTCATCGGTTTCGATGGTGAAGTACTCGCCGGTTTTGGTGATCGAGCGGACGCCTTCGTTGGTGTGTATGTGCACTCCCGCGTCGCGTGCGGCGCCGAGCAGGGCATCGATGATTGTTTGTGAGTCGTCGGTGATGGGAAACATCCGACCGTCGGCTTCGGTCTTGAGCGAAACACCGCGCCCAGCAAACCAGTCGACGGTATCGTTCGCGCCGAAACGGTGCAGCGGGCCAATGAGCGACTTCTCGCCGCGCGGATAGTTCGTACTCAATTCACGCGGATCGAAGCACGCGTGGGTGACGTTGCAGCGTCCGCCGCCAGAGATCTTGACCTTCTGGAGCAGCTGCGAGGTCTTCTCCAGAATCACGACCGATTTCGAAGAGTGTTCAGCGCAGGTGATGGCCGAGAAGAAACCCGCAGCGCCGCCACCGATGACAACGACGTCGAAATCCATGCCCACCAACCCTATTGGAGCGAATCGACCTTTAACGCGATCGACCCGACCGGGGGAGGGGTTCCGGTCGGGTCGTGCTCGTCACAAATGTGAGTGGGTCTTAGTTCGGGATGAGCAGGTACAAAAACATGATCACGTAGAACGCGAACAACACTCGAAAGAAGTTGAGTGTTGCTGGCGCGATTCGGTCAGAACATTGGTCTCGAATCGATTGCTTGTAAGCGTGATTGTCGTTAGTTCAGCCATACGAAAAGTGTAGGAACATGCCAGGCTCGGCGTCTGCAGGGGGCTCACCCCACAGAAGGGGACGTAGCATCCTCAAAAGGCTCTGTTGGACGGGCTGCTATTACCCCGCCGGCAACGGTCACGATGTGGGCCAGCTGAAGGATGATGATCGCTTCAGAGGTCGAATCATCGAGCCCGGTCAGCGGCGTGCCGAAGGACAGCACCAAGACGACGCCCGAGATGAAGAGGAAGAGTCGGCGGCCCCGGACACCTCCGGGAAACCTGTTCATGAGGGTGCCCAAAAGGTATAGGGCCGCCACCGCAAAAAGGGTGGCGAACGCGATTGCGATGTTCGTCACTGGTTCGCCCGTGGAGCTGGCCGTGACGCCGTCGAAGAAACCAGCCGCGTTTCCAATCGACAGAAGAACAATGTTGATTATCACCGCGGCGAAGGGAACGACGATCGGCCGGATAGTTGCCATCTCGGCACGATACCGGCTTGCTTACTCGCCCGGGTTTCCAGGCCGCTTCCGGGTAGCTGAGTAATCACCTTCTCATAGACTCTGGCTAGCCTGCGATCACGGCAGCGCCACACTGTGAGGGAGTCCGTCCTTGGTTACGACGTCAGCGGTAAGTATCTCGTTCTATTACGACCCCAGTTGTCCATGGTGTTGGATCACGAGCCGATGGCTGAGCGAAGTCCAGCAGACCCGCGACATTGAAATCGACTGGCTGCCATTCAGCCTTGCGCTCAAGAATGGCGAGCTTGGCGGCGACGACGTCACCGGACATCTCGACACTCACACCATCGCCCACAAAGTGTTGCGCTTGACCGAGGCCATTCACGCCGACACGGGCATTGACAGGGGAGAACTCTTTACCCAGTTCGGCAAGTCGTACTTCATCGATCCGAAGCTTGACGATGACAATTTCACCGCAGCGGTTTTGGAGCGGATGGATCTGTCCACCGACTATCTCTCCGAGCTCGAGAACACCGACCTCGACCGCCAACTCCAGCAACACCTCGACGACGCTATTGAGGTAGCGGGCAACGACGTTGGGGTTCCACTGATCGTGTTCGAGACAGACAGCGGCGAACGCGTTGGCTATTTCGGCCCGGTAATTGCACGCATGCCGGATCCGGAACGGGGCTTAGAGATTTGGGACAGCCTCTACACGATTGCAACAGGCCCCGACTTCTTTGAGCTGAAGAGGGCCCGCACCAGTCGCTCGAAAGTCAAGACAACAAAGCGACTCTTCAGCGAATTGAGCTGACAGCGTTCCGTTAACGACTGGAGACGTAGACCTCAAGGTCGAGAATCTCCAGGGGAACGCGATCGACGATTTGGTGCCCGGGTGCGACTAGCGATGTGACGTGGTCGAAATCGGCTGGAAAGTCGATGCCGCATGCTTCGAGTGCCCGGTCCAGACGACCGAACTGCTCGGACTCGACTTCTTGGAGAACAAGCACCACATCAGACGCAGGCACAAAGCCATCTTCGCGACATGCCCCTTCGACCGTGGCCACAGCGCTTTCGATCCCGTTGGGGGAGTACCAGGGAAATCCGATTCCGTGTCCGCCAAGCGCATAGACAACAGCTGGTCTATTCCATAGCGAGATCACCGTCGGGTTGGGGCGCAGATCAGTTCGAATCGACTCAAGCTCGCTGAACAATAGGTGCTTGTCTTCCCCAACCACGAGGCCTTCGAGGCGACCTTGCTCGATGAGTGCTGATTCGTCTCTCGGAGCGAGCGAATCGAGATGGAGTAGCACCTCGACGCCGAAGAGCGCGCACGCTCCTCCGAGCACAAAGATGCTCGCATAGCCAAGCGAGCGGATTCGACCTGACCCGATCGAATTGCTCGACAGGATCATGACGATCGCCGCTATCCAGAGCGGGGCGAGCAAGATCAAATGAATGAAGATAAATACGTCCGTACCGGCGAAGACCGCTATCGGTATCGCGAGGAACATTGCTGGCATCAACATCGAATCGAGGCCCGCGCGTAGACCGGACTGCTTGTGAATCTTCACTACATGAACACAAAGCAAGAACAGCGACACAACGGCTAGCGAGAACGAGGTTGCATTAATAGACCATGAGCGGTTTCCCGTGATGGGTCGGTCTGCAGCAAATGCCCAACCCATCGCGAGCGCTGCGGCCAGCGCGACGGAAAGGCTCCTGGCTCGCCCGGACTGCCATCGGGTAGCTACCAGCGCTACGAGAGAAATGGCCGCGACACTCAATACACCTAGGGCCGATCCGTTCTTGACCGAAGTGGCGTATCGCCCGAGGATGAAGTCGATCGAGTGGGCGCCTCGCCGAATGTCGACCATCCCACTTTGAATTCCAGAGACAAGCTCACCAAGGTCCGAGATCCCCCAGTGCACTATCACGGCAGCGACCGTCGCCCCGAGGAGGGTTCGAAGGGCCAAGCGCAGCGAGTTCCTAAACCCGTGGGTGTTCAGAACAATGACGGTGCAACCAAAGAGCACCAAGACTGCGCCGGTCCATCGAACGATGGCGAACCCTACGAGCAGCGCTCCGAGGATCCCTGCGAACGCGAAGGTGCTTCGCTCCAGACGTCCGGCGTCTCGGACGATCATCAACAGGGTCGCCGCGATCAGCATGGCAAAGATCGAGCCGAGTTCGTTGTAGCCAAACCCGTTTGCTGACCACGACCACGACACGAACCCGACGATGGTGATGCCTGCGACGAGACCCGACGCTTCCAGCGTCCCATGAAGTTTGCTTAGTGGGTTGCGCGCTCGAAGGTAGCTCACCAACGCCGCGCCAAACACGACGTCGGTTGCAATGTCGATCGCTGCTCGAAGGAAACGGAACGGAACGATGGATTTGCCAACAAGCTCGAAAAGCGGATGCAGCAGGAAGTGATATCCACTTGCCGAACGTCGACTCAATTCGGGTTCGTCGGTCATAACGAGGAACAGCGACTGGTCAGCGAGCGCGAGGCCGCGGTCGATGAAGGCGATGAGAATCAGCGTCATGGCCCCGAGCACAGCGAGCGCCGCAACCGACAGAGACCGCGCCTCGGAGTCAGAAAGCCGGCGAGATCGCGTTCCGCGCGTGGCGAGCTCTGACTCCGCTACGGAATCAGCTGTTTGTTCGACCGCAGCGCCCAGTGCCCCCACGTTCCCCTAATCGGCACATCACCACCAATTTTGACCAGCTGCGGCTGTTGCCGTGTCGAGCCATCGCCAATTCTCGCCGTCACAAAAAGACCCAGAAATTTCCAACAAGATGTAGATCGCTCACGTCAGACGAGATGTACCAACACTTGTCACTAGAGGAGAGCACATGTTGACCCGAACTCGAATCGCAGCGATCGTTGCGATCATCAGCCTCACAGCCGCTGCCTGCGCGGGCGCAGCCGAGGCCGACCCAGAACAAGCAAGTATCGCCGACTCCCAAGAACAGGTCGGCGGGCTTGACGAAGTCGAGACCGATGGCGCGGTAGACGAGCCCGTCGTCGAGAAGCCTGAGACGGTTGACGCCGGAGAGGCACCCGAAGCTGCTGCTGGTGACGTAGTGGTCGAGGAGGAGGCTGAGCCGCCATTTGAAAATGCCACCTCGGGTGTCGCTGCGACCAGTGAGCTTCAATGCGGCCTGACGGACAGTGCTTTCGCTGTTGAGTTGGTGATGACGAATGAGGGTTCTGAAGGAGTTCGACTTGTTGGTAGTGCCGATCTCACCTACAGCGACGGGTCGACGGGAGCACAGTTCATGTCAATCCCTGTGATAGCTCCCGGCGAGACCCTTCGTGAGCTGGTCTTCTCGGGCGCTAACACCGAGAGCGGGCCTCCGACCGATTGCAACATTTCCCAGCTCGCCATCGAACCAACAACGCTCTACACCAACGACTTCGATGACTTGACTAACTGTGCAGTGCTCGACAACGGTACCGGCGGCATCCTCTTCGAGGTCACGGTCACAAACGGAGCCGAGAGCCTCGATGCGTTCTATGGCGGAGTAGCAGCGATTCGAAATGGGGCAAACGAACGAAGGGCCTCGGCCCTTTTCGTAGCTGGAGAGGTTGAGGAGGTAGCCCCAGGAGCTTCCGTGGCAATAAGCCAACAGCCCGCAACTCCGATGCGGTTCGAACCAGGGCTGACATGCGAACCGGTATCTCTCCGCAAAGACACCGGTATTGGAACGTCGTTCTTCGATAGCGGTATCACCGGGTCACTAAGTGCCGATCTTGGGTTCGCTACTGGCAGTGCTGAACTTACGAAGGACGCCGAAGCAGTGCTGAACGGCCCGTTGTCCGAAATCAACGAACGCCACGACGGCCATATTTGCATCGAAGGCTTCGCCGACTCGGTTGGCGACGACGCTGACAACCTTGCCCTATCGATTGCTCGGGCCGAGTCCGTCGCAATGTTCTTTACAGACGCTGGCGTCACCAACGAGATTACGACTGTCGGCTTTGGCGAGACACGTAGCGCTGCAGACAACGTGGACGACCCAGCCCAACGCAGAGTGGACATCACACTTGGAGAATGTCCGGGCTGAAAGCTCTCAAGAATCGATGCAGGGAACCTAAGAGGGGGCTATTGGCCCGGGTTGCGAGACTTTTCGTAGTGACGCTGTGCCTTGACGCGGTTGCCGCAGCGGTCCATTGAGCACCAGCGCCTGCGTCCGCCTCGGGAGCTATCCCAAAACCACA
>CAZMYN010000126.1:0-9555 GCA_964570495.1 uncultured Acidimicrobiales bacterium | reverse complement strand
CGGGGGCGCTATGGGTGGCACGTACTTCGCCCGAGTGGTCTGCGGGTGCGATCACCGTTCCAGCCTATGCACAACGAGCCAGCGGGAGCGTCAAAATCATGCTGTCATACCCCATCTGTAGGTTGAGTTGTATGGCATTGGGAGCCGAACCCGGAAGCAATTCGGGCACAGATGGTTGGTTGGGGTGTGCTCACTCGGCCATGTCGTTGGTGTTGTCGTCGTTGGCTCGTGCTCCGTTCGAAGAGGCTATGGAGTTCATTGATGGCGCGCATGGCGAACTCGACGCCGTGCAGGGCCTGTTGATCGCACAGCGTGCCCAGGCCGGGTTCTCGCCAACGTCGACCGAAACATTGTTGAAGAAATCCGGGAAGGTCTCCAAGGGTGAAGCAAAAAAGCGAACCCGACGCGGCACGGTCATCGAGAAGAACCCGACACTCGCCAAGCAACTGTCGCAGGGCGACTTGTCGACCGAGCAGGTTGATTTGTTGGCCGAGGCATCGGAGAAGACCGAGGGCGAAGCGGCCGAAGACGAAGAGTTGATTGCCGAGATCGCCGACGCGAACCCGGATCAGGGTAAAGCCATCATTCGCCGCTATATCGAGGAACACACCGAACAAGACGACCGGAACTCGCGTTATGACCGGCAACGGCGCGCACGCAAGGTCTACAAATCGAAAACGATGGGCGGGTTGTCGCGTTTGACGATCGAGGGCGACGACGAATCCATCGACGCCATGCTCCTCTCTCTCCACAAGCGCGCTGATGGGCTGTATCGGGCCGACGGCGGCCGTGACCTCGCCCACGACAAACATCCGCGAACCAACGACCACCGACTCTTCGACGCAGCCCACCAACAACTCACCCACACCGCCAACACCGGCACGTCTCGCTCGGGTGCGCGTCCGGTCATGGTGTTGCGTTCAAACATTGCAGACCTGACCAACGATCCCGAGGTGCTCAAGGCATGGACTGTCGAGCTGATCGGCAGCGGGCTGGTTCCGTCGTCGTTGGCGTCCTACTACCGGTGCATCTCTGAGCTTGCGATACAGCTTGTTGATGAAACCGGCGCTGTTCTCAAGCACGGCCGCACCAAACGACGGGTCACTCCCGAGCAATGGGTTGGCTTGGTTTCCCGTGATGGCGGCTGTGTCCAGTGCGGGGCCCATCACCGCCGCTGTGAGGCGCATCACCTGATTCCGTGGACTGCGCCGGCCAAGGGCGAAACCAACATCGATGAGATGGTGCTGTTGTGTGTGGATTGCCACCACCGGCTCCACGAAAACAACCACACCATGTTCCAGAACGCGTCAGGCAAATGGTGTCAACGGCCAGCCACGCCAGCCGAAACCCCGGCCGCGCCACCAAAACAACGCGGACCAACCCGAAAACCTCGAAGAGTCGGGCCCGAAACTCGGGCCGCCACCCCAACCAAACAACCACAGCACTCGACCGCCAAAGAACGTCGAGACAACCAACAACGCCTCAACCCCAGATGGTGATGGTGAGAGAGCGTTGCGCTATTCCTCTTCGGAAGAGTCGTCTATCGCTGCCGCAGCTGGCATGTCATTGCGCGGCTCAAGTTTGCGGGCACTGGTCAAAAAGCCCGTGTGGCCGACCATTCGGTGATCGGGTCGAACCGCTTGTCCCTCGACGTACCAGCCGCGTTGGATGAACTCGGTCGTGCTTGCCATCGCGAAACCATGGTCCTTTAGCGATTCGCGCACCTTGCTGACCTGCATCACGCTCGGGGTGTACGCCACGAGGATTCCGCCTGTTCGAATTGCCTTCGCGGCATGTGGAATGACCTGCCAGGGTTCGGGAAGGTCAAGGACCACCCGATCGAAGTCGGTTTCGTCGATGCCGTCATAGGCACTGCGCAACTGAACGTCGTAGCGCTCAAGCGCCTCCGGGCCGAGAATCTCCGACACGTTGCTCTTCGCTCGATTCGCGAAATCCTCGCGCAGCTCATAGCCGGTGATCTGTGCTCCGGCACGGAGCATGGTCATCGACAGAGCTCCCGAGCCAACCCCGCTCTCAAAGACACGTGCCCCAGGGAAGATGTCGGCGATCATCAGGATCGGGCCGAGGTCCTTCGGGTAGATCACCTGAGCGCCCCGAGGCATCTTCAAGATCAGCTCGGCGAGGGTTGGTCGAATGATCAGATAGCTGCCACCGCGAGTCGACTGAATGAGTCGTCCCTCGGGATGGCCAATGACGTCGTCGTGCTTAATCAACCCGGCGTGGGAGTGAAACTCCTTGCCAGCTTCGAGGGTCACCGAGTAGCGGCGGTCCTTGATGTCGACGAACTGAACGATTTCGCCCTCGGTGAGGTTGCGGCTCATCGGTCGAGCATGGCTGAACGTGGGGCGATTTCCACCGATACCGTCTGGCGGGAATGATCCGGAGCAATCCGCTCCGCGAGTCGACAGAACGAGCAGACCTCGTTATTGGCCGGTCGGCCACACGTTGTGCACGGCTCGAGTCCAACGCCATTGGCTTGCTCACGCTTGGCCGAGTCGTCGGCGAAGAGGTCATGAGCACGATCCAGGTACCCGAAATAGAAGTGGTGTTTGGCTCCTGGTGAGGCCACTTCGAGGTCGTTGAGCAGGCCCTTGTATTCGAGGTGCTTGTTGCCCGCAGCCATCGGACATTCCTCGACGACGTAGTCGATGCCACGAAGCACGCAATAGGCAGCCATCTCTCGTTCCGACAGACGAATGAGCGGTTTGGCCTTGCGCGGGAAACCGTTTCTTTCCGGGAGGACGGGATGCTGGCGAGCGAGGTAATCCGCCTGCCAGCGCGCAACATTGCCAAAGAGGACGGCTGCCTCATCGTCGAGGTTGTGGCCAGTGACCACGACGTCGTATCCCCCGTCGACGGCGACCGAGTCGAAAATGTGTCGCTTGCTCAGACCGCACGGCGAACAGGGCACACGGCCGGTGCCCCTCGTTGCTTCCGGGACCGTAAAGCCGTGCTCGCTAGCCAAGTCGTACTCGCGCAGCTTCAGCTGGCGGCTCGACGCGAAGTCACGGGCGAACTGCGTGCTCGTTGCGGAGTACTCGCCAATGCCCAGACCAATGACCAGCCCATCGGCGTCGTAGCCAAGCTCGCGCAAGATGTCCCAGAGAGCGAGCGAATCCTTGCCCCCCGACACCGCGACAAGAACCTTGGCCTCGGGGCCGAACATCCAGAACTTCTTGATCGTCCGTGCCACCTGCTTGTGGCAAAACGTGATGAAGTGCTCGGCACAAAAAGCCGCGTTGTGCTGGCGCAGCTCGATGACGATTGGGCCCGCGCACACCTTGCAGGTCATGACCTTTGTGTGGTTCACCGTTAGCCGCCGGAGATCACACTGCGGATCTCGACGTGATCCTCGTTCGTCAGTTTCGTGTTTCCCGCGAGCAGCGTGCCGTTGACGATGACCAACACGGACTCGCGATTGAGTTCGAGCTGATCGACGAGGCTGGAGACCGTCTGAGGGCCCTCGACGTCGAGTTCGCGATCGGGGTTGCGCAGATTCACGCGCACTAGTCGATGACCTCGACCACGTCGTCGTCAGATACGAGCACGATCGCTGCATCGGGTTCAGCGCCAGCCTCGGCTCCGGCGACACCCGCAGCAGCCGCCTTCGCAGCGCGCCGTGCCTTGCGAGATGACGATTTCGGCGAATCGGCTTTCTTCGCGGCCTTCATCTTGGCACCGTGCTCAGCCTTGTGTGCCTTCTCTGCCTTCTTCACCGCTCGGCGTGAAGGACCCTTTGGTTCCTTGGCTACTGGCACGGCCTTGTTCGCTGCTTTGGACTCGGCCTTTGCTTGGGACTTGGCCTGTTGCTTGGCGGTCTTTGCATCGGCCTTGGCCGTCTTTGCTTCGGCCTTCGAGTCGGACCTTGCTGCCTTGGCGGCGGCTTTCGCGTCGGACTTGGCCGTCGCTGCCGCGAGCTTTGCATCAGCTCGAGCGGTCTTGGTCGCCGCCTTCGAATCGAGCTTTGCGGCTTTGGCGGCAACCTTGGCGTCGGACTTCGCTGTCTTGGCGGCGGTCTTTGCATCGGATTTGGCCGTCGCTGCGGCAAGCTTCGCGTCGGACTTCGCCGTCTTGGCGGCGGTCTTTGCATCGGACTTCGCGGTCTTGACCGCAGCCTTGCGTGCCTTCTTGGCGGCACGCTTTTGTGATCGTGATGGCGGCGGTGCCGTTACGACATCAGCGCCGAGAATCTCGTTGATGCGCTCGGCCGATGGAGCCTCAAGAATCTTCTTGCCGACCGTGGCCAACGCAGTGCCGGTCATGACGTTCGCACGCGGCGCGGAACGCTTGGGTCCAACGAGTGCCTTGCGACCCTCGCCCCTACCCTTCTTCGACTGTTCGGGTTCGTGAACGAGCGCCCATACGCCGCCCTCTTCGAGGTCCTCGTCGAACACGACCGGGGCGTCGCCGCTCTTGGAGATCTTGTTCCAGCCCTTCCACAGGAGCTGACCCGCCCAGATGGCGCGCCACAACGGCGAACCGCCGAGCAGACCCTTACGCAAGGCGTTGGTCTTCAACAGGCGAAGGATGTAGTCCTTTTTCAGGAAGAAAAACATGCTGGATCAGATTCGACGAATCTGGACCACCGCTGACTTCTTCTTGCCCAGACGCTTGCCTAGTAAGAAGAAGATGATGAGGGCGAGCAGACCGCCGGCAACTGCGGCCGGAATCACTTTGTCTGTTGCACCCGACTTCACGGTGTCGACGTCGGTCTTGATCTGACGGAACTTGCCTTCGAGGTCATCTCTCGAAATCGGCGCTTGTTCGGTGCTTACTGAGGCGGCAGCGGCTGCTGCTGCCTCCGCCTTCTTTCGTTCGCTGCGCTTGCTCATTCACCAAGTCCCTTCGTGATACGGGTAGCCAAGAAACCAAGGACCAGTCCAGCAACGCCAAAGACGATCAGGTACGGAGCCCAGATAAACCATCCAAGGCCATCCTCACCGCCATTGAAGCGGTCGACCTCCTGGAGCCCGCGAAGTCCAGCGAGTGCCAAAAAGAAGAAGCCAATACCGAGAAAAATCGCGCCCGGGAGACCGAACTTCAGGTAACGCCCAAGGCCTTGCAATGGCGTCGCGGTTTCTTGAATTGCGTACGCCTTGACCAGGTCGAAGACCTCTTGTGCTTGCTCTGGGGGCGTCTTGGGGGTATCAGCCACGGCCGTCCTTTGCTTGTTCCGCTCTGTGGTCCATACAAACTACCGTCATCGTGCTACTTCTCGCCGAGCTGAGCGCGCAAGAGTACGAGACGGTCCTCGAGTCGCTCGTGAAGCAAGCCCAGTTGGTCCGCGGTTGTCGTCGCTTCGAGAACCGATTGACGGTCGAAATCGGTGAGCGGCGCCAGCGCTGACATCTGGTCGAGATGCTCGTGCGGGTCTGTGCTGAAGACCAGATCGCCGGGGACCTCGACACCGGCGTCTTTGGCCGTCAGGGTGATGACTTCGAGCAGCGCAGCTTCGACATCGACAAGCGATCCGCCTCCGTTGTCGGCCACCGGACGGACGGTCACCATGGCCTGCGGGTAGGGGTCGTCGTCGAGCCAGTCGATGATGTTGATCCGTTCGACACCCGCGACGACAGCACCCCAGCGGCCGTCTTCGAACTCCTCAGCTTGAAGGATTTCGACCTTGGTACCGACCTGGGCTCGCGAGTCGCCGCCCCCGACCTCGTGACCCCGATCGATCAACACGATTCCGAAGGCCCCGTGCCCAAATGGCAGCGCCGCGCTTGCCTCTTCATCGGTGAGAAGTCGCAACAACGTGCGGTAGCGGTCCTCGAAAATGTGTAGGGGCACAACCTGGCCCGGGAACACCGTGCTGCCGAGTGGAAACATTGGCAACAGGGCAGGTTTGCTCACCTGATTGGTCCGAGGGCCTCGACATCGGGTCCTTCGGGAAACGCCACAAGCTCGAGTGCAACGGCGTCTTGGGTCGCGATCATCTCTTCGACCGGGTACAGGTCGGTGGTGTTGGCCACCCACGCGAACGTCAGGATCGATCCGTCCATTGCCTCGGCTGTTCCGGCGAGTGCGCCGACTTCGTTGAGACGACCGGTCTTTGCCCGCACCCGACCTTCAGCTGGCGTGCCGATCATGCGCTCGGTGAGCGTGCCGTTTTCGCCAGCGACCGCGAGGCCATCGTGAAGCGGCGTGTCGGTGGTGGCGTCGAGTACCTCGACGAGTAGACGGCAGGTCAACCGATTCTCCGAAGCCAGACCCGACCCGTCGACGATGTCGGTCTCGGCGACGGTGAAGCCCTCCTGGCGCAGCGCATCCTCGATGACCGCAGCGCCGTCGTCGGTCGTGCCCACGCCAGTCGCGGTAGCGCCGATCTCCTTGAGGAGAAGTTCCGCTGCCATGTTGTCGCTGATGTTGACCATCTGATTTGTGACGACGCTCACCGGATCCGAGGTCAGTGTCGCGATCGTTCGCGCACCGGCGGGTGCAACACCTGCTGCTGCGCTTTGTCGGATGATTACCTCGCGCTCTTCGAGCAAGTCATCGAAGAACGACGCGCTGAACTGCGCTGGCTCGGTGGTGGCGGTCGACAGCGACGGTGCGGGATTCGATGGATCGAAACTGGGGAAGCCGTCATTGATCGTGAGCGCCGAGAGCGGCCCGGTCTGATTTTGCGATTCGTTGGTGAAGCGCAATGGCCACTCGGGGATATAGCGCTCGTCGTCGTAGCGGGTCTCGTCGCCAAGGACCGCTCCGGTGATCTCCACGATGCCCGCAGCTACGACGGCGTCGGCGAGTTCTTCGACCTGGGTCCGGAAATGCAGTTGGTCGTAGCGAACGGTGTAGTCGGCGGTAGCCACGAGCGGATCGCCGCCGCCGATGATGTAGAGGTTTCCGTCGAGTATCCCGTCGACAATCGGTGCGTCAGCCACGATTCGCGTGTCGTAGGTGAAGTCGGCGCCGAGGATTTCGTACACGCCATAGGCGGTGAGGAGTTTTTGGGCCGATGCCGGCACCAACGGCAACGTCGGGTTGTCGGCGTAGATCTCTTGGCCGTCGCGGTGCACGACAAGACAACTCTGCGACGGGAAGGTCGCGGCGACTTCGTCGAGGGAGTCCTGGAGGTTCGAAACAAGAATCGGTGCGCGCAGAAACTCGGGCGTACGACGAATAGAGATGAGCGGAGTCCGGGCCGGGGGCGCCGAGGTTCCGCTCGTCTCGAGCGCTTCTTCGGCGAGGGCACGGTCGGTTTCAACGGCCTGCCAGGCCGCAAACGCCGCGACCACGACCAGCACGAAAGGGAGAATCCAGCGACGCATGGGCGCTCAGCTTAGGGCGATGATGCGCCGGTGACGAACCCCCTCGGTAGCCCCATTGTTGGGAGGCCTTGATTGCAACCCGATTGTCGAAGCTAGATTCTGATCATGGTTGCGAACATCTTGACCGTCCTCATTGTTGGCTTCGTGTTGACGCAGATTGCGAATGTCGCGACGACCGTCTATCTCCACCGAGCAATTGCGCACCGAGCGCTGACGCTTTCGCCCGGGTTGACTGCCGTCTTTCGGGCAATCATCTGGTTTCTGACCGGTATCCGTCCGCGCCAGTGGGCTGCGGTTCACCGCAAGCACCACGCGTTCACCGACGAGGCCGAGGATCCGCACAGCCCAGCCCAGCTCGGTTGGCTGAGGGTGCAGCTGACCAACGTGATGTTGTACCGGCGCGTGGCCAAGGACCCAGCTCAGGTTCAAAAGTTCGCTCGTGACCTGCCGCAAAGCACGCTCGACAAGTACCTGCTCGACCACGCCCTCGTCGGTCTCGGAATCACGACGCTCGTCCTCGTGCTGTGGCTAGGCATTGGCGTAGGTATCGCCACAGCGATATTCCACTTTGTGCTCTACCTCTCATTGTCGGGAGCGGTGAACGCGGTGGCCCACACCTTTGGGACGCGTCCATATGAGAACTCGGCAACGAATCTTCAGTGGCTGGCATGGTTAACGAGCGGCGAGGGTCTCCACAACAACCACCACGCAGCACCGACCTCGGCGAAGTTCTCGTTGGACCGTGGGCAGATCGATCCGGGCTGGTTGTTCATCCGAATCGCTCGCCGATTCCGTTGGGCAACAATCCGCCACGATGAGCCGGTTCTTGCCACGCCTCGCCGCGTGAACTCCTAAGCGCATTCCCAAGCGCAAATCGCCGACGCTCGCGTGGCATCAGCGGCGAAGCTCACATTGGGCCGCGTAGGAAAAGTTGACTAAGATTCGGAGCGTTCGTACTCGTCCGGTTGGTGGATTTGTACGTGGCCAACAGGAGGCAATACAGACATGACTGAAGAGCTCGACGCAAACACGATTCTGACAATGCGCGGAATCGCAATGGACGGGCCTCATGCAGCTCGTTCGGGGCACCAAGGAACAGCGATGTCGCTGGCTCCTCTCGCTCACGTGCTGTGGAGCCGCGTGATGAATTTCGACGCCGAGAACCCGGACTGGTTCGACCGCGACCGCTTCATCTTGTCGCAGGGTCACGCCTCGATCATGAACTACACGCTCCTCTACCTCTACGGGTTCGGTCTCGAGAACGAAGACCTTCAGCAGTTCCGCCAATGGGGCTCAAAGACGCCAGGTCACCCCGAGGTCGGGTTCACGACCGGTGTTGAAGTAACGACCGGCCCGCTCGGCGCGGGCCTGTCCAACGCGGTGGGTATGGCAATCGCCGAAGCAAACATGCGTGCCCGCCTGGGCTCAGAGGTTTGCGATCACTACATCTACGGCTTCTGCTCTGACGGCGACTTGGAAGAGGGCATCAGCCACGAGTCCGCTTCGCTTGCGGGTCACCTCGGTCTTGGCCGCATCATCTTCATCTACGACGACAACGGCATCACCATCGATGGGCCAACGTCGATCTCGTTCAGCGACAACACCGCCGATCGCTTCCGTGCCTACGGCTGGGACGTTGCTGAAGTGGGCGACATCGGCGAAGACCTCGACGCACTCGAAGCAGCGATCAACGCAGCCAAGGACGTAACGGACAAGCCGTCGATGATCGTTCTCAAGACGACCATTGGCTACGGCGCAACCGAGACCATCGGTACGCCTGCGATCCACGGCTACTCGATGTTCGACGAAGAGATCGCCGCTACAAAGGCTGCGATCGGTCTTCCACCAGACGAGACCTTCCACGTCATGGACGGCGTCTTGGACTACTGCCGGGCATCTGGCGTCCGCGGCGCCGCCAAGCGCAAAGAATGGCAGAGCCGAGTCGACGCATACTCAGGCGACAAGGACCTGCTGAACACGCTGATCTCCGGCAAGCCACCAGCAGGCTGGAAAGATGCGCTCCCCTCCTGGGAAGCAGGCGAGACCATTGCATCTCGTAAGGCCTCGGGTGCAGTTCTCCAGGCGCTCTCCGAAGTAATCCCATCGATCCTCGGTGGCGGCGCCGACATCACCGGCAACACCGGAACGGTCATCAAGGACGCTGGAGTCTTCAGCAAGGAAGATCCTGCTGGGCGCCAGGTGTACTTCGGAATTCGCGAACACGGTATGGGCGGTGCCATGGTCGGTATGGCCGCTCACGGCT
>CAZMYN010000125.1:0-9667 GCA_964570495.1 uncultured Acidimicrobiales bacterium | reverse complement strand
GGAGTTGGCGGCACAAGAACTCGATCCAAGTCAGCCCATCAACGTCGTGGTCAACTCTCTTGCCAACAGCAACGCACCGCTGAACGAATCCGTGCTGTGCATGCTTGAAGATCTTTGCCAGGTCACCGACGGCGTCGATCTGCAGCCACTTGACGAGGCGTGGCGACACGTCGCCGCAAACACGCGGGGCATTGCCGACCTTCAGCTCCTGACACACCTTCGCGACGAATTGGCGAGACTTGAGACCGATGAGTCTGCAGATGGACGCACGTTCCAGCGACTACTCGAAACCACCTCCCACGCTGCACAAGCACCTTTGTACAAACGCTATTTCGCGCGGATGTCGGCCAGCCTGTCCTGGAGCTACGAAGGCGGGTCAAGAGTTCCCGCCGCCACGCGAGACGAAATACTGGCCAAGATGACCATGCTCAAGTCGCGGGTCTGAAGAGAGCCCGAGAGCGGAATTGAACCGCTGACCTACTCATTACGAATGAGTTGCTCTACCAACTGAGCTACCCGGGCGAAGGTAGAAACGGTAGCAGCTCCCGTGACAGTTGCCGACGGGCGCTTACGGCGAGACCCTGCTAAGCCGATGGGAACTGTATGGGTGATGTAGCGATCAACTTGGTGAGCGAGCCCGGCCCCGACCATGCTGCCTGGCTACTCAACCTGCGCGCCTCGGTTGCGACCGAAATCGCTGAGGGTCGGCCGATCGACGCGGTCCTCAATCGCTTGACCAACGCGCTCACCGAGAAGATCGAACGCTCCGCTGCGGCGGTCATCAGCCTCGACGACGAACGCAGCCCACGAGTTCGCGCATCGACACTTCCAACCGCGCTCGACCGTCGCATCCACGGCGCCCAGCGCCGCAACTGGTTCGGCTCATGGTCTGCGGCCATCAAACGCCAAAGCGAAGTCGTCGTCGCCGAGATCGCCGCCAGCAGTCTGTATCGCGAACACCAAGCTCTGCTGATCGAACATGGCCTCCTCGGCTCGCGAGCCACACCGTTGCGAGGCCGCCACAACCTCATTGCCGGGGCACTCGTCCTGTTCCTCGAGAACCCACGAATCCTCGAAGACTTCGAGCTCGACTTGTTCGAAGAAGCGGCCAACCTCGCAGCACTCGCCATCCGACGCGATCAACACACCCACGAACTACTCGACCGTCTTCGACACGACCCCCTCACGGGCCTCGAAAACCGTGATGGCCTCGAAGACCATCTTCGACGGGCACTGGCACGCGTCGGCACCGGCGGCGCTGCTGTTGGTTTGCTCTTCGTCGACATCGACGACCTCACCTTGGTCAACGATTCGCTTGGCCACACCGCCGGCGACACCGTCATTGCCACTACCGCCTCTCGAATCCGTGACCAACTCATGCGCTCCGACGTCGTAGTGCGCTTCGGCGGTGACGAGTTCATCATCGTGCTCGACAACATCGAGAGCAGCGCCGACGCATGCGCGGTCGCCGAACGCATCCGCCGCAACATCGCCGAACCCATCAAGGTCGCAGGCGAAGAGGTCACCACGACGGTTTCGATCGGCATCACGCTCGGACGCCTCGACACACCTCCACTCCAGCTGATCGACGAAGGCCACGCCGCAGTTGTTCGAGCAAAGCAGAACGGCCGAGGCTCGACCGCCGAACACGACCGGGTCCTCGACGCTGGCGCAGCCGACCGTTTCGATCGCGAACGCCAACTCCGACAGGCCATCGACGACGGCGAGTTCGTCATCTACTGGCAGCCCAAGGTCGAGCTAACTACCGGCACCATCTCCGGGGCCGAAGCCCTCGTGCGATGGCAACACCCAACCGAAGGGGTGATTGGTCCCGACCAGTTCATCCCTACGGCCGAACGAGCCGGGCTTATCGACGAGCTCACGAACTTCGTTCTTCGCCAGGCCATCAGCGAGGGAGAGAAGCTCGCCGACGAACGCGAAGACTTCAGCGTCGCCATCAACCTCTCCCCCACCCAGCTCGGTCGTGCCGATATCGAAGCTGTCATCACCGCGGCGCTGGACGAAACAAAGCTCGATGCGTCCCGCCTGATCATCGAACTGACCGAATCGATATTGGCCAGCCAGGCCGTTGTCGAACGACTCGCCAGCTTGCGAAAGTCACGAGTGCGAATCGCTATCGACGACTTCGGAACCGGCTACTCGTCGCTCGCCTACGTCCAGCAACTTCCGATCGACATCGTCAAGATCGATCGGGCCTTTATCGACGGTCTGACCAGCGACGGTTCGGGAGCGCCGATCTTGGCCGCTGCGGTCGCCATGGCCCAGGCGCTCGGAATACTCACCACGGTCGAGGGGGTCGAGACAGCTCGCCAACTCCTCGGACTTCGGGCCCTCAACGTCGACTGGGGTCAGGGTTACCTGTTTGCCCAACCCGGACCGCTCTCGACGCTGATCGAGCAGCTTCGTTCGGGCCAGGTCTGGTAGCTGCGGCTACTGGTCGAACAGTTCGTTCCAGCGCGTCTCGAGGGCGTGGAGCGTGGCAGCGATCGACGAGTCGAGAGATGAACGATCGACGCTGTAGTCGTCTTTCACAAAGTCGTCGGCTGCGAAAATGAGTTCGACGTGCGTCGAAACTGTCGACGTCGCCATATCGGCCTCACAGGTCACCAGGCCAGGCGGAACAGGATCGTCGTCGGTCTGCTCGCGCACGATTGCAAAGGCCCGATCGGGGTTGGACACTTCGCGACCCCACGACAAGCCAAAGCGCACATGGCGCCCAAAGCTCTCGCTCACGGCATCGACCGGAGAAAGCTCCAGTCGTACTTGCCGAGAATCGTCGTTGTGGCCGAACACGACCCGGTGGTCGCTCTCGCGAGAATTGAGGTCCATGGCGGTGTAGCCACTGTCGGCGATTGCGGTGATGCACGCGCTGAGCAACAGCTCATCGACGCGCATGATCCACTCGATGCGGCGTTGGTGGGCCACCGACTTTCGGACCATCTCCTCGAATCGTTCGGAAAGGGCAGCCCGGTTGCCCGCTACTCCCGAGACAGTCTCGGTTGGTGCCGGGCCGGTCTTGGCGGCGTCTTCATCGACGGCGGTCCACGACCCTGCGCTCTCGGCAGCGTGATCGGGTTGAACCGTTTCGGGTGCCTGCACTTCGGGTTGGATCGCGGCGACCGGATCTGCGATCGGCGCCGGTTGCTGCGGCTCGGAGGGTTGGGTTTGTTCTTCGGGTAGCGCGCTTGCTTTGGCCGCGGCCTCGATGACCGCCTCGGTTGCGGCGTCTTCTCCCGCTTGCGCCTGCGCGGCATCGAACGCGAGGTATTCCTCGGGAGACATCGAACGCTGGGTCGCTGAGCTCAGAGCTTCGATACGAGCGCCAACGCTCTCGAGCGAGTGGCGTGCAGCGAGAATGGCGTCGAGCGCATCGGCTGAAGGGGCCTTCGCATCTTCGGAGTCCGTGTCGGCTTCAGTTCGGGCATCAGAACTAAACAGCCCGGTGAGTGCCGGACGCGCAACCTCAGGCTCTGAGGTTGCCTCACGGGTTGGAAGCGTAAACGAGAAGGCATCGTCTGCAGCGTGGGCTGGCTCCGCGGCATGGGCCGGTGCGGCGTGCTGGGCGTTATGAGGCTCAGCAACAACTTCTGCGACATGGGCTGGCGCGGTTTCGGGGACGACAGCTTGCGGTTCGCCAGTAGCTTGAGGCTCAAAAACTTCAGGCTCCGCGGCGGCTTCAGGCTCGGCGGCGGCTTGAGGCTCAAAAACTTCAGGCTCAGCGGCGGCTTCAGGCTCGAAGATGTGGGGGGCAAACATTGCCGTATCGGTGGGCGCTGGTTCAAAGACCTCTGGCTCCGACACCTCTGGTTCCGAGACTTCGGGCTGGGCGACTTCGGAGACGGCCTCGGGTTGTATCGCGGTTGGTTCGGCGACATGTGCCCCGGCGAACGTGTCTACAACCGGTTCGCTCTGAGCTGGGATCTGGGCATCGACCTCGGCTTGTGCTGGAGTATCGGCTTCGGCTTGTGCTGGAGTATCGACCTCGGCTTGTGCTGGATCGGCTTCGGCACCATCGCCGGGTTGAGCGCCCCAACGCGCTTCGGTATCGACGGACGCTTGGGAAACAGCAGCTTCTGGAGTCGCCAACGCAAGAAGGTCGGGGCGAGAATCGAACCGAACCCAATCGGTTGCTCCGGCCCACCAGACAAGCGACGACGCAGCACGCTGACCGGTCTTGACACTCTCGGTGATCTGTCGCATGGAGATCGGGCCAACCGATGCTCCACCTTCCACGATGAAGGACACATCCTCGTCAAGATCCGGAAGCTCGCTCATCACTTTTGGATGCACTTCTCCTTCATCTGAGGTTTCTGCTAGCGGCACGCCCAGAACTCCTTAGTTTGTCTAGCAAAGATCAGTACCCTTGCCGTGTGATTCCTCTGATCTGTATCGACGTCGACGGCACACTCGTGAGTAGTAGCGGCAAGGTACACCAACCTGTGTGGGACGCTGTCGAGCGTGCACTTGACCGGGGCCAACACCTCGCACTCAGCACCGCACGCGGTGCCTTTGCTTCAGCTTGGGACATGGCCGAACGGCTCGACCCGGCGGGTTGGCACGTTTTTCACGCTGGTGGCGCCATCGCCCATACCGGGACAGGAGCGACGCGACCCCACTCACTCACCAGTGAACAACTCGCCGCCTGTAGAGAACTCGCCGAGAATCGTGGGTGGATCCTCGAGCTCTACTCTCCCACGGCATACGTGATCGAGGATGACTCCGGGCCATCGGTCGACCATGCGGCTCTTATGGGTGTCGACTTCGAGGTCGGTTCATTTGATGAATTCATCGCGGCGGCACCGGGAATTGTCCGTGCACAGTTCGTCGTTCGGGTCGAAGAGGCCGACGAGGTTCTGGCAGCAGGCAAGCCGCTCGGGCTATCGGTGACCTCGGCGACCTCGCCCATCATGCCGGGCATCGCGTTCGTCTCGGCGACACAGTCCGGGGTGACGAAGGCAACGGGAATCGAAAGCATCTGCGAGGAGCTGGGTCTGACGATCGATCAGGTCATGATGATCGGCGACGGGCACAACGACCTTCCCGCGATCGAAGCGGTCGGCCATCCCGTCGCCATGGGCAATGCCGTCCCCGAGGTTAAGGCTCTCGCCCGGTATGAAGTTGCTTCCGTCGATGACGATGGTGTGGCTGAGGCGCTCGACATGTCTGCCGAGCTCGACCCAGCGTCCTAGTTAGCCGAACTGGTTCCTGGTTGTTCTGCCAGTGGATCGTTACTCCGCCGCCAGCACGAGAAACGACATAGCAGTTGCTGGTAGGCGGTGTGATGCCACCACCCTCGACCTGACAGAACTCATCAACGCCGTTGCGACGAATCAACCAACCCTGATTCGTCGAACCACCCGAAGCAAAGAACCAGCATTTGAACCGCCTGGCTCGTGGCCTCCCTCAGCAGCAGAAGCGAGGCCAGTAGTGTCGGGCCATGTCGATGAGCGATCCCGCGCTTCCCAACCCACGCGGCGAACGCGAACCCATGCCGAGCTGGGTCCCACGTGCGATTGCATTCTTTTGGTTAGGTCTCATTGCGATCTGGGTCCTCCAGCAGCTATTCGAGAGCCTCTCGGGCTTTCTCGTCACGATCCTGATCTCGTTCTTCTTCTCTTTCGCGCTCGAACCGGCCGTCAACTGGCTGGAGCGGCGCGGCGTCCGTCGTGGCTTTGGCACGCTGCTCATGTTTTTGATCGCCATCACCGCAATCGTGTCGTTCGGCTGGATCGTTGGTCGCGTACTGGCCGAACAAACCACCGAATTCGTCAGCGACGCACCCGACATCATCGACAACGCTGAGGGGTGGCTCCAACGAAACCTCGATGAGAGCATCGACCTCGACCAAGTCCGAGATCGGTTTCTCTCCGATGACGGGCTCGGCCAACAGCTGACGGGCCTGGCAAACAACGTCGTCGAACTCGGCGCAACCGTTGTTGGCTTGGTGTTTGACATCTTCACCGTTGCGTTGTTCACGTACTACCTGACAGCAGATGGACCGCGGTTGCGACGAACCATATGTGCACGCCTCAAGCCCGAACGCCAACGACGCGTACTCGGCGTTTGGGATCTTGCAATCCAAAAGACCGGCGGTTACATCTTGTCGCGAACGCTGCTCGCGACCACGAGCTCGATCTTCACGTGGTTTGCGTTCAGCCTCATCGGGGTGCCGTTTCCGTTGCCGCTCGCGATTTGGGTTGGCGTCGTTAGTCAGTTCGTTCCGGTTGTAGGCGTCTACATAGCTGGCTCGCTTCCCGTGGTTCTAACTCTCCTCGAGTCTCCTGCCAAAGCCGCGTGGGCACTGGTGTTTATGGTTGCCTACCAGCAGTTCGAGAACTACTTGCTTGCCCCGCGCGTCGACTCGCGCACGCTGAAGATCCATCCCGCCATCTCGTTTGGATCGGTACTCGCAGGTGCGTCGGTGCTTGGGCCTGTGGGTGCGCTCTTAGCGTTGCCCGCAGCAGCAACCGCTCAGGGTCTCATCTCGGCGAGCGGCGAACGGTACGCGATCGAAGAAGGTCCGCTCACGCGTCTCGGCCCGCCAATCGCACCGGGCAACAGCGTGGTCGCAGCGACCTTGCCCCAACATGACTTCGACGCGGACGGCGACCTCGACGAGAGCGAAGAAGAGTAAGCCCCCGAGTCGTGTCAGGCTTAGGTCGAAGCGAGCGCCTCGACACGATCGCGTAGATCGAACGCATCGATGGCACCCGAGTGAATCTCTCGAGTTCCATCGCCGGAGACAAACACCATGCTCGGCTGGGTGAGCACTTCGTAGTCGCTCCAGATATCGAGGGGTTCATCGAGGATGTGCGACACGGCGGGCTTGATCCTCGCCATGAACTCTTCTTGTTTCTCGGGCGTGCCGTCGCTGGGGTCGGGAACACCAATGAAGGTCACCCCATCGACTTGGCTCGAAACCCATGCGACCGCATCGGCGTCAACTCGGCACAGACCTCAATTGGCCCCCCAGAACCACATGACGTGCGGTGTGCCAGTGGCCTGGACTGCAGCCAAGGCTTCTCGACCGGGCGGAGGTGGCGGCGGCGCCTCGGTGGTCGTGGTGGTTGTGCTCGTCGTTTCGACGACCTCAGAAGTTTCGTCGACAGCGGGAGCCGCAGTGGCCGCCGCGCTGGGCTCGGGCGCCACGGGTGCTGCTGCCTCGACCGTTTCGGTCGTCGACCCGCATGCCGACGCGACCAATGCCACAGTGGCACCAAGGAGCACGAGCGAACGGCGCATGCAAAATATCGTAACGCGCAATCGATTCACCTGTCTTGCCGCCAAATTTGAAGCCTCAGTTGCGCCTCCCGCAACTCAGCCTTCAAATTTGTGTGCCATCTCATGTAAAACGTGAAATGCCCGAGGCACCTGGCCCCGGGCACTTCCCATGTTCTTTTGCAAATTTGAAGCTTGCTGGGCCAGATTGGCCCAGCAGTCTTCAAATTTCGAGTTACTGGATCTTGATCTCGATATCGACGCCAGCAGCGAGGTCGAGACGCTGCAGCGAATCGACCGTCTTTGGTGACGGCTCCACGATGTCAAGAAGACGCTTATGAATACGCATCTCGAAGTGCTCGCGTGAGTCCTTGTCCTTGAACGGCCCCCGAATCACCGTGTAGCGATGCTTCTCGGTGGGAAGTGGGATTGGACCCCGAACCTCAGCCTGAGTACGACGCACTGTCTCGACGATCTGCTTTGTTGCTTGATCGATCTGGGTGTGGTCGTAGGCCTTGAGGCGAATACGAATCTTCTGTGATGCAGCAGCCATGAGTCTTACTTCGTGATCTTCGTTACGGCGCCAGCGCCGACGGTGCGGCCACCCTCACGGATAGCGAAGCGAAGACCCTCATCCATAGCGATCGGAGCAATGAGCTCGACCGTCATCTTGGTGTTGTCACCAGGAAGACACATCTCGGTGCCTTCTGGAAGGGTGATCGTTCCGGTCACGTCGGTGGTGCGGAAGTAGAACTGCGGGCGGTAGTTGGAGAAGAACGGCTTGTGACGGCCACCCTCTTCCTTCGACAGCACGTAAACCTCGGCCTCGAAGTCGGTGTGCGGAGTGATCGAGCCAGGAGCTGCGAGCACCTGACCGCGCTGCACGTCTTCTTTGTCGATGCCACGAAGCAGGGCGCCGATGTTGTCGCCAGCCTGACCCGTGTCGAGAAGCTTGCGGAACATTTCCACACCGGTGCAGGTGGTGGTCTGGGTGTCCTTGAGACCAACGATCTCGATGTCGTCGCCGGTGTTGATAACACCCTGCTCGACCTTGCCGGTCACAACGGTTCCACGACCGGTAATCGAGAAGACGTCCTCGATCGGCATAAGGAAAGGCTTGTCGACTTCGCGCTCTGGAAGCGGAATGTACTCGTCGACCTGTGTCATGAGCTCCATGACCTGGGCGCCTGCGTCAGCGTCGCCCTCAAGAGCCTTGAGCGCCGAAACCTTGATGACTGGAGTGTCGTCGCCGGGGAACTCGTACTTGTCGAGGAGCTCACGCACCTCCATCTCGACGAGCTCAAGGAGCTCTTCGTCGTCGACCATGTCGACCTTGTTGAGTGCAACGATGATCTTTGGAACGCCAACCTGACGAGCGAGCAGAAGGTGCTCACGGGTCTGGCACATTGGGCCGTCGGTTGCAGCAACCACGAGGATTGCGCCGTCAACCTGAGCAGCACCGGTGATCATGTTCTTGATGTAATCGGCGTGACCAGGCATGTCGACGTGTGCGTAGTGACGGCTCTCCGTCTCGTACTCAACGTGCGAAACGTTGATCGTGATACCGCGCTCGCGCTCTTCTGGCGCCTTATCGATGTCTTCGAAAGCGGTCGCTGCAGAGCCTTCGACGTTGTCGCCGAGGACCTTGGTGATCGCTGCGGTGAGCGTGGTCTTTCCATGGTCGATGTGTCCCATGGTGCCCACGTTCACGTGGGGCTTTGTGCGCTCGAAGGTCTCTTTGGCCATGACTGGTGTCCTTTAGGTTTCTTTCTTCTCTTGGTTGGTTTGTTTATTTGTAGAGCTTGGGTATTGCTGAGGGCGCTGTTACTCGCCACGAACGCGAGCGACAATTTCTTCCTGCACAGACGCAGGCGCCTTCTGGTAGGAATCGAATTGCATCGTGTACGTTGCACGCCCCTGAGTGCGCGAACGCAAGTCGGTACTGTATCCAAACATCTCAGACAACGGCACCAAAGCGTTAATCACCTGGTTGTTGCCTCGCTGTTCAGTGCCTTGCACTTGGCCACGACGCGAGTTCACGTCGCCGACCACATCGCCGAGGTAATCGTCAGGAGTGACGACCTCAACGTCCATTACTGGCTCGAGGAGAACCGGTCCGGCGGTCTTGGCCGCCTCACGGAACCATGCGTTGCCAGCGATCTTGAACGCCATCTCCGAGGAGTCAACGTCGTGGGTCTTGCCGTCTTCGAGGGTGACCTTCATGTCGACGACAGGGAACCCTGCGAGCGGACCGTTGGTCATTGCCTGCTGGATGCCATCATCGACCGGCTTGATGTATTCCTTTGGAATACGACCACCGGTGATGTTGTCGTCGAAGGAGTAGCCCCCACCGGGGCCGGTTGGCTCCAGGGTGCAGCTGATCTCTGCGAACTGACCAGAACCACCCGACTGCTTCTTGTGGGTGTAC
>CAZMYN010000124.1:0-9672 GCA_964570495.1 uncultured Acidimicrobiales bacterium | reverse complement strand
GGTGTTCGTTTCGTGACGTTGACCGACGACTATTCGCTCGACGACGTGACAGCTCAGGTCGAGTCGTTGCTTGCCGAGCCGCTTGCGGCCAAACCCGATTCGGTCGAATTGCACCTCGATCGGTCAGCGGAGTCATGGCGCGACGATGTGGTCACGGTGGCACGGGACCGTATTGCAGGGAGCGATCTTCAAAAGGCGGTGTTCGCGAGGGAGCTCATGCTCGAGGCGAGCAGCCCGTTCGCGATCGGTCGGACAATCGAGTACCTCGCGCAACGTTTCACGCACGCACAAGTCTTCGCAGTCGACGGCTTCATTGGAGCGTCGCCCGAGCAGCTCGTCAGTCGCAACCAGCGGGTCGTTCGAGCTCATCCGCTGGCCGGAACCGCGCCGCGCTCGACGAACGAAACGGTCGATGCCGAACACATTGGAGCGTTGCTCGCCTCGACCAAAGATCGGGTCGAACATCAGATCACGATCGACTGGTTCCTGACCGAACTCCTCCCGTTTTGTAGCTACGTCGATGCCGAGCCCGAGCCGTCGGTACTTACGCTCCCGAATGTGCATCACCTCGGCACACTCGTCGAAGGCATGCTCTCGGAGCCAGCGTCATCGGTGCTCGAGCTCGTGCGAGCAGTGCACCCAACGCCGGCACTCGGTGGCGACCCCCAACGCGACGCGCTCGAACTCATTTCCGAACTCGAGGGCTTCGACCGCAAACGCTACGGCGGACCGACCGGGTGGATGGACGCGCGGGGCAACGGTGAATTCGCCGTCAGCGTGCGGACCGCGCAGATCGACGGTCCCGTTGCACGCATTGCTGCGGGGGTAGGAGTCGTTGCGCAAAGTGATCCTGCGGCCGAACTCGAAGAGACCCAAGCCAAATTTAAAGCGATGCTTGGCGGGTTGTTGTAAAGACGCCCCACGCTTCGTGGACGTCGTTGGCCCTCCAGGCTTCGCTGAAGTGAAGCACGTGCGCCTCCGGTAGCAACGTTGGAAGTTCGTCCGGATCGAGAAGAAAGCGCGCCGATGGCCGTTCGTGGCGTTCAAGATTCGTGGTCGTTGCGATAGCGACCACGAGCCGTCCGGTGGAGCTGAGTTCTGCGGTCAGGCGCGCGAGCAGATCTCGATCGAGGTAGTGGATGTTGGTGATTGCATCCCAGGGTCCGGCCGGGACCGGTTCTGTCTCGAGGTCGACGACCGTCGTCGTGATGGATGCCGCGAGTTGGTCGGCACGTTCGCGAACCGCGGCCAACGCTACGGCCGAGACGTCGGCGAAGGTGACGTCGGCTCCTCGACCCGCCAGCCATAGGCCCGCGTCGCCGAAACCGCACGCCACATCGAGAACTCGATTTCCCGTTCCCAGGTCGCCGAGATGAGCCGAGACAATCTCGGGTGCAGCAACGCCGTGCGGTGGCGTTGCGTTGCGATAGCGCTCGTCCCATTTCTCGCCGTCACTAGTAGCCATGGGTGAATTGTTACCCACAGGAACTGTCGAAACCACTTTCCGTGATCGGCTCGCTACGCAAACACCCCAAGATTTGGATTCCAAAGGTTGTGAAAGATGACCGATAGATACCCACGTGATGCAACTTTCTTGCGCTACGTTGCGTCTATATCACGACGGGCAATCTGAACGATCAGGTTGCTTGCTCTATCAGGAGGTATCCGCATGGGTATGTTTGACAAAGTAAACGAAATGAAGGAAAAGGCCGAAGGTCTTGCTGATCAGGCCAAGGATATGGCTGGCAAGGTCCCCGGAGGCGAAGGTATCGCTGACAAGATCGACCAGGTCACCGACAAGATTCCAGGTGGCGGCGATGCTGCTGAAGCTGCCGAAGAGGCCACCGAGTAGCAATTTCGCTACATCTCGGTAACTGCCAACATGGCGGTGCTGGGAAAAGTACATGTGCGCAAGCCCGGGCAATTGCCCGGGCTTGCCTCGTTTTAGGATTCTGCGCCTAGAGATCGAGCGGGTAGTCGGCAACCTTGTCATAACCGGTTTCGGTGATGACGACCTGCTCTTCGAGTTTGACTCCTTCACCGCCATTGCGGCTCCCGACGAAGCTCTCGACGCTCAACACCATGCCCGGTTCGAGTGTGCAGTCGATGCCCCAGTCCTCCCAGGCGGCGGGGAAGTAGACCTCGGGGTACTCGTCGCATTGGCCAACGCCATGAAACAGGCACGAGTAGTGGCGATACTCCGACACCGGCGGGGTCCAGCTCTTGAACGTGAGCTCCTCGACGGTGACGCCAGGTTTGAGGAGCTCGATATTGGTCTCGATCTGGTTCAGGGCCATGCCGTAGATCGATTGCTGGGGACCCGTTGGAGCCTTGTCGCCCACGACCCAGCTCCGACTGATGTCGATGCACATGCCGTAGGCCCCGATCAGGTCGGTGTCATAGGCGAGCATGTCGCCATTTTCGAGAACGCGCGATGAGGCTTCCTGGAACCACGGGTTCGTGCGAGGACCCGACGCAAGGATTTGGGTCTCGATCCACTCGCCGCCGCGCGCGATGTTTCCGGCGTGCAGCATCGCCCAAACTTCTTGTTCGGTCATGCCCGGCTGCACGGCCTCGTGCATTTCACGCATGGTCGCAACGCACGCCACGCCAGCGCAACGCATCGCAACGATTTCCTCGTCGCTCTTGATCAGTCGAGCCTGCTCCATGAGTTGTTGCCCGCGCTCGATCGTGATGCCGTGTGCTGCGAGCATCGTTCCTTCGAGGTAGTTGACCTGGTCGACCGCAATGCGCGCGTTCGGGCCGCAGTGGGCCTCGATGACGTCGGCGAGTTCGTCGGCCCATCTCTGGGAGACTTCGGCGAAGCGATCGCCCGCGAGAAAGTACGTTGAACCGGTCGCGGTGCGAACCTCATCGACGTGATCGTGGTGCCCGGCGAGGAATTGGCAGTTGTCGTAGTCCCACAAGATCACGTAGCCGTCGGCGGTCATCAGCGCGTAGCGCGCGGCGTTGTGCATGACCCACAGCTGCATGTTGGTCGTGTCGGTCATGTAGCGGATGTTCATGGGGTCCATGACGAGAACGCCGTCGTATCCGAACTCGTCGAGCTTTTGGGCAATGCGAGCTTGGCGGTACACGCGTATTGCTTCGAGATCGGGAAGTGCGAGCCCGGCCTCTACGAATTCGCCGATGGCCGGTTCGCCCGGCCCAAGCACCAGATGGTGGTTGTCCGTTGACGCGAGGGCGAATTCGTCCGTTCCGTCACCATTGCGATGCTTGAGAAATTGTGGCCCCGGAGCTGGCGCACCGGGAGCGATTCGGCCAGCCATTTATGGAGTTTGGCCCACATTTCGATAGGTCGTAAACCCCATAAGTCGCCACGGCGGGCGTGTCGACCGTTTAGGTATGGATCAAACGACGGGTGTTTCCGTGCTCGATGCAATCCAACGGCCGGTTCTACCGCCGCTGCCTCCGGCGATCCGTTCGTCGAAAATCCTTGAGACCCCAATGGACGCACCTGACGTTGCGCCCGCTGTCGAAGAGGTCGTCGACACGTTCGTGCCGATCGAGGTTGCCGGAGCTGAACCTATCGCCGAGGCCACACCGGATCTCGGTGGGAGCATGTTTCCACCGACCGCTGCCGAGATGGCAGCGATGTCCACGACCGAAACCAAAACTTCCGCCGATTCGCTCAACGAGTCGGACACCGCGAAATCCAAGCTGGACCTGCGGCCCAAGAACTACGCGATCAAAAAGACGTTCTCGATGCTCGGCAAGTTGGCGGGCGTCTTGGTGTTGGGGGCGATTTTGATCGGCGGCTTTCTTTTCTGGAACCGATTGAAAGACACCGCACTCGTTACCGAGCTCGCCGAAGGTCAGTGCGTGACCGAGTTCTTCAGCCCAGCGGAGGGTGAATTCCGAAACATCTTCGCTGTCGAGACGACCGACTGCGTGAACCAACACGCCTACGAGGTATTCGCTGTATCCGAGAGCGTCTTTGCGGAGTTCTCCGAGGAGCTCGCTGCTCCGGCGGCGGCATACGAAGGCATCGAGCAGACCTTCTCTATCGGCGAGCAGTACTGCCGTGACCGCTACGACGACTTCGTCGGTGGCGACTTTGTGACCTCGCCGTGGCAGGTCTGGACCTTCGTGCCGACCGAACTCCGTTGGGAAAACGGCGATCGTCGGGTTCAGTGCTTGGTCGGAGACGCAGCTGAGGTACTTCTGACCGAAGGAACGCTGCGCGACGCGGGTCGCGAGTAGTAGCTCTAGGCCGCGTCGGCAAGACCTTCGTCGGCAAGACCTTCGTCGAGTTGGGTCCCCATGGATGGCACGTCGAGAAGTGCAGGCGCCGAGTCGCCCTTGTCGATCAACCATGCCCAATACACGCTTGCGACGATGAGTCCGATCGCGGTCGGAATGACGTAGTCGTTGATCGTCGAGAACGGCTCCATCGGCAGGATGCTCATGAGCGCCGTGACCAAGAAGATGGCGACGAGGCGATCTCGTTCGACGCCTCGCGAACCAGCGTGCACGAGCACCGCGAACGGAATGATGATGAGGGTCGCGTCGTAGATCAGCAGGTGCGGCGAGACCAGAACCGAGACCAGAATGGCCGCCCCGGAGAGGACGTCGGTTCGTTCGGGCCAGCGACGGATCGCGGCGCGCATCGCCACTGCGCCAACGACGAGGTACAGCGCAGAGGCGATTGGATGGCCGCCGATGTCGGTGCCGAACGAACGGTTGACGATCTCGGCGATCGTTGGCTGGTGCGAGACAATTTCGAACTCGAAGGCACTGCGGGCCTCGAGCGCCCCAAGAAACAGACGCCACTGTTCAAAGCCGCCAACGACGGTCGGTAGCACGAGCGTGCCCACTCCGGCTGCCGAAAGCAGCGCTTTGTGCCACTTTCGCCAATCGAGCAACCACCAAATTGCAACGCCCAGAAGAAGCGTGGGTTTCAGGACGGCGAAGCCAGCAACGACTCCTGCGGCCACCACCTTGTCTTCGACGCAGAGGCGATGGATTGCCGCTGCCATCAAGAGCGCGAAGAACCCGGTTTGCCCGAGCTGTATGTTCGCAAGGCCCGTCGGCAGCACAATCGCCGCCAAGCCGGTCCACCACGGCAGGTTGAGCAAACGAACTGCGGCGAAGAAGGCAAGTACACCAAGGACGAGCCACACGCCGAGGGCGGCGTTCGAGCTGAGAAACGCGAAAGGACGCATCGCCAGAGCAAACGGGGGAGTGCTGAGGAAGGTCAAAAGCTCCGCGGCTTCGAGCGTTGGCTCAGCAATCGCCTCTTGTTGAAAGGCGTCGGGATCGTACGCATCGCCAATCCGACCCTCGTTGATCAGGCGAGCTCCTAGATGCAGAACCCGAAAGTCGCCGAATGCAGAACCTCTGCTTAGCCAGATCGCCCACGCGAAAATGGTCGCCGAGAACATTCCGGCAAAGCGGACCAGTTGGGTCCCGAGAAAGTTCTCCTCCGACATAGAAGGAGAATCGGCGAAGAGCTCGCTGACATGAGCCGTACGGCCTAGGAGTTGGCCGCCAGAATCTCGCCGAACTCGGCGAGCGAACTCACCCGTGTGGCCTCGGTGAAGTCTGCGAGTCGACCATCGGGGTCGAGCGCGAACACTGCCATGCCTGCCGCGAGCGCCCCTTCAACACCGGGCCGGCTGTCCTCGACGACGGCACAATGCGCTGGCTCCACCCCGAGAACTTCAGCCGCAGCGAAGTACACGCTGGGGTCGGGCTTCCAGGCATTCACGTCGTATGCGCTCAGAAGGTGACCCTTGGGAAACAGTGAGAGCATGCCGGTGGTCTCGAGGCAGAGCTCCATCTTTGAGACCGGCGCGTTGGAGGCGACCGCCATTGGCAGTGTGATCGACTCGAGTAGCGCTCGAGCACCCGGGATCTCGACGAGCCCGTCGCGCAACAGCGCTGATTGTCGCTCCCGAAAGACGTCCATGATGTTGTCGGGAAGGGGCTTGCCGCTTCGTTTCTCGATCTCTTCGAACACGACGTGCAGGTCGGCGCCCACAAACCGGTCGGGGTCGTCGTCTCGGATTTGCGCACCGGCGTTTATCGCGATTTCGGCCACGACCGACAGCGTGATGTTCTCGCTGTCGACGAGCGTCCCGTCGTGGTCAAAGATGACCGCAGCAATTTGTTGGGACGGACGCCCGACATCCCCAGAAGTCGACACGGTCGCTCTAGCCCCTCATTCTTTCGGCTGCCGGGTCCCAGATGGGCTCGGTGCGAAGCGTGGCGTCACGCATGACGCCGAGGATCTCGATCTGCCAGCCATCGATGCGCTCGGCATGTTCGATCGGTACGTAGCCCATCGCGACGGACAGGTTGCTGTGGTGGGCAAACCCACCCGAGGTGATCCAACCCACGACCTCGCCGTCGAGCCAGACCGGTTCGTCGCCAATCACATCGGCAACGCCGTCTTCGCGACCGTCGAGTGGCACGTCGACCACCCACGTGCAGAGCTTTCGAGCGGGACCATTCGCTGCAATGTCGACGAGAGCGTCGCGGCCGATGAAGTCCTTGTCCATGTCAACAAAGCGCCCGAGGTTCGCCTCGAACGGGTCGTAGATGGGCCGGTACTCGCGAGCCCACGAACCGAAACTCTTTTCGAGACGAAGCGAATCGAGCGTCTTTGAGGCAAAGAGTCGAACGCCGAGATCGGCACCGTGCTCCATCAGCAGATCGAAGCAGTAGCGCTGGTAGCTCGCGGGCATCCAGAACTCATAGCCAAGGTCGCCCGAGTAGGTAACCCGGCCACACAAGACCTTTGCCCAGCCAAGTTCGAGCTCACGGAATGCCATGAATTTGAATCCCTCGGCCGAGACGTCGGTGTCGGTGACCCGTTCGAGCAGCTCGCGGCTCTTTGGGCCAGCGATCGAGAGCCCGGCCATTTCGTATCCGAGCGATTGGTAGCGAACAGCATCTTTGGAAGGGCTGTCGGCGGTGGGGAGCAGCGATTCGAAGTATCGCTGGTAGTAGCGGGTGGCGATGCCCGAGCCGAACATCATGAAGCGTTCGGAATTCGCTGAGGTATTGCCCGTTGCCCCCGAGGTTGGAGTGGTGACCGGGCCTTCGGGTTCGCCGGGAGTTGCGGGCAGGCAGGCAACGGTCAGGTCGCCAATGAGCTTTCCGTTCTCGTTGGTCATCGGCGTCAGACTCATGCGGCCGGCCTTGGGGATTCGCCCGGCCAGCACTCGGTCGAGCCAGGCACGTGCGCCGGGGCCGGTGAATTGGAACTTCGAGAAGCCGGTGGTGTCCATCATTCCGACGCCATTTCGCACCGCCATTGTCTCGGAGCGGACTTGGTCCCAGGCGTTGGAGCGATACCAGGTGAACTCTTCGACCGGCTCTTTACCCTCGGCTTGGTACCACTGGGCGGTTTCGAGTCCGTAGCTGTTGCCCCACACGGCGTTGGCGTCGACGAGCTTGTCGTAGATCGGCGTGGTCTGCAGGTTGCGGCCCTGTGGCAGGAACTCGTTGGGGAACGTGATCCGGAAGCGACGGCCGTAGTTCTCGCGCACCTTCGTGTCGGTGAACGCCATCGTGTTGAAGTCGCCGAAGCGGGCAATGTCCATGCCCCAAATGTCGTGGCCGGGGTCGCCGTCGGTCATCCAGTTGGCGAGCGCCAGGCCCACACCGCCTCCCTGCGACAGGCCAGCCATGATGGCGGTCGCCGACCAATAGTTCTGCAGGCCGCGGACCGGACCGAGGCACGGGTTGCCGTCGGGGGAGAACACGAACGGGCCGTTGACGACCGAACTGATGCCTGCGTCCTGAAAGATAGGGAAGTGCTCAAACCCGGTAGCTAGATGGTCGGCGAGGTGTTCGAGGTCGGGGGTGAGCAGCTGCATACCAAACTCCCACGGCGTCTGCTTTGGCGACCACGGAATGCCGTTGGGCTCGTAGGTTCCGAGCAGGAGACCGCCCGCTTCTTGGCGCATGTAGATCTCGCCGCCAAAGTCGACTGCGTGGAGTACCTCTTTGCCGGTGCTCTTGTTGATCTCGGCAACCTCGGGCAGGTCTTCGGTGAGGATGTACTGATGCGCCATGGCGAGGATCGGGAGTTCGAGGCCGACCATGCGGCCAACTTCGCGGCCCCATAGGCCACCAGCGTTGACCACGTGCTCGCAGTGGATGGTTTCGAGCTCTTCGCCGGTTGACGTTTTGATCGTGTCGACGAGCCAGCCACCGTCAGGCGCCCGGCGCATGCCCCGAGCCCAGGTGTCCTTGTAGACCTCGGCACCGTTCTGGCGGGCGCACTTCGCGTAGGCGTGGGTGACGCCGGTGGGGTCGACGTGGCCGTCGTGTGCGTCGTACATGGCGCCGACGAAGAACTTCTTGTCGAAGATCGGGTGCATTTCGTTTGCTTCGTCGACCGATATCAGCTCGGTGTCGAGGCCCAGGTAGCGGCCTTTCGCGTGTGTGGCTTTGAGCCAGTCGGCCCGCTCGGGAGTGTCGGCGAGCATGACGCCGCCCGTGATGTGAATGCCGCAGTCCTGGCCCGACTGCTCCTCGATCTCTCGGTAGAGCTCGATCGTGTACTTCTGGAGCTTGGCGACGTTCGGGTCGCCATTGATCGTGTGCATGCCGCCCGCGGAGTGCCAGGTGGACCCCGCAGTCAGCTCGGTGCGTTCGAGCAGGACAACGTCGGTCCAGCCGTTCTTGGTGAGGTGATAGAGGATCGATGCCCCCACCACTCCGCCGCCGATGACCACAACCTGCGCGCTCGTCTTCATGGCGTCACCCTAGTAAAGGCGGATAGTCGTTCTCGATATCAATACGCGACCCATTCGTATGAGTCGGGTCTTGCTGGCTTCCTTGGGAATCTGTGGTTGCTCAGCCGCGAATACGCGGCTCACCAACCACAGATTTTGTTCAGCGCCAGTGCCTAGGCGGCCAAATCGGTGGTCGGACTCGCGTGCTCCGACGACGGCTCTTCGTTGCTTTCGCCAGAAGAGTGAGTGGTGCGGAGCTCCGGGTCGTAGAAGCGCCCCATGATCTCGATCGAGCGCTCGACCGACTCGGCGCACTCCTCGGCTGTCCATTCGGGGAGAAGCAGGAGCGAGGCGCGAAGGCGCTCGTGGGTGAGGTTGTCCAACACGACTTCGTCGTAGAGCTCGAGAAGGGTGGAGCGGCGATCGCGGGTCAGGTAGTTGAGGACCGCAGCCGGATCGTTTCCGAACACTCGGAGCTGGTGATCAAACACCAAGTCCCCGGTATCGAACGAGTAGAGCCCGGTCAGGACGGATTCGTCATCGGCGCGAAGGTGGATCGAGAACCGCGTGTCGTTGCCTGCCAGCGGCTCGATGAATAGCAGCGGAGAGAACATGTCGATATCGATGAGGTGGACCGAGAGTTCGCCGATCTCGCCGCCCATCGACCGCGAGTTGCGCCGGTACGACGGGTCGAGGCCAAGTGCCGAGGCAGTCTTGTCCCAACGGATTTTCGCAGGGGAGTGTTTGTCGTTGAACAGGACCATGGGAAAGACCGCCGAAGCGCCACTAGTGGTATCGGTACGTCGACAGGTCCAACCCCCAGGTCATTTGGCCTAGTTTCGCAATGTTTCGCTTTCACACTTCCGGGGATCCGGTCAGAGATTGCTGTAGAAATCCTGTCTTCCAGGTTGCAAATGGGAACATACGTTCGTTAGACTCGTAGTACTCGCCCAGCCCCCAC
>CAZMYN010000123.1:0-9686 GCA_964570495.1 uncultured Acidimicrobiales bacterium | reverse complement strand
ACCCCGAAATTCGTCCAGAGCTCGTCGAAGGCATGGTGTCGGTCATGGCCACTGGTCGCAGCGACTACCCCAACCAGATCAACAACGTGCTCGCCTTCCCCGGCATCTTCCGAGGCGCGCTCGACGCCAAGGCCACCGACATCACCGAGAACATGAAGCTCGCTGCCGCGAAAGCAATCGCCGACGAGGTGACCTCCGACGAACTCTCCCCCACCCACATCGTGCCGAGCGTGTTCGATCCAGCGGTGAGCCTCAACGTCGCGAAGGTCGTTGCCGAAGCCGCCAAAGCCGACGGCGTCACCCGCTAGCTCGTCGTGAACTAACAGACTCGACAGATGGAGTCGCTAGGACGCAGCGATGTCGCCGAGGACGAGTTGTGGCTCGACGTTTGTGTAGTTGGGAACGTCGCCCATGATGGCCGCGCCGTGCTCGCCCATGGCTGCGTCGAAGGCGTCTTTGCTGTCGACCATGGCCCAGCCAATCGCTGCGATGTCACCACCCACGCAGGTCGTGGCGCCCCAACTCTGACACGAGTCGCCTAGCGCATTGGCGAGCATCGGCATATGACTACCAACGTAGTAGTCCATGTCGAAGGTCGAGTCGTCGGTTCGTGGATACAAGATATGTACGGAAATCATGGGCCACCTTCTCAGGCAAACTCCAGGTCTGCAAGCGAGTTAGCGGGTTACGTCGATCGAGCGGCTCAGCTTGCACCGTCGTCGTCGCTAGCCGCAACGCCTCGGTTCGTGTTGTTGTCCGTGATCGAGGCGCCGCTGTAACGTCGCCCGATGGAGCCAGCCGAGGGGGAACTAGTGAACGCGGCTGAACCAACCCTGTACCCCGGCTATTGGGCGTCTGTCTCGCCGGACAAGCCCGCCGTCATCATGGCAACGTCGGGCGAGGTAATGACTTACGGCGCTCTGGACCGTGCAGCCAATCGTCTCTCGCACTGGTTTCGCTCGATCGGCCTACAACCAGGCGACCACGTTGCCTTCAGCATGGAGAACCGAATCGAGTTCCTCCCCATCATGTGGGGCTGTCATTACGCGGGTCTGTACTACACGGCAATCAGCAGTCGCCTCACCGCTGCCGAGGCGGCGTACATCGTCGACAACTGCGGGGCAAAGGCTCTGATCTTCTCACCCCACGTCAAGGAGATGGCACTCGACCTGCTCGACAACTCGCCCGAGGTGGTTGCCCGGCTCAGTGTCGGCGGAGCGATCGATGGCCACGACCCCTATGAGGCGGCCATCGGCGATCAACCAGACACTCCGCTACACGACCGGCGCGAGACCAACGACATGTTGTACTCCTCGGGCACCACGGGTCGCCCTAAGGGCGTGAAGTTCGTTGCCTCGGGCGAACCTTTGGGCTCGGGCGATGGGCCAACCTCGCTGTCTGCCGCCTTCTTCGAGATGAACGAAGACGCGATCTATCTGTCTCCGGGGCCGCTGTATCACGCTGCTCCTCTGCGGTTCTGTCGAGCAGCGCTGCGACTCGGGGCAACCGTCGTAGTCATGGAGCGCTTCGACGCTCAGGGCGCGCTCGCGGCGATCGAGACCCACGGGGTGACGACCAGCCAATGGGTCCCGACGATGTTTCTGCGAATGTTGAAGCTGCCCGACGACGTTCGCTCGGCGTACGACCTTTCGTCGCTGCGCTGCGCGGTGCATGCCGCCGCGCCCTGTCCTGTTGCGGCCAAAGAGCAGCTCATTGAGTGGTGGGGTCCCATCATCCACGAGTACTACGCCGGCACCGAAGCCAACGGCATCACGTACTGCAACAGCGAGGAGTGGCTCGCGCACAAGGGCACCGTGGGCAGGGCCGTCTTGGGAACGCTCCACATCCTCGACGAAGACGGCAACGAACTCGGTGCGGGCGAACAAGGCGGCGTCTACTTCAGTGGCGCAAGCCAATTCTCCTACCACGGCGACGAGGCCAAGACCGCCGAGTCATACGCGCGAGAGGGCGTTTCGACGTTGGGCGACATCGGCCGGGTCGACGAGGACGGCTACCTCTATCTGACCGACCGCAAGTCGTTCACGATCATCTCGGGTGGCGTCAACATCTATCCCCAAGAGGCAGAGAACGTACTCAGCATGCACCCGGCCGTCACCGACGTTGCGGTATTCGGTGTGCCCAACAGCGACATGGGCGAGGAAGTCAAGGCCGTGGTGCAACCCCACGTAATGCCCACCTCGAACGAGCAGGCGGCAGAACTTGAGCGAACACTGCTCGCCTACTGCTCGGACAACCTGACCAAGCTCAAGTGTCCTCGTTCGATCGATTTTCGACCCGAGCTTCCCCGCCACCCAACCGGCAAGCTCTACAAACGCCTGCTCAAAGACGAGTACTGGGCAACCGAACGGAGCGAAGCTCAATGAGCACGACCGACGCAAACACCGCCCTCGTCACCGGCGCGTCCAGCGGCATCGGCGCGGCAACGGTCCGTGCGCTGCGCCACGCGGGCATGGACGTCATCGCCGCAGCGAGACGGCTCGATCGCCTGGAGTCCCTGGCCCAAGAAACCGGTTGCGAGCCGCTCGAACTCGACGTGCGCGACCGGGCCAGCGTCGCCGCGCTCGAAGATCGCCCGATCGACATTCTGGTCAACAACGCTGGCCTAGGCCGCGCAATGGGATCGCTCATGACCGCGTCGATCGAAGACATCGAGCAAACAATCGACACCAACGTGACGTCGCTCATCCATCTCACGCGAGCGGTGACCCCCGGCATGATCGAGCGTGGCCGCGGCCACCTGGTCAACATCAGCTCGACCGCTGCGTTCCATGCAGGAGCTACCGCGCTGTATGGAGCGTCGAAGGGCGCGGTGCATAAGTTCACTCGCGATCTGCGAAACGAGCTTCATGGAACCGGCGTGCGGATCAGCGAGATCAACCCTGGACGGGTGGCCACCGAGTTCTACGACGTCGCCATCGATGAACCCGACAAGCGTGCCGCGGCGACCAACACGGGCATCACCGTTCTCGAACCGGCCGATGTTGCAGCATCGATCGTGCACGTGGTCACCGCGCCGTGGCATGTCAACATCAGCCAGCTCGAGATCGTGCCCCAAGAGCAGATCTACGGCGGCTACTTCTTCTCCCCCGTCGACCCCGCGGAAACCAACACCAACCAGTGAGCACACTCGACGTTGTCTTGTTGCTCGTGGGCGGCGTCTTTGCGGGCGCCGTCAATGCCATGGCCGGTGGCGGGTCGATGCTGACCGTTCCCTTGCTGGTGATTGCGGGCGTACCGGGAATTGCCGCAAACGGATCGAATCGCGTCGGGATCCTCACCTCGAACGTCGCGAGCCTTGCCTCGTATCGACGCGAGGGCGCAACCGTCGACCTCAAGTCGCTCAAGGCAATCATCCCTCCTGCGCTCGTCGGCGCATTCGTTGGCGCGTTCGGCATCAGCCAACTCACCGACGACACCTTCGAGACCGTCTTCGGCCTCTTGATGATCCCGCTGATCGTGCTCACGATCTTCAAACCCCAGGTACGTGAGGATGCCCAGGATTGGCCTCTGCCAATCACCCTTGCCGTCTTCTTCGGCATTGGCATCTACGCCGGTGCAATCCAGGCGGGCGTCGGGCTCGTGCTACTTGCAGCGTTGAGCCGATCGGGCCTCGACCTCGTAACCGCCAATGTCGTGAAGGTCATCTTCACTTTCGGCGCAACGCTGATCGCGCTGCCGGTCTTCATTGCTCAAGGCGAGGTTCGCTGGGGTCCAGCAATCGTGCTTGCGATTGGCTTGTCGGTCGGCGGGTGGGTCGGCGCCAAGCTCGCGGTACGCGGGGGCGAAGAACGAATCCGAGTCGTAATGCTCGTGGCCGCTGCCGCGCTCGCGTTGAACCTGCTCGGCTTTTGGGAGTGGCTGTTCTAGCCGACGCCTCAGCTACATCACTTGGCCCGAGTCGTACAGCGCTGCGATGTCGTCGGCGTACTTCTCGGCGATGATGTTGCGCTTGATCTTGAGGGTCGGCGTGAGCTCGCCTCCCTCCATAGTGAATTCGTTCGCGAGCACCGCGAAGTTTCGAACGTGTTCGACCCGTGCCATCAGTGGGTTGACCTGCGTGTTGATCGCTTCCTCGATGTGTGAACGCACCTTGGGATCGTCGTGCATTGTTGCGGCGTCAAGACCGTGTTCCTCGGCGAAACGTCCCGCAGCCTCGGGTTCGAGGGTGAGAAGCGCCACCAAGAAGCGTTGCCCGTCGCCAACGACCACCGCTGCTCCGACGATGTCGATGCCCGAGAGCGATTCTTCGATGTTTTGAGGGGCAACGTTTTTGCCGCCCGAAGTGATGATGATGTCTTTCTTGCGGCCGATGATCGACAGGTAACCGTCGCTGTCGATCTCGCCGAGGTCGCCCGAGTGCAACCAACCGTCGACGAGGGTCTCGGCGGTTGCCTCGGGGTTCTTGTAGTAGCCAGCGAACACATTCTTGCCCCGGACGAGAATTTCTCCGTCGTCCGCGATCTTGATCTCGACGCCCTCGACGGCCTTGCCGACAGTCCCGAACTTGTTTGCCCCGGGAAGGTTCGTCGTTGTTGGCCCGGAGTCTTCTGACTGGCCATAGAGCTCGGTGACGGTGACACCGATGGACGAGAAGAATTCGAGCGACGCAGCGGGGATCGGCGCAGCACCAGAGACGAAGAGTCGGCAGCGATCGAGGCCGAGCGCTGCGTGGATCTTCGAGAAGACAACCTTGTCGGCGGCCTTGTACTGCCTCTCGAGAAGCTTGCCGGGAGTGGCGCCGGTATTGGCTGCCGCGATGTATTTCACACCTGCGGACTGGGCGACCTGAGCAATCTTTGCCTTGGCTCCCGTCGCTTCTGCGAGGCGACCCTTCACGCCAGCTTCGAACCGCTCCCAGACGCGAGGCACGCCGAAGAAGAAGGTCGGTCGGACTTCCTTCAGAAAGTCGGCCACCTGGAGGCCGTCGTGACAAAAGTGCACTTGATAGCCAAAGATCACGGCCATGAGCAGCGACGCCTGCTGCTCGGCAATGTGCGACAGCGGCAGGTACGAAAGGCCGACGTCGTCGGGGGTTAGGTGGACCTGCGAGCCGAGCGTTCGGCTCGTCCATTCGAGGTTCTCGTGACTCAACATCACGGCCTTTGGCGGCCCGGTCGTTCCCGAGGTGTAGATGAATTCGGCGATCTGGTCACCGGTGAGACCTTCGAGATGCACCGCAATCGAGTCGTTCGAAATCGTTGCGCCCGAAACCATGAAGTCGGCCCAGGCTTTGACGCGAGCGTCATCGTGTTCGCCTGCGCCTTCCATCAAGACGACGTACTTCAGCGTCGGGACCGATTCCCACACCTCGAGTACCCGGTCGAGCTGTTCGAGCGTCTCGACGATCATGACCGGCGCCTCGGAGTGCTCGACGACGTAGCCGATCTCCTCGGGCGAGCACGTGGTGTACACGCCGGTCGAAATCGCGCCGATCCGCATTGCTCCAAGCGCAGCAATTACCCATTCGGGCCGGTTCGCTCCCAAGACCGCAACGACCTGACCCGACCCGACTCCGTGAGCGATCAAGCCCTTGGCAAAGTCACGGGTTGCCTGGTTGTACTCGCTCCAGGTCCTGGTGCGCCACGAGCCGGTCACTTTGTCGTGGAGTGCTGCTCGATCTCCCTGGGCCGATGCGTGGCGTTCGAGGTGATGAACAATGGTGGTAGCAGCTTCCATAGCGACCAAGCCTAGGCGCGGGGTTCCCGTGGCAACCCGAGAACTCGTTCGCCGAGAATATTTCGCATGATCTCGCTCGACCCTCCGGCAAGTTTGTAGCTCGGGCTGTAGCAAAACTCTCGGCTCTGTTGGTGGTCGAGGGTCATGTGCGGGCCGAGCACACGGGCAGCAAAGTCGGCAACGCGCACTTGGTGCTCGGTGCAAAACACCTTCGTCGCCGCGCTAAAGCCTTTCGGGGCCTGGCGCAGCACCTCTCGGTAAACAAGCAACCGCCCAACGTGGTAGTCGGACTCGATTCGGGCGATGTCTTGGCGAACGCGCGGGTCGTCGGTGTCGGCCTGCGCTTTGGCAAGTTCGTAGAGCGGCCGGTTCGATACCAACCGGTCGATGCCGCCGCGCTCATGTTCGAGCTGGACCATCGTCTGTTTGAACGCACCACCCTCGACGCCAACCAGGTTCTCGGCAGGAACCCGCACGTCGGTGAGAAAGATCTCGCTGAAGTCGGTGTTGTCGACCATGTCTCGAATCACCCGGACTTCGATTCCGGGTAGGTCCATCGGCACGATCAGCTCGCTCACGCCCTCGTGAGGTCGACCGGCCGAGCTTGTCCGGCAGATCAAATAGACGTAGTCCGCCCGCGCACCGCTCGACGTCCAGATCTTCTGTCCGTTCACGACGTAGACGTCGCCGTCGCGAACCGCGGTCGTCGACAGGCTCGCGAGGTCAGAGCCGCTGTCGGGTTCGCTCATTCCGATGCCCCATGTCGAGGAGCCGTCGAGCATGGCGGGTAAGTACTCGGCCTGCTGGTCTGGCGTGCCATAGGTGAAGATCGAGGGGCCGAACTGGCGATCCGCGAACCAACTGGCTGCGATCGGAGCGCCAGCCGCGATCATTTCCTCGGCCATCACGACGCGCTCGATGTTCGGTCGCCCGCCTCCGCCCACCTCGGTGGGCCACGTCATGCCCACCCAACCGTGCGAGGCAATGGTGGCCGAGAACTCCTTCGAGAAGCCGTTGATCCAGCTGTCGTTGTGCACCCCGTGATCGGCAACGCCTTGTTGGGCGACGGCGCGAGCTCGTTCGCGCAAGTCGAGCAGCTCGGGGGTCAGAGCGAAGGAGAGAGCCACTCGCTATTTCTTGGTGATCTTGGACTTGAGGGACGTCACGAGGTCGACAAAGGCTGGCTCGCCCATCGACCACACCTGGGTGTCGAGTTCGTTGTCGATCGCTGCGGCGCTGTCGGTGATTGCGATCGTGCGGTGGATCGTGTCCTTAGTGCGCATCAGCACTTCGCGCGGTGCCCGGGCAGCGCCGGCAGCGAGTTCTTCGGCTCGTGTGAGTAGTTGGTCGTCGGCAACGCAATCCCACGCAAGTCCGACCTCGGCGGCACGTTGTCCGTCGAGTACCTCGCCGAACAGGACCATGGCTTTGGTTGCTTGCAAGCCAATGTTGTTTCGAAGCCGCCACGTGTGGCCTCCGCCTGGACCAAGGCCAATCTGAAGGAAGCGGCTGTCGAACTTTGCCGACTCCCCCGCAATGACCACATCGCAGACGAGCAGCGCGTTCATGCCCGCTCCAACAGCAGCCCCGTTGACCGCAGCGATCGTTCCGAGCCGGCTTTCGGCAATACGCACGAACCCGGCGTAGATACGCCGCATCCCGTCGGGTCCGGGGTTTTCGAGCAACTCGTCGAGATGTCCGCCCGAGCTAAACGCCTTGCCCGCTCCGGTAAGGATCACGGCGTTCATCGACTCGTCCTGTTCGAGCTCGTCGAAGATCTCGTGAATCCGCGCGCTCATGGCAAGCGTGAACACGTTGCGGCGATCCGGATCGTTGAGCGTGACGATGGCGTACCCATCGCGTTTGTCGAGCAGCACGGTTTCCATAGGCAGTTTCTACTGCTCGACATCTTCAGCCGAGAAGCCCGGACTCTAGGCTGACGCCATGGAGACTCCCCCGCAGCGATCGGCCGATCGCCCCCCACAAGAAGAGATCACGTTCGTAGGCGGGTCGGCTGCGACCCTGACGGGGGTGCTTCATCGCCCCGTCGAGCGGGGTCGAGGTGCGGTGTTGATGGCGCATTGCTTCACGTGCTCAAAGGACATCCACACGATGACGCGGCTGGCGAACGCGCTCTCCGATGCAGGTTTTGCAGCCTTTCGTTTCGACTTCACCGGCCTCGGCGATAGCGCAGGCGACTTTTCGAAGAAGACACTAAGCCGGAACGTCAACGATGTGGTCCGTGCTGCAACGACGCTCATCGAGATGGGCTTTGGTCCAAGTGGGCTGATCGGGCACAGCTTGGGCGGTGCCGCGGCGCTGCTCGCTGCCCGGAAGTTAAAGACGGTGCAGTCGGTCGCCACGATCGGCGCGCCCAGCTACGCCGGCCATGTCCGCCACCTGTTTGCCCACAGCGAAGAAGAACTGCTCACCGAAGGAAAGGCCGACATCACCATCGGTGGACGCACGTTCACGCTCGAGTCCGACTTTGTCCACGATCTCGACTCCCACGACGTGATGAAAGCTGCCGAGTCGCTCGATCGGCCGTACCTCGTCGTCCACGCGAACGACGACACCACCGTTCCGGTCACCGAGGGCGAGAACCTCTTCGCCGCGGCACAAGAACCCAAGCGGTTCGTGCGCTATGAGCACGGTGGCCACCTGTTCGCCAATCGCAGCGACGCCGACCAGATGACCGCAGACGTTGCGGCATGGTTCGACGAAACGCTCTAGGACACCCGCTGCGCGATGACACGCAGCGGGGCCTAGTCGAGGACGGTTCCGTCGGGTCGACGGATTTCGATTGTGCCGTCGGGTAGACGACGGACGGAGTAGCCGCGCTCTTTGTGTCGGTTGTGTTTTCCGCAGCACGGCCCGGCATTTTCGGGGTTGGTGAGCCCACCACCCTCTCCGCCGCCTCGGTCCCGGGCTTGGGCGTGTGGGGTGAGGTGGTCGATCTGGCAGCTGTTCACGTTGACGTGGCAGCCAGGCCAGTAGCACTCCGAGGCGTTGAGTTTCGCTGCGATACGGGCGTATCCGGTGAAGATGCGGCGCCTACCCAGGTCGATGGTGACACCGTCGGCGCCGATCACGTCGCGGCGCAAGTAGTCAAGCAGCGCTCGTGCGACAGCGGTTCGCGGGTGAAGACGTATGCCCGACATTGTGTGGCAGGCATAGTCCTCACGCTGGGGATCGTCGACAGGCACGTCTTCGCCCATGAGGCGAGCGGTTTCACGGTCGAACGTTTCATCATCGATCACCACGTCGGTCGTGATCGTCGGGCCGCCTTCGGCTGCTAGCCCTTTGGCTGCGTAGACATGAACTTTGGCGAACGCATCGGCTCGCCGTTGCGCAGCCGTGCGAGGCAGGTGGGTGGCGTTGGCGTCGTCACCGTAGTTGTCTTTGGCCCACTGCCAGTCAATGTCGAACTCGATCCGTTCGAATGCATCGAAGATGTCTTTGCTGACTGCCCCGTCGTACGCGGCTGCTTGACCCTTCCAATGCCATTGGCCTTCTTCGTCCTGGTGCATCTGATGATTCCGGGCCCGCTCATGGCGGGCGTCGCGTTGGTCAGCCCCATCCTGATCGGCCAAGCGTTCCCATTCAGACACGGTGATGTCGAACAACTCGTAGTTGTCGTTCAACCCATGAGACAGGAACCACGCGTCGGCCTCGGCCATGAAGCCGCGCACTCGTGGGTTGGAGTGCACCCGGCCCAGCTTTTTGAGCATGCACGTCGAGATATCTCCCGCTCGATATGCAGCGGCCACGAGTGGCAGCGTTTGGAGCACACGCACGGCTTTGTCGCGGCCTGCGGCTTCGCTGCCCGACAAGCGCCCTGCGTGGGCGATCATTGCCTTGCTACCCCGATGTCCGTCGACCGCGTAGACACCGCTGCGTTCAATCGTTTCCTGAAGGCGGAGTTTGGCTGCATCGAACTGGCGGCCCAACGTCTCGAACTCGTCGATCATCGCGAGCGCTTCATGGGT
>CAZMYN010000122.1:0-9693 GCA_964570495.1 uncultured Acidimicrobiales bacterium | reverse complement strand
CGTTCGGGCTTGTGGTTCGGGGCTGACGCGACCGGGCGCGACGTCTTCTCACTTTCCATCTGGGGGGCTCGCACGTCGCTGCTCGTTGGATTCATCGCGATCTTCGTGGGCTTTCTCGTCGGCGGGACGCTGGGCATCATGGCTGGCTACTTCCGTGGTTGGTTCGACAAGATGGTGTCGTTCGTGTTCTCGGTGCTGCTGTCGTTCCCGGCGCTGCTCTTGGCGATCTTCGTCACGACGATCCTCGGGCGAACCCTGATCTGGATCTCGATCAGCCTCGGCGTTCTCGCAATCGCCCCTGTCGGTCGTCTCGCCCGTGCCCAGACCCTTGTCTTTGCCGAAAAGGAATTCGTCACGGCTGCACGAATCCTCGGAGCGAAGGACGGGCGCATTCTGCTGCGAGAGATTGTCCCCAACGTCGTCATCCCGATGTCGGCTCTCGCGCTACTCGGCATGGGAATCGCAATCGTCGCCGAAGGCACGCTTGCCTTCCTCGGCGTGTCGGTCAACGGTGGGCTCAGCTGGGGCAAACAGATCTTCGCTTCCGGTTCAGAACGCCAATTCCTCGAAGACGGTCCCCACGCGGCGCTCTTCCCGATCGGGATTGTCACCCTCACCGTCCTTGCCCTGAACTACGCCGGTGACCGCCTCCGCGAAATCTTCGACGCGAAGGAGCTTTCATTGTGACGCTCCTGGACCTCGACGACCTCTCGGTCGTGTTCAACACCCCAAGCGGCCCCGTCTACGCAGTCTCTTCGGTATCGATGTCGGTCGCCCGAGGTCAAGCGCTGGGCGTTGTGGGCGAATCGGGTTCGGGTAAGTCCGTAACGATGAAGGCCGTCATGGGGCTCCTGCCATCGACAGCTGATATTGGCGGCTCGGTCACCTTCGATGGCGAGAACGTGCTCGACATGTCGAAGAGTCGACGCAAACACTTCCACGGCGTCGACGTCGCCATGGTGTTCCAGAACCCGATGACGTCGCTGAACCCGGTCAAGCGCATCGGCGCGCAGATGACCGAAGGCATGCGATATCACCAAGGCCTATCGAAGAAGGACGCGAACACGCGAGCGATCGAGCTTCTCGATCTCGCCCGTATGCCCGACCCGGCGGGTCGGATGCGCCAGTACCCACACGAGCTTTCCGGGGGCATGCGCCAGCGAGTCGTGATCGCGATGGCCTTGGCGAACGACCCGACGTTGCTCATTGCGGACGAACCAACGACGGCGCTCGACGTCACTGTTCAGCGAGACATCCTCGACCTTCTCGATTCGCTGCGCCGCGACCTCGACATGGCGCTCATTTTGATCTCCCACGACCTCGGCGTCGTCAAAGATCGGACCGACAACATTGCGGTCATGTACGGCGGCCGCGTGATGGAACGGGCAGCGACCAAAACCGTGTTTGCCGATACCCGCCATCCGTACACCGACGCGTTGCAACGGGCCATTCCCGACATGGCAATGCCGCGCGGTACCCGGCTCGATCCAATCCCGGGAAGCCCACCGAATCTGGCGATCAAACCAGTGTCCTGTCCGTTTGCTCCGCGCTGCGGGCACGTCACCGATGCGTGCCATTCGACCATTCCGCCCCTAGAGGGAACGCCAAACTCGCCCGAGCACGTGTTGGCATGTCTCAATCCGCTCAACACCATTGGCGCCACCGTGGGTAACGACAGCTAATGGTCGGTGTCGGCAATGCCATGCTCCGCAACGACGATGACGTCGTGTTGCGGGTGAAGAACCTGGTGATGGAATTCGCGGGCCAGCGCGGCGCGGTGGTGCAGGCGGTGAGCGATGTGTCCTTCGATGTTGTCGAAGGCGAAACCCTCGGCATCGTCGGCGAGTCGGGCTGTGGCAAGTCGACCACCGCTCGGGCGGTGCTCCAGATGCCCGATCCGACGAGCGGCGAAGTCATCTACGCAGGCGAGGATCTCACCGACCTCGACGCCGAGACGCTGCGCGAGCGTCGCACCGATCTTCAGATGATCTTTCAAGATCCCATCTCGGCGCTGAATCCGCGGCGCTCGGTATGGGACATCATTTCTGAGGGTGTCGAGATTTGGGGCACGCACGGAACGTGGACTGACGCACGACTCACGGAGCTTCTCGAATCCGTGGGTATCGACCCGCAATACAAGGACCGCAAGCCGTTCCAATTCTCGGGCGGCCAGTCCCAGCGCATCGGCATCGCGCGGGCCCTCGCGCTCGATCCAAGAGTCCTGATATGCGACGAGCCGGTGAGCGCGCTCGACGTTTCCGTCCAAGCCCAGATTCTCAACCTGCTCGACGATCTCAAACACGAGCACGACCTCACGATGCTGTTCATCAGCCACGACCTCGCGGTCGTTCGCAACGTCAGTGACCGGGTCCTCGTCATGTATCTCGGTCGGGTCGCCGAAGTCGGCGACGCCGACAGCATCTTCAACAACCCCGTTCATCCCTATACCCAGGTGTTGTTGTCGGCGGTACCTGGGTCTGGGATCGCCGACGACGGATCGCTCTCCGGTGAGTTGCCCTCGCCGCTCGATCCGCCAACCGGATGCCGCTTCCACACACGCTGCTCGTATGCGAGCGACATCTGCAAACAGACAGTCCCCGAGTTTGAACAGTACGGACCTGACCATTGGGCGGCGTGTCACCACCCGCAAGGTACCGCGGTCGAAATCGTCTAACGGCGAGGTCCGAGCGACTCTTCGGTGAGGCCGAGCTCGAGAACACGGTCGGGGAGAGGCGCCTCTCGCAAGAGATGCTCGACGATGTCGCTACTGATCGGCGACGTGACGATGCCACAGCCGCCCTGGCCAACGAGCCATAGGAAACCGTCGACGCCGTCGTCCCAGCCGAAGACCGGATTGCGGTCGGGGGCGAATGTTCGTAGGCCCGCCCAGGTCGTGTTGACCGAACGGATCCCGACAGAGCTGATCGTGTTGATGCGATCGATAGCCAGCGCGATGTCGATCTCTTCGGGCTTTGCGTCGCAGGGTTCGCACGGTTGCTCGTCCGAGAGTGAGGCGAGGAGTTGGTTGCCAGCTTCGGGCTTGAAGTAGCACTGCAGGTCGCGTATCCCTGAGTACACGAGCGGCCAGCCCGCGGGGTCGGGGGTGATCGTTGTTGTGAATGCCGTTCGGCGCATCGGGACGAGGCCCACCGGTTCAACACCGCACTTGCGGGCAACGTCGTCACCCCACGCTCCCGCGGCATTGATGATCGTGGTTGCTTCGATTGGGCCCGCCGCCGTGTCGATCTTCCAGCGGTCATCGACCCGTTCGGCACTGTTGAGCCGCGCTGATCGCCGGATTTCAGCGTCGCCCGCCCGGGCCTTTCGCAAGAACAGCTGGTGGGTGCCCATGACGTCGATCGTCCCGCCGGTCGGCTCGTGCATCGCGACGGTCACCACGTCGAGATTCAACGCGGGACAGATATCGAGCAAGTCGCTTCCCTCTACCAACGAAATGGACGGCGTGACTTGCGATGCCTCGTCGACCTCGCGAGCAAAGTCGTCTGCGAGTTCGTCGTTTCCTACCTTGAGCACCCCAAGCGGCGTGACCAACGGTGTCTGCGAACCCGGCGAGGAATCCCAGAACGGGCGGCTCGCTGTCGACAGTCGATGGAAGACCGGTCCGCCTTCGTTCTCGACGTACACCGCAGCCGAACGCGAGGTCGTGTGATAGGCGAGCTCGCCTTCTTGTTCGAGGAGCACGACCGACTTCGAACGCACCGCTCCCGCCGCGGCAGCTACGCCCGCGATGCCGCCGCCGACTACTGCGACGTCAAAGTGCGGGGCCGTCATGGCGGAACCATAACAGAGCCGCAATTCACCCCACTAGGGTCGCGTCATGGAAGAGCCCGCAGACGCAGAGTCACGCCGATCGGCCAGTCCGGTCATCTGTTACGACGTGGAGAATCTGCCGTCGGTCGACATGGCCCGGTATGAGGCTGCGCGAACGGCGCTGAAAAAGGTCGACGAAGTCGTCGTAGCACCGCGTGAGGCTCGGTCGTTTCGAGTCGCTGCAGGTCAGTTCTTCCGAATCGTGAGCGTCGATGGACCCCAGGTCGGCGATCTCAACCTGTTCAACGCCAGCGATCTGACCGAACGGTTCTTTAGTGGGAAGACGCGCCAACTCCACGCAACCCATCTCACCCGCGGCGATCGAATGTGGAGCAGCCTTCCGCATCTTCGCCCAATGGCGACCATCACCCACGACACCCTCGAGTGGTACGGCTTCGACGAGGACGGGGGAGGGGTGCACGACGTCATCGGCACTCGCTGCGACCCCTACACCGAACACATGTTGAACGGTGAGGACTACCACCACTGCTGTCACAGCAACCTGACCCGAGCTCTCGCCGACGAAACCGGCCAAGCCATGGCCGACGTGGAGATGGCTGTTCATGACGTTCTCAACGTCTTCATGTGCACCGGGTTCACGAAAGACACACACCAGTACTTCATGAAGGCCAGCCCCGTGCGGCCGGGGGACTTCATCGAGTTCGTCGCCGAGATCGACCTTATTGGACTGTTGTCGGCGTGTCCCGGTGGTGACTGCTCGGCGAGTCACAGCGACGATCAGGCTGCCTGTTATCCATTGCGAGTCGAGGTGTATGACCCCTCCGCCGATGCAATGGCCGACTGGACGCCGAGCCCGACGAACGAATACGACAGGTCCCATGGCCGATAACTCAAAAGGTTCACAGTTCTTCGGATCCGAGCAAGTAGCCGAGCTACTGACCTGGCCCGATCTCATCGAGGCGATCGAACAGATCCTGGCGGAACCGAACGCGGTCGCGCCCATGCGAACCGTCCACACGTTGCCCGACACGGTCGGCGACGACGCGGCCCTTTTGCTCAAGCCGGGCTGGATCCTCGGCGACGTGATTGCGATCAAGGCAGTCACGTTCTTTCCGAACAACGGCCAACTCGAACTGCCCACCATAAACGCCGGTGTCTTGTTGTTCTCCGGTGCGAACGGCACGTTCCTCGGTGCCTGCGATGGCAACGAACTCACCACCCGACGAACCGCGGCCGCCTCCGCGGTGGCTGCAAAACGGTTGGCCCGGACCGACGCACGGAACCTGCTGGTCGTCGGAACCGGAGCACTGTCTCCCATGACGGCGCTGGCACACTGTTCTGTTCGCGACTACGAGATGGTCCAGGTGTGGGGCCGCAACAACGACAAGGCGCGACGGGTGGTCAACCACCTCATTACCGAGAGCATCCCCGCCCGGGTCGCTTTGGATCTCGACGAGGCCGTTTCAGAAGCCGACGTGATCACCGCGGTCACCGGTGCGAAATCGCCCCTCATCAAGGGTGCGCTGCTCCAAGACGGGGCACACGTTGATCTCATTGGTGCGTTCACCCCCGAGATGCGAGAGTCCGACGACGATGTTGTTCGCCGGGCCACGGTCTTTGCCGACACCAGAACCGATGGAGTGATCGCTGGCGATCTCGCCCAACCGATCGCGTCGGGGATTCTCGATCCAGACGACATCGTTGCAGATCTCGCCGAACTGGCCACCGGTGCGCACCCCGGCCGGACGAGCAATGAGCAGATCACCATGTTCAAGAGCGCTGGCTTCGCACTTGAAGATGTTGCTGCGGCCAAGCTGGTTTTCGGAAACTGAATGCGCTCAGCTACCTCGCGTGGGGGTAGTGGCATCTAGATTCCAGAAATGACCAAGAGCACCCATGCCGCGCTCGTCGATGAGCGCAATGCCGATGTCCAGATCTATATCAACGGCGAATTCTTCGCTCGCGACGAGGCCAAGGTTTCCGTATTCGACTCCGCGTTCCTCGTCGGCGACGGCATTTGGGAAGGCATCAGACTGCATCACGGCGTCTTCCCGTTTCTCGAAGAACACCTCGATCGTCTCTTCGCCGGAGCAGCAGCGATCCATCTCGACATCGGAACGCGGAACGACATTGCGCGAGCGCTACGAGAGACCGTCGACCGCAACGACATGGTTGACGACGTCCACGTTCGCCTCATGATCACCCGGGGAACAAAGAAGACTCCGTCACAACATCCGTCGAACACGATTGGCGGGCCCACGATGGTGATCATCGCCGAGCACAAGCGCGCCGACCCAACAGTGTCGAACGAGGGCATCTCTCTCTACACCGCCACGGTGCGGCGCCCAGGCCCCGACGTGCTCGACCAGCACCTGAATTGCCACTCCAAGCTCCACGAGGTCATCGCGTTGGTGCAGGCCGTCGGTGCGGGCGCCGATGAAGCGCTCATGCTCGACGTCAACGGCGCGGTCGCAACGTGCAACGCAACGAACTTTTTCATCGTGCGAAATGGCGAGCTCTGGACATCGACTGGCTTCTACAACCTGCTCGGTATCACCCGCGCGGTGATCCTCAGAGTTGCACGGGAAGCAAACATCCCCACATTCGAGAAGGACTTCTCGCTCACCGAGGTGTATTCGGCGGACGAGGTCTTCGTAACGGGAACCTTTGGCGGTCTCACCCCCGTTAGCGAAGTCGATGGTCGCACGATCGGAAACGGCGACGATCGGCCAATGACCGCCCGCTTGGTCGAGCTCTACCGCGCTGCAATCGCAGCCGACGTCGAGCGCCAGTCGATCTAGTTTGATGCAGCGATCGATGCCTGGTTGACCAAGCTCACATCATCAAAGAATCTGCGATGAACCCAAAGATCTTCAGAACCAGTGCTGACCTTTGCCCACAGCTTTGCATCCGGGATCGAGAGTTGTTCGCCAGCCGGGAGTGAGTACAACAGTTCCTTGGGCTGACCGGACTTCCAGGTCGACATCTTGAACACGTGCAGTCCTCGGTCGGTCGCAACGACAACTCGATACTTCGCCCCAAAGAGGACGATCAACGTGGAGACAAGCGACCAGTACGGGCTTGGGCCGCTTTGCGCCACGAAGCCGACTTTGTACTCCTCGCCCTCTGGGAGGTGTGGAGTAACTCGTTCTCTGATCTTGTCCCGCAGCGCCATTCCACGACTATATGGCAATGTTGTGAGCGCCCGTAGAGCCATTGGACCCAGTGTGGCCCCTTAGAGAAGCAGTAATTCAGGAGAAGACTCATGTTGTTGGTTGCCGGAACATTTCGGATTCAACCCGAGGATCGCGACGCGGCGGTAGCAGCGATGCAATGGATGATGGCCGAGACGGCCAAGGAGGACGGTTGCGTTTCCTACACCTTCTCCGCCGACCTTTCCGACCCGGCGGTCTTTCACCTTTTTGAAGAATGGGATTCAGACGCGCATCTGCAGGCGCATTTCGTGGCGCCCCACATGCCAGAGTTCCAAGCAAAGCTCCAGGATCTCGGCCCAATTGTGCGCAGCCTCGACCGCTACGACGATCCAACGAAGGCACCACTGGGATGACGAAACGGGTGAACATGTGGTCCGGGCCGCGCAGCCTGTCGACCGCAATGATGTATTCGTGGCGCCAACGCGCCGACACGACCGTGGTCGACGAACCGTTCTATGCCTACTACCTCGAACACACGGGTCGAGAACATCCGGGTCGAGAGCAGACACTCGCCTCACAGAGCACCGACGCGGCAACGGTCATTCGCGATGTCGTGATGGGCAGCTATGACACGCCGGTGGTGTATCACAAGCAGATCGCCAAGCACATCGTCGACCTCGACCTGACGTTTCTTTCGGACCCTGAGTGCGTTCATCTTTTTCTCACCCGCGAACCGCGGGATCTGCTGACGTCGTGGCAGGTTCAACTGCCGAATTCGACCTACGAGGACACGGGCTTTCCCGAGATGCTCCGCATCCTTGAGATGGTGCTCGAGGCCGGGCAAACGCCCGTCGTGATCGAGACCTCACGGCTCCTCGCCGACCCGACCCGAGTGCTCAGCGCCGCGTGTGAACACGTTGGCCTCTCGTTCGATGAGGCCATGTTGTCGTGGCCTGCGGGTCCCAAACCCGAGGATGGGGTGTGGGGAGAGTTCTGGTACGACAGCGTGTGGACCTCGACTGGTTGGAAGCCGGCCAAGAAGAAGAATGTCGAGCTTCTCGATTCGATCGCGGATGCTCTTGAACCGAGCGAAGCCGCCTACGAGCAGTTGCTGCCGTACCGCATTTAGTCGATTTGGTGCCTGGCACCATTTGGGTTGTTTGGTGCCAGGTCACAATTGTGGATACGAGAGCGTCAGACCCCAGACTGTTGGTGTGGAAAAGCTAGATCTGTTGCGCGATGAACTGCGCAAATTGGGACGGGTCGTGGTCGCCTTCAGTGGCGGCGTCGACTCTGCACTCCTCGCGTTTGTCGCCCACGAAACTCTCGGCCGCGACGCTTCCATCGCGGTCACCGCAGTTTCGCCTTCGCTCGCCGACAGCGAACGCGATGAGTGCTCGGAACTCGCTCAGGCGTGGGGACTGGATTGGCGCGAAGTTCACACCTCCGAGATGGAAAATGCGGCCTACCGAATCAACGATGCGAACCGCTGTTTCCACTGCAAAGACGCGCTCATGGATTCGATCCAACCCATTGCCGATGAGCTCGACGCGACCGTCGTGCTGGGGGTCAATCTCGACGACCTTGGAGACCATCGGCCCGGACAGCAGGCTGCTGCCGAACGCGGCGCAAAGTTCCCGATGGTCGACGCAGGTCTGACGAAACTCGCTGTGCGCGAAGTAAGCCGAGAGCTCGACTTGGTGACAGCAGAAAAGCCAGCAGCTGCGTGCCTGGCATCGCGCATTCCCTATGGCACCCCGGTCACGATCGAGCGCTTGACGAAAATCGAGCGAGCAGAGTTCGCTCTCAAGCGACTCGGTTTTCCCGAAATTCGGGTGCGCCACTACGAGTTGATCGCCCGTATCGAAGTTCCGGTGACCGCGCTCTCACGGGTTCTCGACCACCGCGAAGCCGTGGTCGATGTTGTTAAGCGGGCCGGATTTCGTTACGTGACACTCGACCTCGAAGGACTCCGTTCCGGAAACCTCAATCACGCACTGCGCGACAACTAACACAGCAGTTTTAGTGTCATCGCAAGCGTCTTTTAGCTATTTCTATATGCCGAACTTGATAAGTAAGCCGACCTAGACATTTCCAACATTGGCCTCATATTAAAACTGACTAGGCCGATTGGCCCTCACAGCAATTTTGTGACTCGACCATCCAGCGTCGACGCAGAGGGACAACTCATGTTTAGGAATCTGGGACGAAGTGTGCGCATCAGCCTCTTGGTCATCGCAGTTGGCGCAGCAGGTCTAGCGCTTCAAGCAAATGCTGCGTTCGCAGCGCCAACGACATGTGGCGGCGAGGTGTTCCACGACTTCGACCACGACGGCGAAATCGTGGAGGACTACAGCCACGTGTCGAACCAGTACGCATCCGTCGCTGATGACCCTGTCCCAGGGATCACGGTGACAATAACGACGGTGAGCGGCACAACGGTTAGCGCCGTCACCGATGCGTCCGGCGCTTGGAACGTGAACCTCGACACCACGGACTTTCCGATCCGTGTCGACTTCAGCGGCCTCCCAGCTTCGTGGGTTCCCACACCGAAGGGCGCGGATTCCGACGGTCTCACTCAGCACATTGCCGACCCTGCCACATGTGGCAACGGTGCGGTCGGTAGCACTGGCATCTCGGCTCCCAACTCCTTCTGCGAGAGCCAACCTGAACTCCACACGACCTGCTTCCTGTTTGGCAACGTCCCCAACCACGACGACGAACCAGCTGTCGTCTCCACCCTCGA
>CAZMYN010000121.1:0-9696 GCA_964570495.1 uncultured Acidimicrobiales bacterium | reverse complement strand
TGTGTCGCTGGCACTGTCCGAAGCGCCAGCGCCGGTCGTAACCGCGGCAGTGTCCGACAGCGTGGCTCCAGCAACCGTGTCTCCAGCAACCGTGTCCTGAGCCGAAAGCCTGGCCACCAACACATTGTCCGCAGGGTCAGAGGACAAGCCGGGCTCATCACCGGACTCTGAAGCCAATGGATTGTTGGGTGGGTTGTCAGTCATAGCGTCTGAGGATCTCTTCGGCTGCTGCGGCAATTTCGATAGCCATTCCGTCTGGCGATTCGACCAATTCAGCAGAAGTTCCGAGGCGCACCATCATTTGGGTGAGCCATCGCTGCGAGGCCACTGGCAATGTAACAACAATCATCTCGCCATCTACCGCGCGCTCGTCGACCGGTAGTCCATCGAGCAGTCGCTCCCGTTCCGCCGGAACGCGAATTGTCGCGCGAGGGGCGTTCGTCATCGCGAACATCTCGTCGGATGCGTTCACCGGACGCGAGTAGGGCTCGGTCGTGACATCGACCGAGTCGATCCGGTCGACGCGAAAAACGCGCTCGGAGTCGGCCCGGTGACAAAAGCCTCCGACGTACCAATTGCCAGCATCCATAAAGAACCGGCTCGGCTCGATTCGTCGCTGGGTCTGCTCGTCTCGCCCGAAGGAGTAGTAATCGATGTCGATGCAGGTCTTGGTGTCCATTGCCTCGCGCAATGTGGGCAAGACATCGGTCGTTCCGACTCCGAGCTGGACGTCGACAACGTTGTCTGAACCTGTGGCGAGTCGCAGTTTCGTCAGGCCACGAGCCAACGCGCCTGCTTCGTCTTGAGTGTCGAAGCCAAGCGCTGCTTCGCCAGCGGTCAGCAACGAGAGAGTTTCGGCGCCGGAAAGACGCATCGGGCGTGAGAACCAGTCCGCGTAGTCGATCCACACCATGTCGTCGTCGATCGTGATTTCGATCAGCGTGTCGGGGGTATAGGGCGGTACGCCGACAAAGAACACCACGTCCTGGAGGTCTGCGAGGAGTAGCTCACGCGGGTAATTGAAGCGCTCGGCAATCTCATCGACCGACGCTCCGTGTTGGGCGACGATCCACGGGATTGCAGCGACGAGCCGCGCCATCCGATCCTTTGCCGCGATCTTCATGTTGAGGCTCCGGCCAATTCTTCGAGCCACTCGGTGACCATCGCACGCATCTCGCGAGGTTCGAGAACTTCGGCGTTGTCGAGGAAGCTGAGCACCCAATCACGGAAGCCATCGCTGTTGGTGACGTTGGCCGTCACCACCACCGAGCCGTCTGGCTGTTCGTCGATCTCGTCGGCGCGTAGGTGAACTCTGGCCCAGAGCGCCTCGGTCGAATCGATTCGGACCTTGGCGATGATGGGTTCGTCGTCGCCGAGTTCCCACGTTCGGGTCACCTCGGGGCCACGCGCTGCTCGACGCTCAAATGCGCCGGCATCTCCGAGGGAGATCTCGCCTTCGATCCGGTCGATACGAAAGACCCGTTCGGCGTCACGACTTCGATCGTGCCCCGACACGTACCACTGGCCGCGGGTGAAGCTCATGCGGGCGGGTTCGAGCTCACGCTCGACCCCGCGGTAACTAAACGACGCGAGCCGCCGCTCCGCAATGGCGGTGTGCAGTTCGCCCGCTTCGTTGGCGATGCTCAAACCGGCTACCGGCGAGCTTGTAGAGCCGTCTTGGGCGTTGTCTGGCGCTCCCCCGCCGAGTTTCCAAAACGCGTCGTCGCCGAGCGTGTCGACGCGAACGAGTGCCGCCGCGAGGTGCAGTGCTGCTAACTCGTCAGGTTCAAGGCCCGGGTCGCTGCCTGCGTAGTCGTCTTGGTTGACCAGATACCCGTCGAGTGGGGGTTCGGTCTCGGGAACCGGTGCCACGACGATGTCGACGCCCATCGTTCGAAGTTCGTCCTTGTCGCGCTCAAACGTGCGCCGAAATGTTGCATCGCCGTCGGGATAGCCGCCGATTCGCTGACGCAGTTGCTCCGCGGAGAGCGGGTACGGGGTATCGAGCAACACCGCCAAGAGCTTCAGCAAACGTTCGAGTTTTGACACTTCGAAGAGCTTACTTGGGTGACCGCCCGGCGATTGCTCGTAGCTACAGCGAAGCGATTAGCTTGTCGACCCGCTCGTCGTGGGATCGGAAGGGGTCCTTGCACAGGACCGTTCGCTGAGCCTGGTCGTTCAACTTGAGATGGACCCAATCAACCGTGAAGTCGCGACGCTTCTCCTTGGCCTTTCGGATGAACTCGCCGCGCAGTCGTGCACGGGTTGTTTGCGGTGGCGTTTCGACCGCAGTGGCGATGTCGTGATCGTCGCAAATTCGTTCGACGAGGCCTTTGCGCTGCATCCGGTAGAACAGGCTTCGTTGGCGATGAATGTCGTGGTATTGCAGGTCGACCAGCGCAACACGAGGGTCAGCGAGTGAGAGGTCGTGGCGCTCTCGATAGGCCTCGAGCAGCTTGTACTTGATGACCCAATCGACCTCTCGGTCGAGCTTGAGTGGGTCTTCGGCGATCGTGGTCAGGCAGTGCTCCCACATCTGCAATGCCTGTTTCTCCAGCGGATCGAGCTCATGGAACTCGGCAAATCGAAGTGCGCGGTCGAGGTATTCGGACTGAATGTCGAGCGCTGACACTTCGCGGCCGTTTGCGAGGCGAACTCGGCGAGTGCACGTCGGGTCGTGGCTGATCTCGCGAATGGCACGAATGGGGTTCTCGAGGGTCATGTCTCGCAAGACAACGCTTGGCTCTTCGAGCATGCGCAACATCAGCGATGCGGCACCGACCTTCAAGAAGTTGGTGTACTCGCTCATGTTTGAGTCGCCGACGATGACATGAAGACGGCGATAACGCTCTGCATCGGCATGGGGTTCGTCGCGGGTGTTGATGATTGGCCGGGACCGGGTGGTAGCGCTCGAAACGCCCTCCCAGATGTGTTCGGCTCGTTGACTCACGCAGTACATGGCGCCGCGTGCGGTCTGCAGGACCTTGCCGGCGCCCGCGTAGATTTGGCGACTTACGAGAAACGGAATGAGTACTTCGGAGTACGACCCGATGTCGTCTCGGCGACTGGTGAGGTAGTTCTCGTGACACCCATAAGAGTTGCCGGCTGAATCGGTGTTGTTCTTAAACAGGTAGATGTCGCCGCGAATGCCCTCTTCGGTCAACCGCTGTTCGGCACCGATGAGCAGCTGCTCAAGAATCCGCTCCCCTGCTTTGTCGTGGACTACGACCTCGTAGACGTTGTCGCATTCGGGCGTTGCATATTCGGGATGGGAGCCAACGTCGAGGTACAGCCGGGCCCCATTTGCGAGAAAGACATTGCTGCTACGGCCCCACGAGACAACGCGGCGGAACAGATACCGAGCAACCTCGTCGGGAGAAAGCCGTCGCTGCCCTTCGAGCGTGCAGGTCACGCCGTACTCGTTCTCGAGGCCGAATATGCGCCGCTTCATACGGCCACCGTACTAGCACGCAATGGCTATGCGCTGGTGGCTCTCAGGCTGCTTGAGTGTCTGGGTTGCCTTCGGGTGCTTCGCGCAACGAGGCAAGCAGGAGCATGCGACGAAATCCCTGAGCGGTTTGCTCGGTTTGCCCGAACCAGAACTGAGCGCGTTCGTCGAGTTCTGGGTCGTCGATATCGAGCAGTTCCCCAAGCACCACAATGTCGGCCTTGCGCAATTGCAACGGCTCGCTCAGTGGCGTGTGACGCTGGCGTCGTACCGCAGAGCTAAAGCCCCGTAGCAACAGGTTGTTGTCGTCTTCGCCGACCCGAAAGCGAACGCCGAGGGTGCCCACTCGAAGTACGCCGTTCTCCGCGTCGTAGGCCAACGGGGTTCGTGGCGCGTACTCGGTCTTTGGGCGCATCAACGTCTCGAGTTCGATGCCGTATCCACTCTCGATGAGTGCGAGTAGTTGGTCGTTGATTTCGAATGCGCCATCTTCGGCGTCTCGAAGGATCGATGGTGAGATTCCCAGGCGGTCCGCAGCGCCATCGATGGAGTATCCCAACAGCGCTCGCGCCTTGCCAACAGCTTCCGCGACCGAGGTTACTCGGTCCGGATCTACGCGATTCTCGTTCTCCATAGGCGCTCCAATCGGCCGATTCATGGCCAAAGTTGAGCGGTAGTGGTCGCTGCCGCGCAGCGCAGAACCCCTAGAGGCTGGAGATATCTTCGTCAGCTATTCGAGTGAACGTGCGACGGCCTCGGTTGCGGTCGAGCATCGCCACCTCAAGATCGGCGTCTTCGAGCGTCCGGTCGTCTCCCGCAAGGGCCCCTCGAGCTACCTCGAGGGCAGCCGAAGCGCTCAGGTTGGGCTTGAAGCCAGCGCTCACGCGTTCGGTGATTGCGTCGGAGTCGCCCCCGAGCACAACAAAGTTGGTCTCGTCCATGACGGTGCCGTCGTAGAGGATGTGAAACAGCTGCTCTTCGCCTGGCGTGTCGGTAATCTCGGCGACGAGAATTTCGACCTCCATCGGCTTCATTTCATGAGTGAACGTTTGGCCGAGCATTTGCGCGTAGTTGTTTGCCAGGCTGCGTGCCTCGACGTCTTCGCGGCTGTACGTGAACCCCTTGAGATCGGCGTGGCGCACGCCCGCGATTCGAAGCTGGTCGAACTCGTTGTACTTCCCAACGCCAGCAAAGGCGATTCGGTCGTAGATCTCCGAGACCTTGTGCAACGTCGACGACGGGTTCTCGGCGCAGATAAACACACCATCGGCGTAGGCCATGGCGATGAGGCTTCGACCGCGAGCGATGCCCTTGCGGGCATAGTCCGCGCGGTCTTTCATCATTTGTTCGGGAGCGACGTAGAACGGTGTTGTCATGGCTGGACTCCTTGCGCGCTGCGATGGTTCTCGGCAAAGCGCTCAGCAATGTCGGCAAACTTGCCGCTAACGACTTCGTCGGTCACCCGATCGAAGCCGTCTTCGCTGATCGTTGCCATGATTGGGTAAATCCCTCGCAACGTGTCGGCTCCGCCTGTCGCCGAATCTGCGTCGGCGGCTTGGAACAATGACTCAGCGAGTAGTTCGATTGCCTGATCGGCAGTCATTTCACGCCGGTAGCCAACCTTGATGACCGTCTCGGCGTGCAACGAGCCCGAACCGGTAGCTGCGTAGTCGGCTTCTTCGTAGCGGCCGCCGGTGATGTCGTACTCGAAGAGTCGGCCTGTTTCGCGTGCGAGGTCGAAGCCAGCAAAGATCGGTACGACCGCAAGCCCCGACATTGCAGCGGGCAGGTTCGAGCGAAGCATTTGTCCGAGTTGGTTGGCTTTACCTTCGAGGCTCAGGGGGGAGCCCTCGACCTTTTCGTAATGCTCAAGCTGAAGCTGGAAGAGTCGGACCATCTCGATTGCTGGGCCAGCGGCACCGGCGATTGCGACGGCGCTGTGGCGATCGGCGGCAAATACCTTTTCGATCGAGCGATGGCTGATGAGGTTGCCAGCGGTAGCTCGACGGTCGCCTGCCATAACCACGCCATCGGTGTAACGCACGGCGACGCAGGTCGTGCCGTGGGTGATCTCGGTGCCGGCTGCAGCCTCTGCGAGAGAGGGAAAGGGCTCGGTTCCTTGTTTGCGCACAAGTCGAGCAAAGTCGGGGCCCGGGTCTTGTCCTGGATCAAAGATTGGTGTCACTGGCCGCCCTTTTGGATGTAGCTCTTGACAAAGTCTTCGGCGTTGGTCTCGAGGACCTCATCGATTTCATCGAGTAGATCGTCCATATCGGACTTGAGCTTGTCGTTGGACTCTGAGGCCTTGGGCAGCTCTTCTACTTGCTCGGCTTCCGCCGGTTGTCCTGAGCGCTTCTTTTGCTCGCGTTCAGCCATGATCAACCTCCTGATTCGAGAAGTGGATTTTCTTGCGTTGCACGTACCTGTGGCGTCAACCGCTTAGGCGATCGAGCAATTCCAATGGGGTACTGCACTCTTCTAACACCGTACCGACATGGTTGCGCGTACCGCGAGTTGGTTCCATCATCGGAATTCGACGCAGCGGCTCGACTCCGACGTCGAATACGAGTGAGTCCCAGTTGGCCGCAACGATGTGTTCGCCCCATTTGCGTAGGCATTCGCCGCGGAAATAGGCGCGTGTGTCCTCGGGAGGATTTTCCTTCGCGGCTTCGACCTCGGCATCGTTGCTGATTCGTTCGAGGCCGAGCTTGCGAGCGAGCGAACGACCCGGGCGCATGTCGTGGTACTGGATGTCCATGGCGGCGATTCGCGCGTCGCTCCACTCGAGGCCGTGACGGTCGCGGTAGGCCTCGAGTAGCCGATGCTTCGCAATCCAATCGATTTGGCCAGCAAGTTCCATTGGGTCGCGTGCGAGCGTGTCGAGTGTTTGGCCCCAACGTTCAAGTACGTCGAGTGCCACTTCCCCACCAACGGCATCGGTGCCAACGGAGTCGATGAAGGCCACGGCATCGGCGTGCAGCGCCTGTTGAACCTCGATTGCACGAATCCGGGTTCCGTCATCGAGCGTCAGGGTTTGTTTCAGGCTTAGGTCGTTACTGATCTGCTGCATTGCCAAAACGGGGTCTTGGAACAGGAACTGTCGACTGATCGCGCCGTGTTCGACCATCCCGAGAATAATCGCCGTGACGCCCACCTTGAGATAGGTCGCGACCTCGCTCATGTTCGCGTCGCCCGCAATCACATGGAGGCGGCGGTATTTGCGTGCATCGGCATGTGGTTCGTCACGCGTGTTGATGATGGGACGCTTCAGCGTTGTCTCCAGGCCAACCTGTTCTTCGAAGAAGTCGGCGCGTTGGGTCAACTGGTAGGTGACCTCATCACGGTCGAGGCCCGGGAATTCGGTGCCGACCTTGCCCGCGCCGGTGTAAATCTGGCGGGTGATGAAGTGGGCAATCCCGTGGTGGACGATCTCGCCGAAAGGGGTGGAGCGGTCCATGAGGTAGTTCTCGTGACAGCCATAGGAGTTGCCTTTGCCGTCGCTGTTGTTCTTGTAGACGACGATTTCTTGGTTCTCGCCGAGCATCGATGAGGCCGCGGCCATCGAATCGATCAGGATCTCTTCGCCCGCCCGATCGTGCACGACGACGGACCTCGCATCGGCGCACTCGGGCGTCGAGTATTCAGGGTGGGCATGATCGACGTAGTAGCGCGACCCGTTGGTGAGCACCGCGTTGACGAGGTGGGTTTCGATCTCGGGGGCCAACGCATGCAAGGGCGTCTCGCCGCGGGCATCTCGGGCCGGAGATTCGTCTTCGAAGTCCCACGAGACGCGTGGCTGGGCCTCGGGCGAACGGGCTGTCAAGAACGCATTGATCAAAAGCGAAGAGGCCGATATCGGGTTCGGATCTTCAGTTCCTCGAAGAACGATGCCGTATTCGGTTTCGATTCCGAGCGTCTTGGGTACTGCCATTACGTGGAGCTTACGGCTGACTCGTCACCGACGCTCCCATGGCGTCTCGCAACTGCAGTTCCGAGCGAGAGATGCTGCTCTAGAGGTACTGGCCAGTGCCAACGCGTTGGACTTCGCGGCCACCGGAACCGTTCTCGCTCGAGTTGCCGACGAGGGTGCGGATATAGACGATGCGCTCGCCCTTCTTGCCCGAGATCTTGGCCCAGTCGTCGGGGTTCGTGGTGTTCGGGAGGTCTTCGTGCTCTTTGAACTCGCGTTTGGTTGCCGCAATGAGGTCTTCGGGGCGGATGCCACGCTCCCCACCGTTGATCACTCGCTTGATCGCCAGCTGTTTCGCGCGGCGCACGATGTTCTCGATCATGGCGCCCGACGAGAAGTCCTTGAAGTACATGACCTCTTTGTCGCCGTTTTGGTACGTGACCTCGAGGAACTCGTTGTCCTTGTCGGTCCGGTACATCTCGGCAACGGCCGAATCGACCATGGCAGCAACGGCCTTGTTGCGGTCGCCGCCTCCAGTGGTTTCGATGAGCGTCTTGTCGATCGGGAGCTCGGGGGTGAGGTATTGGCCAAAGATCGACGCTGCCGACAGCTCGTCGGGGCGGTCGATACGAATCTTCACGTCGAGACGACCCGGACGCAGAATTGCCGGGTCGATCAGGTCTTCACGGTTTGATGCGCCAATGACCACGACGTTGCGCAGGGTCTCGACGCCGTCGATCTCGGCGAGGAGCTGCGGCACGATCGTCGATTCGATGTCGGAGCTGATGCCCGAACCGCGGGTACGGAACAGCGACTCCATCTCGTCGAAGAAGACAATGACGGGCCAACCGTCTTCGGCCTTCTCGCGAGCACGCTGAAAGACGAGGCGGATCTGGCGCTCGGTCTCGCCCACGTACTTGTTCAAGAGCTCGGGGCCCTTGATGTTGATGAAGAACGACTTCGCGTCGTCGTCTCCGGTGACTTCAGCAACGCGTTTCGCGAGGGAGTTTGCAACGGCCTTCGCGATGAGGGTCTTTCCGCAACCGGGCGGACCGTAGAGCAAGATGCCCTTCGGTGAGGGGAGCTCGAACTCGGTGAACAGGTCGGCGTGCACGAACGGGAGCTCGATTGCGTCGGTGATCTGTTCGATCTGTTGGTCGAGACCGCCAATATCGGCATAGGAGACGTCGGGGACCTCTTCGAGGACCAGGTCTTCGACGCCGGGTCGAGGCAGCTTCTCGAGGATCATGTTCGAGCGGGGGTCGATCAGTACCGAATCTCCGGCCTTGAGGCGTTTGCCGCGCAGTGCCTCGCAGATCTCGACGACGCGTTCTTCGTCAGCGCGGCCGGTGATCATGGCGCGGTCGTTGCCGAGGAGTTCACGCACGCTGGCCATCTCGCCGGTGTTGTCGGTTCCGCGAGCCTTGACGATGTTGAGGCTGTCGTTGAGGACGACCTCTTGGCCGACTTCGAGTAATTCGTCGAGTTCGGGGTTTACCGAAACGCGCACCTTGCGGCCGCCGGCGAACACGTCGGCTGAACCGTCGTCGTCGTTCAGTCCGAGAAAGGTGCCGTAGCTGGCGGGCGGTTGGGTGAGCTTGTCGATCTCTTCGCGCAGGGTCGCGATGCTGTCGCGTGCTTCGCGCAAGGTGTAGGTGAGTTTTTCGTTGCGGGCGACGGCTTGGGCGAGCTGGCCCTTGGTTTCGAGGAGGCGCTCTTCAAGCGCGCGGACACGCCGTGGCGATTCGTCGAGGCGATTTCGAAGTGCCTCGACCTCTTCGGTAAGCACGTCGACCTGACGGCGTGCGGCAGCCAACTCCACGTCGAACGCTGGGTTGGAGCGTGATGGATTTCTTGCGTTGTCGTCGCTCACACATACCTCCTTGCCAGAACCTAGTCGCACACCACACCGGCAGATGCGCACCACTTGCTCTATCTCTAGGGTCTCACGATTCGAGTGCTGATGGCGGTCGCTAGAGTGGAGGATCTCGGCTCATTGCGCCAACGTTTGCTCCGATGGAACGTTGGTGAAGCGAAAGGAACGCTGATGAAGGTCTGGATCGATCAAGATTTGTGCACGGGCGACGGCATTTGCGCCGAGATCGCCCCGGATGTTTTTGCCATGCTCGATGACGGCCTCGCGTACGTCAAAGAGGGCAGCAACGTCCTTTCTGAGCCAGGTGGAGTCCAAGGTCTTGCAGCTGTTGCGTCCGGCAAGGAAGACGGCGTGATCGAATCCGCCGAGGAATGCCCCGGCGAATGCATCTTCATCGAGGTGTAGGTATCTTTACAACGGTCGCGCCAACAGACTGGAAGCTGTCCATGTTCATTAGTTCAG
>CAZMYN010000120.1:0-9782 GCA_964570495.1 uncultured Acidimicrobiales bacterium | reverse complement strand
CTTGAGGCTCAACAACGGGGACGCTCTGGCAGCAGTATCGAACGGGCTAAGCAGCAGCATCGACGTCGGAGAAACTGTGGTTGCGCCCGTCGTGTTTCAAGTAGCGGCGGACACCACATTCTTCGAGCTTGTCGATGGCGCCGGAACCGTCATTGCGACCTGGGACGATCTTGCCTTGCCCGCGGCCTAGCAGTCGCTCGTAGGCTGGGTACATGACGAATCCGGTAGCCCCTTCTGAAGGACGCGGCGTCGTCCACCTGTTCTGCAAGCCCACATCAACGTTCGATGCCGACGCGGCGATCGCCGCCATCGAAAAGGCACAGGCCGAAGATGTCCAGGTGGTCACCGTGTCGATGCTCGGCCACAAAGCCGACGTCGCCATCATGGCCATGCATCCCGATTGGTGGGCGCTGCGCCGATTCCAGTCCGCAATAGTCGATGCCGGGCTCGACCTCGTTGACTCGTACGTGTCGCTCACCGAGATCAGCGAATACGCGGCCGGTGTACCCGAAGAGATGCGCAACATGCGTCTCTACCCGGATCTCACCGACGTGCACACCGACAAGCCAGCCTGGTGCTTCTACCCCATGAGCAAAAAGCGCGAGGGACACGCCAACTGGTTCACGACGCCGTTCGAGCAGCGAAAAGAGCTCATGTACGAACACGGCACCTCGGGCCGCAAGTTCAAGGGCCGCATCTTGCAGGTCATCACCGGCTCGACCGGCGTGGACGACTGGGAATGGGGCGTGACCTTGTTCGGTCAGCACCCCGACGACCTCAAAGAAGTCGTCTACACGATGCGCTTCGACGAGGCGTCTTCGGTCTACGCCGAGTTCGGAACCTTCTATACCGGCATCGCCGCACCCCCACCCGAAGTCTTCGAGTCCCTCTAGAGATTTGGGTAAGGTCTCGCAATGGCTACCGAAGCAGAGATTGCCCAAGCTCACCACAACCTCGAAAAGGAATATAAGGACGTCATGTCCTCGCTCGGCGACCTGTACGTGGCGGTCGAGGCAGTGAAATCTGCGGGCCTTGGCGACGACATTGTTGGACTACTCGAACGCGTCCAGTCCGAAGCAAAGAAAGCTCGAACGGGCGGCGTTATCGGTTCTGGGGCCAAAGGTCATGCCAAAGCATTGAAGGAGTACCGGGAGCTAACCACCCCGAGAGAGTGACCTGTTTCTGTCCCCCAAAAGGAACCTATGCGGTTCCAAACGGGGGACAAATCCTCTGTAGGGTTTGGCCATGGCAGCAAGTGACGAACGCACGCTCGACACGTTGACCGAAGAGAATGCCGAACTGCTGCAAGCAATGATCCGAAATCGGTGTGTCAACGACGGCACACCAGAGTCCGGGCACGAGTCCCGCAACGCGAACCTGCTTCGAGACGAACTCGAAGACTGCGGAGCCGACATCGAGACCCTGTCGATCCTCCCCGATCGTGACTCACTCGCTGCCCGGTTGCCAGGCACCGACCCGAGCGCACCCACGCTGATGTTCATGGGCCACACCGACGTCGTCCCGGTCTCGCCCGAAGGCTGGAAGGTCGACCCGTTCGGCGGCGAACGGATCGGTAATGAGATCTGGGGGCGTGGCGCCGTCGACATGTTGAACGTGACCTCCTCTATGGCGGTCGCGTTTCGTCACATCGCGAAGATGAACATCCGATACCCCGGAGACATCGTGTATTTCGCTGTCGCCGATGAGGAGGCGGGAGGCCTGCACGGGGCAAAGCCGCTCGTCGACACGCGCTGGGACGCGCTCCAATGCGACTATGTGCTGACCGAGTACGGCGGTTCTCCGCTCATTGGCGACGATGGCGTGACGGTTCTTCTCACCACAGCCGAGAAAGGCATGGCCGCTCAGCGCATCACGGTGTCTGGAGAGCCTGGCCATGGATCGATGCCGTATCGAACCGACAACGCGATCTCCAAGGCCGCAGAAATCGTGCGTCGCCTCGAGGCCTACGACCCCGGCGCACGAATCGACAAATTGTTCGAGAGCCGGATCGAGGCGCAGGGCTTTGAGCCGGATCTTGCGGCGCGGCTTCTCGACCCGGGACGAATAAACGAAGCCCTAGCCGAGATGGAACCGACCCTCGCCCGAAATCTCCACTCGTGCTGTCACACCAGCTTCTCGCCGAACGTGATCACCGGCGGGACAAAGATCAACACGATCCCCGACCGCGTTGAGCTGCTAGTCGATATTCGCACGCTCCCCGGCGAGACCAACGCCGATGCGCTGAAGCACCTCGACGAAGCGGTTGGCCCCGAACTCCTCGCCTCGTGCGAAGTCGAGCGCTACCTCGACGACGACAACCATTCGACCGAGTCGTCCACGGACACTCCCCTATGGTCGGCGCTGGTCGATTCGATTCAGATGACGTACCCGGGTGCGCGCGTGTTGCCCTCGATGGTCACCGGGGGAACCGACGCACGATTCTTCCGCCGCAAAGGAATCCCCTCTTATGGCGCAGGTCTGCTCAGCCCCAACATTGGATTGGGCGAATTCATGAGCCGCTTCCACGGACACAACGAACGCATAGACATCGAGTCCTTGCGTCTCACGACGAAGCTTTGGCTCGACGTGTGCGAGCGCTTCTGGTCATAGCGCGACCCGAAATCAGACGGGCCGGGACGAGCGACCGAATTATCGACGCGAGAGAAATTCCGAAGATAAGCCATTTGCACTAAAGCAATTGGGGCAACGTGACGACACCTCTGTTGCGGGTTCGATAACCATCGGAGGTCACATGACCACAAAGCTCTTCGACGGTAGTTCACTACTACTCCAAGACGATTTGCTCCACACCGATCCAGTGCGATCCCCAACAGCAATTCACATGCAAACAGTTCCTCTCAGCAGGCTGGCCGCTTCATTGCGGAACGCCTTTGCTGCTCTCGACAACGAGGGTGCTCTGCTGGTGATCGAGCTCGACAATCTGATTCCACTGCAGGCTGAACGTCAGGCGGCCTTGCTCGATCATGTTGTCGAAATCGCTCACCAATCGGTCAGACGCACAGACATCCTGGAACGGCTCGGGCCCTACACGATCGCAATTGCGCTTCCGGGCTCGGGCCGTATCGGGATGACCCGGGTGGCCGATGCCATTCGACAACGCGTCGCCGCGTCTGTTCTTGACTCGGGTGAACTGCTCTCGACGACAGTAACGATCGGAGCGGTTCATGCCAGCGAGTCGGCACTGGCCGACCCTGACGATCTCCTACTTGCAGCTCTTGTCAATCTCGACTCGGCACGAGCCGCGGGAGGAAATCGGACGAACTGGTCCGATCTATAAGGCGAATAGTTTCGGCAATACATCACAATTTCGTTGCCTAGACCCTCAACAGACTCGACAAAGTGTCGATTGGTCCACGTGTTTGAGGATAAACAAATTGAGAGTGCCGGGCAGCAGTCATCGCCCAGCACCGAACTCATTACAACCAACGAATCGGTATTGGTCGCGTTCGCGTTCACTCGCGCTGTACTAGCAACAATCATTCTCGGCAGCGTGGCGTTGCGAGGTATCAACACCCGCTCCTCAGACGACACATTCCTCATTCTCTCCTTCATCGTTGTTGCTGCTCTTGGCTTCTTCTCCGCAGTTCGCACGATTGCACTGAACCACCGTGGCCACTCGGTCTTTCTCCACCGGCCATGGACGCTGATCCTCCTGGACTCCGCTCTCGCTATCGGCGTTATGGCAATGATCGATGCCGAAACATCGCCGTTGGCCTGGATTGCACTTATCGTGCCCGTCCTCGAAACAGCGGTTCTCTTCTCGATGCTCCCCGCAGCAATGGTTTGGATCGGGCTCAGCCTCGCCTTCCTCGCAATGCGTCTATCACTGCGAATTTCCGAAGACCCCGGAGTCGAGACGCTCACGTTCGCAGTCCAACAGGTGTTTGCTGTTCTTCTCGTCAGCGGACCTGCTGCACTTCTTTCCGACAGCGCCCAGCAGCGAATCGATCAACTTTCCGATGCTCGCCGTAGCGCCGATCAAATTTCAGATCGTCTTCGCCGCATTGCCCAGGCAGCGAGCGATATGTCCCAAGAGAACTCGGTCGAATCGGTCCTTGAGTCGGTATCGCACAGCGCGGTGACGCTCGGCTACGACCACGCAGACGTCGTCATCAGGAACCAGGACGGCTCGCTCACTTCGCACGGCAGCCACTCGAGTGGGCCGTTCCGTTTGCCTCCGCTCGACATCATGACGCGAGACGCAAACGCGACCAGCCTGGTATCGATCACCGAACGCAGCGAGGATTTCGGACAGCTTCTCCACACCCACGATTTGGCTTCGGGTCACGCTGTACAAATCAGCTCGGAGAACCAGGAAGGCAGCACCGAAAGTTCTGTCTTGCGTGTGTGGTCGAAGCGTCGCCCCTCGACAGAGCAGGAACTTCGAGCGCTTGCCTTGCTCGCTGGCCACGCTCGAGAGATCCATCACGCCGCAACTCTTCTCGCCGACGCAAAGGAACACTCCGATCAGCTCCTCTATGAGGTTCGCCATGACGGACTTACCGGCCTTGCGAACCGCGATTTCGTCCTGAGCACGCTCGAAGAACGGATTGCACAAGGAGCCGAAACGGCCTTGTTCTTCCTCGACCTCGACGGTTTCAAGGAAATCAACGACACCTACGGTCACAAGGCTGGCGACGCTGCATTGATCAACGTTGCCGATCGACTTCGATCGCTGAATCGCCCCGGCGCCCTCGCCGGCCGTATGGGCGGCGACGAATTCATCATCCTCGTGCCGGTCACGCTCTTTGATTCAGCCGATGGACTCACCGACTTTGGTGTTGCTGTTGGCCAAGCAATCTCCCAGCCCATGGAAGTCGACGGGCATCACGCTCAAGTCGGCGCAAGTGTTGGTCTCGCTGTTCATTCCGACGGTCTTGACGCTGACCAACTGATCTCCCAAGCCGACCACGCCATGTACCAAGCCAAGCGCGCAGGTGGCGGCCTCCGAATTGCCTCATCAAGTCAAGCACTCTTGCAACAGGAAGCATCATGAGTCGTCGTCGAGAAACATTCAACGAGTCGACCAGGAACCGCGCCTTCGTCATCTCGATCATCGGTGGGCTTACCTTGCTCGCCCTCGCCGCAACCGTGTTCGCTGTTGCGAGTCAGGCCCGATCGGTCTCGGCTCAGGCGGAACGATCGGTTCGCATCATCGAGGAACTCCGAGTCGTCACGACCTCTCGCGCCGAACTCTCGATTGCCTTCCGCGTGGCAAAGCTCAGCCCCGACCGCCCAGAGGTTGTTGAGCCAACAGTCGAAAGCGCAGCCGAGGCGCTCGACGCTGTCGAACGTGACTTCGACGACACAACTACCGCTGATGTCCGGGCTGCCTTCGCAAACTACGAAAGCGCGGCAAACGAGCAATCCGAACTAATTGTTTCGGGCACCGCCACCGGCGAAGAGTTGGATGTTTCCGAGCTCAGGGTTGGCGAGACCTTCGACGCGTTGTCTGCGGTTCTTCGCTCCGAGCAGGAAGTAGCTCTTGATGGACTGCGTTCGGACAACGACCTGATGAACGTGATCAGCACGATCGCAACCTTCGTCGTTGCTTTCGTTGTGCCATCAGCCGCCCTCTACATCTTCGAAGCGCTGCGACGAACACCTCGCCGTGCACGACAGCTTGAGCATGCCTACGAAAACACCACCGCTACGTCGCTTGCGATGTCGGCGGCAGTGTCGAAGGAAGCTGCCAACCTCCGCACGGTGATCGACCGTCTTCCCGATGGTGCATACTCCGATCAACTGCTGCGGTCGGCTCTACGATTCGAGCACGTTGCAGCATTGAACGGCTCGGTCCGCACATTCCACAACCAGGAAATCGACGTACGCGAGGTGGCGATTGAAGTCACCCGCACGATTGGCCACCCGGTCACCGTGAACGACGAGTCCGCCAACAACGCGCTCGTGCATGGTGATAACGAGCAGATCTCGTTGTTGCTCATCGAGCTGCTGCATAACGCGGTTACTCATGGAGAGTCGCCCGTCACCCTCGACGTGCAAACCGAAGAGCGCGAGGTCGTAATTACGGTTTCGGACTCCGGCCCAGGACTCCCTGAAGTGGTTGAGGACGCGATCATTCACGACAACGACTACGCAACCCGAGGAAACCTTCTGAGTGGTACCTACGGATTTGGTCTCCTCGCAGCTCGCGAAGCCACCGAATCCCTGGGCGGACAACTCCGCTACCACCGTGACGAGGGAAAGACCTCGCTCATCGTCGAATTGCCTCGGAGCAATGTCTCTCCGCTGGCTTCCCCCGACAAGAGCCTCCCCGCGGCCCTCAAGGTCGACGCAGCCGCGTAGGTACCCCACATTTGGGGGTCGGTCAGGGGACCGATAGGTCGCCTGAACTACTGAAAATGACATGATTTCCGCCGATTTGGAACGTGAATGAGTTCCACGACAGACGCCGCGCGCACAGACCCCGGTCTGATGCGAGACTCAGCCACCTCTTGGCGCGCGCCTAGGTCTTCGCTGCGAACGGCGATTGGCCTGCTCGCAATAATCGCGCTGAGCGGTGCCCTCCTCGCTCAAGCAGCTTCTGCCCAAGGATCGACTCTGATTGTTAACTCGACCGAGCAGACTCCCGACGTGTCCCCTGGCGACGGCGCCTGCTTCACGGGCACGTCGAATAGCGCTGGGGCCGACGAGTGCACGCTCGCCGCGGCAATCCAAGAGGTGAACGCTGGTTCGGCGACCGCTATCGAGTTCAACATGCCGCCGGGCGAAGCGGGCCACAACAACGGAGTATGGACAATTCAGACAACGCAGGGTCTCGACCCGCTGTCATCGTCTGCGGTCATCGACGGTCGCACTCAGCCCGGATGGGTGCTCGGAGGTCCGCCCGTCATCTTGATCGAGGGGTCGGGGAACCCGAACCCATTCACTCTTCAGATCGGACCGACGGCGTCGAATTCGGCCATTCACGGGTTTTTGGTTGTCGGCAACAACTCGGGCCCAGGCATCTGGGTTCGAGGAGACGGTAGCGAGATCTCCAACAACTATTTGGGCGTTACCGCATTCGGCGCTGGACGCCCAAATATGAACGGTGTGGTGGTGACCGATGCAACGGGTGTTGTGATCCGAGACAACGTGGCGTCGGGCAACAACATTTCGGGTGTGCTGCTCGAAGGATCGGGCGGTAGCCACATCGTCGAGAACAACAACATCGGCGGCCAACCGGATCTCAACTTTTCGAAGGGGAACCGCTTTGATGGCGTGTTGATCGAGGGCTCACCCAACAACGTCGTTTCGGGAAACGTCATTGGCGGAAACCTCCGCAGCGGAATCCACGTCATCGACGCTGCCGGAACTGAGATCTTCGGAAATATTGTCGGAACCAACCCAGCGGGCGATTTGACGTTCTCGAACCGAGGCACGGGCATCTTCGTGACCGGCCTCACGGACAACACCGTGATCGGCACTGCGGGACAACCGAACACCATTGCCGAAAACCGGTCCAACGGCATTCATCTCTCTGGAGCCGGAACCGCGAATATCCAACACAACCTCATCGGCCTCAACGCCGCGGGGCAAACAGACCTCGGCAACGGTGCAACGGGCATTTTCATCGAAAGCCAGACCGCCGACGTCCGGATTGCCGACAACACCATTCACCACAACGCCCATGACGGCGTCGCCGTTACCTCCGACACCACCGGGGTCATCGGCATTGCGCAGAACTCGTTCGACAACAACGGCCAACAAGGCATCGATCTCGGGGCAGACAGTTTCACGGTGAACGATCCCGGCGATGCCGACAGCGGGCCCAACGGTCTGCTCAACTATCCCGAGATCCTCAACGTTGTTTCTGCCGGGTCAGGTTTCCTCGTCCAGTACGAACTCACGGCACCGGCCGCGGAGTACCTCGTCCGGATCTACAACAACCCCTCGGGAAACGTTGACGGCAACTTCTTCGGTGAGGGCGAAGTCTTGGTGGGAACCCAGTTGGTGGACCACCCCGGCGGCGCTGCTCAGTACACCACGACGTCTCCGGTCACGGCTGCAACGGGAGACATCCTCACCGCGCATCTCGCAGAAACTGGAGATGGTCCGGCATCTGAATTTGGCAACCAGGCAACAGTTCCCGCAAGTACCCCCGCCCCACCGGTCGTGAACTCAACAAGAGACCTACCCGACATCAATCCGGGCGATGGGTTCTGCTGGACGGGTGAGCTCAACTCGGTCAACGACACCGAATGCACGCTGCGCGCAGCGATCGAGGAAGCCAACGCAGCCACAGGGGCGGAGACGATCACGTTCAACATCCCCCAGGCCGATGCCGGCTTTACGAGCTTGCCTGGTGCGCCAGACGTCTGGTCGATCGACGTTGGCGCCACAACCGGGTCAGCATTGCCACTTATCTCCGACACTCTGGTCATCGATGGATCGAGCCAGCCGGACTGGGTGGATGAACCGGTGATCTCGGTAGATGGCCAACTCCTCACAGGTTCGAGTGACCGAGGGTTCTATTTCGTCGCCGGGGCGCCAGACTCGGCCATTAGTGACATTGCAGTCACCAACTTCCCCCTCACTGGGATCGAGGCTCGCGCAGACAACGTCACGATCACCAACAACTACGTCGGCATTCTGCCCGACGGATCAGCGGGCGGGAACGGTGGAGGTATCACCGTGGCCGACGGCGCATCGAACGTGCTCGTTGGAGGCTCCCCCGCCGACGGAAACATCATTGGGAACAACTCTCCGGCAGGCATCTGGGTAAACGGCAACGGCACCACGGGCACGGTCATCTCGTACAACACGATCGGAACGTCTATCGACGGTTCGCCCGCAGGCAACGAGAATGGCATCCGAGTCTTGAACGACTCGTCGGACACCACGATCGACAACAACACGATCGAGAACAGCAGCGTCGATGGGATCGAGGTCCGAGATGTCGAGAATGTGACGATCACGAACAACCTCATCGCCGATAGCCAGGCCGACAACATTGGAGTGGACGCCTCGTCGGATGTGCAGATCGGCTTGCCAAACAACGCGAACACGATCATCGGAGCGGGAAGCGCGGGTATCGATATCTTCAACTCGGGCTCTGGCAACAACGTCGACTCGAACTACATCGGCCAACTTCCCGATGGCACGCCTGCAGGCAATAGCGGCGATGGCGTCGAGATCACCGACAGCTTCCGATCGACAAGGGTTCAAGACAATGCAATCTCGAACAACGGCGGGGACGGTCTCGCTATTGACCGCACGCTCTTCAGGCCCACCGATGTGAGGATTAGCCGAAACACATTTTTCAACAACGCGGGCCTCGGAATCGATCTCAACGACGATGGGCCCACGCGCAACGACCCAGGTGACCGAGACGGCTTTGGTGAGGTCAACGACAATCTGAACTACCCAACGATCGTCGACATCGTCGACGTCGGCGGCGGGCTGTGGGACATCACGTTCGAGTTGGATGTCGACTCGGGTACCTACACCCTCGAGTTGTTCGAAAGCAGCAGCCCCGACAACTCGGGATTTGGCGAAGCGGAGGTCTACCTCGGCTCACATACCGTGGTCGCTGGCTCGAACCCTACCCAGGTCATCATTCGCGAGAGCGCGACGGCTGGCGCATTCTTCAGCTCGACTCTTACCAACAGTTCGAATTTGACATCGGAGCTGAGTGAAGCGGTGGTCGTCGCAGAGATCAATCGGCCACCGGTACTGAGCCCAATCGGCCCCCAGACCGATGCCGAGGGCGACACCGTCAGCGTCTTCGCTGTAGCCACCGACCCCGACATCCCGGCCGA
>CAZMYN010000119.1:0-9820 GCA_964570495.1 uncultured Acidimicrobiales bacterium | reverse complement strand
GCCCTTGGCCTGCCCGTCATTGCCTACGGCCTGATCTACAGCCTGTGGCTATGCATCCCTGGCGGAGCGCTACTCATCTACGGAATGGTCGGCTGGATCTTCGAGCATCCTGACGATCCCAACGCAGCGCACGACCACCACGACGATCACGGCAGCGACGATGACCCTGACGAGATCGAAGGCACCGACACCGACGCTCTAGACGCAGGTAATGAAGACCTCGACGCCGAGCTCGTCACTGCCGGCGCAGAAGCGGAGACCGACGATGGCTAACGCAACAATTGCAGTTGAGCACGACGATCATGGTGATCACGGCGACCATGGTGAGCACGGCGATCTCGAGACGAACACCGGAATCTCCAACAACAAGTTGGCCATGTGGCTGTTCTTGGCGTCGGATTGCCTGCTGTTCGGCGCGCTGATCTCATCGTTCCTGCTCTATCGCACAAACATCAGCGATGGCACCGAGTTCGAGAGCCCGGGCGAAGTATTCGATATCCCGTTCACCTCGCTCAGTTCGTTCGTGCTGTTGATGAGTTCGCTGACCATGGTTCTCGCACTGTCGGCAGTGAACCGTGACGACGAGCGTGCTGGTCGAATCTGGCTGCTTATCACGGCCTTCTTGGGCATGGTGTTCATCGGTGGTCAGGTGTTTGAATTCACCGAGTTCGAGGCGGAAGGCCTCGGTTACTCGACCAACACCTGGACCTCAGCGTTCTATACCCTCACCGGATTCCACGGCGTCCACGTAAGCGTTGGCATCTTGATGCTGCTCGGCACCGTCTTCGGAACTCGTAACAGTGGGTTGGGCAAAGAGAAGTCTGAAACTGTCGAGCTTGTCGGTCTGTACTGGCACTTCGTCGACATTGTTTGGGTGATTATCTTTACCGTCATCTACCTCATTCCGATCGGTTAGGACAGAACTATGACCGCCACCGATACCACCACTCACGATCATGATCACGACGACCATGATCACGCGCACGACCACCCGAGCGACAAGAGGTACGTCTTCATCGCGATAGTCCTCGCTCTGCTCACCGCAGTCGAGATCGTGATGTTCGTGATCGAGGAGTGGCTCACGGAGAGCTTCGGATCTGGGTTTGTCAAGATTGGCCTGATCGTCTTGATGATCATCAAGTTCTGGATCGTCGGCGCGTTCTTCATGCACCTCAAGTTCGACAAGCCCATTCTGTGGCAGCTGTTCGCGGCTGGGTTGATCCTCGCGATTGCGGTGTATTGGATCATGTTGTCGGCCTTCGAGTTCAACTTCTGGAACGATGGCTTCGAAGACACTGGATTCTGGGAAGGTCAAGAAGACTTCTTGAGAAGCCTGGAAGACGAATCTTGATCCTTGGGCAGATCGACCCGTGGAGTTGGAAGCCTCATCCTGAGGTTTGGCTCCTTCTCGCGGCTGTCATCGGCCTTGGTTTCTATGCCACCCGAGTAATCGGACCGAAAGTTGCCGCGAGCACGAAGCTCGCAGATGGCGAATCCTTCGAGATCGTCAGCACGAAGCAGAAGCGCTATTTCGCGGGAGGTGTTATCACCCTCGCGATCGCTGCTGATTGGCCTTTGCACGACATTGCCGAGCAGTACCTGTATTCGGTGCACATGGTTCAGCACATGCTGATCACGTTCTTCATCCCGATTCTGTTTCTCAAGGCAACACCTGAGTGGCTCGCCCGATTGATTCTTGGTGGCGGCGATCAGGAACGGACGTTGGTCGGCAAGCTCGCCAAGCCGATCGTTGCAGGCCTCAGCTTCAACCTGCTCGCTGCACTCACTCACTGGAATGGCATTGTGCAGCTGTCCGCCGACTCCGGTGCCTTCCACTACGGCATTCATCTCCTGATGTTCAGCTCGGCGCTGCTCATGTGGCTGCCAGTGTTGGGCCCACTCCCAGAGCTTCGCCTATCGCCTCCTGGCCAGATGCTCTACCTGTTCTTGTTGTCGATCATCCCCACGGTTCCCGCAGGTTGGCTCACCTTTGCCGACAACGTCGTCTACCCGGCATACGACACGGCCGTGCGGCTGTGGGGCATCGACGTCGTTGCCGATCAACAGGCCGCTGGCTTCATCATGAAGGTGTTTGGCGGCTTGTTCCTTTGGGTGCTCATCGCTACCCGGTTCTTCAAGTGGGCCAACGCCGAGCGTGCTGCTGACTTGGAGAAGCACGTCATTCGACCTCTCACCTACGACGACGTCACGAAGGAATTCGAGAAAGCCGGACCGGCCTCCAGCGCGAAGTAGTGGCAACGCCCGGTGCGCGGCCTGCCTCTCGCGCGAAGATGTTTCTGCGTGGGTTGACGGGCCGCTGTGCAGTCTGTGGAACCAATCGTCTTACGAAACGTTGGATTCAGGTCGTTCCCCGCTGTAAGACCTGCGACTTTCCAATCGAACGTAAGGAAGGCCACTTCGTGGGTGCGGTTGGTCTCAACACGATCGCGACCTTTGGCTTACTGCTGATCCTCATGGTGGTGAGCGCCATTGTCTTTGGCGAAGACCTGCCCGCGTTTCGCCTCGCGCTTGGAGCGTCGGTTGTCATTGCAATCTTCGCTATCGTCTTCCATCCAATCTCGAAGACACTCTGGAGCGCCATCGATCTGATGATGGTCAAGCTCGAACCAGGCGAAGTCGATCCACGGTTCGATCCGACCGACTACGACGACGCTGCGTCGTAGATCACTACTCGTTCGCAGACATCCAGTTCGATGCCGCCACGGCGAGCGCCTCGATGATTGACTCGATCGTGTCGGTTGGTTCGAGACCGTCGGCGTCGCCCCAGCTGCGCGCATCGAAGTTCCAACGCACGCCAGGTGGGAGTTCGAGCTGCACACCTTTGCCCGCAGGCAGATTGACCGGATTCTCGGGATGGACACCTCGCAGCTCGCGGGGAATCTCTTCGAGATTGGTAATGACGCGGTACTTCTCGTCCAGCCGATTACTGAGCTCGGTGCCGATGGCCTCGGCGAGCTCTCGATTCTGCCCGCCCAACAACAAGAACTGCTTGGTCATCTCGCGCCCGTACCCATGAACGGTGCAGATCACCTCGCAGTGTTCAATCACCGACGCGAGCGCGGGGCTCTCTTCGGGACGGAAGCGGGTCGAGGGCAGGTGCAACGGCTTCTCTGGCGGTTGATCGATGTTGTAGTACGTCGCGCTGGACGCTTCGGCTGCCCGGCGTGCAATCAGCGACGTGACCCGTTCGACCGAGCCGCCGTGATAGGCAAGAAAGCCAAAGCGGCCGCGCAGCTCGACCTCCTCGCGCACTCCGGGCTGGGTCAACAGCTCAGAGAACGTCATACCTCCGGAGTTGTCCACGAGGGTCCTAGCTGGGCGCCTCGACGGTGGAGAACCCGCAGAACGGTTGCAATACCTCGGGTACCGAGAAGCTGCCGTCGGCCTCTTGGCGGTGCTCCATCAAGAAGACGAGCATGCGTCCAACCGCACACGCGGTGCCGTTCAACGTGTGCACGACCTCGGATCCCGAGTCGCCCTTGACGCGAGTGCCGAGGCGACGTCCTGAGTAGTCGGTGTAGTTCGAGCACGACGTGATCTCGCGGTAGGCGCCTTCGGAGGGCAGCCACACCTCGCAGTCGTACTTCTTGGCAGCGGCATTGCCGAGATCGCCCGCAGCGACGTTGATAATCCGATACGGCAATTCGAGCTCGTCCAAGATCTCGCGCTCGATCTCAAGCAGGTACTCGTGTTCCTCCCACGACTTCGACGGGTCGCTCCAGATGAACATCTCGACCTTGTCGAACTGGTGCACGCGAAAGATGCCCCGCGTGTCCTTGCCGTAGGTGCCAGCTTCGCGGCGAAAGCACGACGAGAACCCGGCATAGCGAAGGGGAAGGTCGGCCGCGTCTAGGCGGTCGGCGCGATGCAGACCAGCGAGGGGGACCTCAGAGGTTCCAACGAGGAAGAGTTCGTCGGCAGTGACGTCGTAGACCTGGTTGCGGTCGGTCGGGAAGAAGCCCGCGTCGATCATCATCTGTTCGCGAACAAGAACAGGAGGAACGGTCGGGATGAACCCACGAGCGACGAGCTTTTGCATCGTCCACTGGATGAGCGCGAACTCGAGCAACACGGCTTGGCCCATGAGGTAGGCGAATCGAGAGCCGCTGACATCAGCGCCCTTCTCGGTATTGACCCATCCCATTGCAGCGCCGTAGTCGGCGTGGTCCATCGGGGGCGGTGGTGCCTGGTCGCCAACCGTGGCGATGAGTTCGAAGTCTGCTTCTTTACCCGCTGGCACCGAAGGGTGAGCCGGGTTCGGCACTTCCAAGATCAGTGCGAGAACAGCCTCTTGCAGCTCGGCGTACTCTGCCTCTTTCGCTTTCAGATCCACTTTCAAGGCGTTGGCTGCCTCGATCTTCGCGGGGCGGTCCTCGGGCGAAGCCTGGCCAATTTCCTTGGAGAGCGAATTGCACTCGGCCCGGAGATCCTCGAGCACGGTCATTGCCGACTTCCGGGATGACTCTGCCGATGCCAAGGCCCCGAGTTGTTCCTCGGTCGCGCCCTTAATGATGGCACCGGCGCGGTACTCCTGATCGTCCAGTTTTCGAAGATCTATCACCCTTTGAGCCTAAGCCATCAGCGGCTCCAGTCGGCGCTACTCTTCGCGCATGACAGCGACGTCGTGGGGGTGGCTTTCGCGCAAGCCGGACTGGGTGATGCGGATGAGGCGGCTGCCGGTTCGAAGGTCGGTGATGTTCGCGGCGCCTGCGTAGCCCATACCCGAGCGCAGACCGCCCGCCATCTGGCCAATGAGATCCGAGATTGAACCGGCGTAGCGGACCCGTGCCTCGACGCCCTCGGGGACATGCTTGCCGGGTGCCTGACCAGAGCCGTAGCGGTCGGCTGCGCGTCCGCGCATTGCTCCGGCTGAGCCCATGCCGCGGTAGGTCTTCCACATTGCGCCATCGACGAGTTCGAGATCGCCGGGCGCTTCGTCGGTGCCAGCGAGAAGGTTGCCGACCATTACTGCGTGGGCACCAGCGGCGAAGCACTTGACGATGTCGCCCGAAGTAACGACACCTCCGTCGGCGATGATCGGAATTCCGTGCGAGCGTGCGGCCTGCGCGCACTCATAGATTGCGGTCATCTGCGGCATACCCGCACCGGCGACGATCCGGGTTGTGCAGATCGATCCTGCTCCGACGCCGACTTTGACGGCGTCGGCGCCAGCGGCCACGAGTGCGTCGACGCCCTCGCCGGTGACAACGTTGCCTCCAACGACGACGATGTCGGGCCACCGCTCCTTGATTGTTTGGACTGCCCCGATGACGCCGGCGGTGTGTCCGTGGGCGGTGTCGATGACGATCATGTCGACGCCGGCTTCGGCGAGCAGTTCGGTTCGTTCGATCGTGTCGGTGACGCCAACCGCAGCGCCGACGCGAAGACGGCCGGAGTCATCGAGGCTGGCGTTGGGCTTTTCGATTCGCTTGTCGATGTCCTTGACGGTGATCAACCCGACCAGCACGCCTGCCTTATCGACCAACGGCAACTTCTCAATCCGGTGTTCGTGAAGGATTGCCTTGGCCTCTTCGAGGGTCGTGCCCGATGGTGCGGTCACGAGGTCGTCCGACGTCATGAATTCGGTGACCGACTTCGAGTACTCATCGGTTGTACAAAAGCGCACGTCGCGGTTCGTGAGGATGCCCACCAAGCGACCATCGTCTTCACAGATCGGGACACCGCTGATCTTGTGGCGACCCATGAGCTCTTCAGCGTCGGCGAGCGTTGCAGCTGGCGAGAGCGAGATCGGATTGGAGATCATTCCGGCCTGGGCGCGCTTGACCAGATCGACCTGCTCGGCTTGCGCTTCGGGGGAGAGGTTTCGGTGCAGGATGCCAATGCCGCCCTCGCGTGCCATCGCAACTGCGAGTGAGGCCTCGGTGACGGTATCCATCGCTGCGGACAGCAGCGGAACCTTGAACTCGATGTTGCCGAGTTTCGTTGTCGTGTCGACGTTGTCGGGCAAGACCTCGCTGTAGCCCGGCACGACGAGAACGTCGTCGAAGGTTAGGGCTTGGCTTCCCGCAAAGAGGCCCTTGTTCTGGTCGAAATGTTCACCCGTTGCTCCCATGTATCTACGATAGCGGTGCGGGACTCCCCGATGCCTTGTGGACGGCGCTGATGTGACGGATTTGTCGTCGGTACTGAGCGTACGATCGTGTGATGAGTCGAGCCGCAAAGTTTGTTGAGGTGCTCCTCGCCATAGGTGTGCTCGCGTCGGCTGGATTTGTTGTGTTCGCGTCGGCGGTCGCCGGGCAGTCACTGGACCCCGAAACCAATGGCAGCGCGCTCGTCGACTTTGTCGAACTCACCGATGAGGGAACGATCGTCGTTGGTCAACGCGCGTCCGCCATCGATCACTCCGAGATCACCGCGATTCTCGAAACGACCGGGTCCGGGCGCTGGCAGATCGATCCTCAAGTCGAGAACGTTGTCTGGTCGCTGACCGCCGAATCCTGCAACCCCAACGACGAGCGGGTCTGCGTTCGACTAGTGCCAGAGAGCGGAGTCGATGTGTCGCTCGATGGCGGAACCACGTTCACGCGCGAATGGGAAGTCGATGACGGTGGATTTTGGGAGCCGGTGGGCTCGGAGCGCGAGGGCGTTGGACGGCCAGAGTTCTACCGAGGCACCGACATTGCGTGGTCAGGTGACGGACGAGCGTTCATTGCCATGTCCGATCGGTACCCGATCATCCGAAACGTCGATGGCAGCTTTACGCCGTCGATCGCGTCGCTACATCAGTTCCCCTGGGCCACCACTGGCTACATGCTGCTTGCGTGGATTGTGGCCGCTGTTGGTTTGGGTGTGGTGAGTCGTCGCAAGTCGACCAGTGGAATCGTCGCTCTTGGTCTGAGCGTCGGTGCCCTGCTTATAGGCGCCATCGTGTTCGAGGCCACCGGCGATTTCGGAAGGCTCGCCGGATTGGTCTTGTTGCCGGTAGGGCTGCTGCTCTTTGTGGCCGGAGTCGTCGGGACGTACCGGTCGAGTGAGCCCTCTGCGAGCCCCGAGTCCTTCGCTCGCGTGTCGATACTCAAATTGATCTGGCCGGTTCTACCAATCGTGGCGTTCGGGGCATCGTGGGGCGACGACTCGATTGGCTGGATCACCATGCTCGTTCTCATGGTGGTCGTCATCGGTGCTGGAGTGGTGTGGGCCTGGCCGCTGCGAGCACGACAACCTCGCGTCAGCTAGATCAACCAGCCGAGATACGCCGCCGCGATTCCCGCAACCACCGACCCGAGCCCGTACAAGATCGCAGCGGAGGTCTTGGATTCTCGATGGAGCGAGTCAACCTGGGAGATGTAGGTCGAGAACGTGGTCATTGCGCCGAGGCCACCGATTCCGACGACGGCGAATGTCTCCATCGACGAGTCGACGAGCAGACCCAGGACAAACGAGCCCACGATGTTCACGACGGCCGTGCCGTACATCTGACGCGTGAAGCTGGCATCGAGGTCGGTGACGAGCGCCCGGACGAGCGCACCGACAAAGGCCGCGACGATCACGAGTACGCCAATCATGCCGGAGCCTCGATCGCTGGTCCGCCAGCAGCTGACCGAGCGAGGACGAAGGCGGCCACGCCGGTGATCAGCGACACCACCAGATAGAGAACCGCGAGCCCGGCGCGGCCAGCATCGAGCAGCTCGACGATCTCGACGGTGAACGTAGAAAACGTCGTGAGCCCGCCAGCAAACCCAGTACCGGCAAGACGTTTCGCCGAGGGCGAGAACGCACCCGCGGTGATGACGCCGAGAAGTGCGCAGCCAAGAATGTTGACGAGCAGCGTCGCCCACGGAAAAGCGCCGGTCGTCCAGGCCTCGTGTATTCCCCAGCGCACAAGCGCTCCGGCGGCACCGCCCACGCCGACGAGCACGAGCAGACCGCTGCGTCCCATAGGGGCACCTTAGTTCTGCGAAACTGCACCAATGGACTTGTCCGATCAACGAATGAGCTACGAGGCAGAGGGGATCGATCTCGCGGCGATGGATGACGATCCAATCGTCCAGTTCCAGTCGTGGTTCGTCGATGCTCAGGAGTCGGTGGACCCCGAGCCGTACGCGATGGTGCTCTCGACGGTCGACGCTTCGGGCCAACCACGCGGCCGGATGGTCCTGTTGCGCGGCGTCACCACCGCAGGCTTTGTCTTCTACACCGACTACACCTCGTCCAAGGCACAAGAAATCGAACACTCGGGTCGCGCCGCGCTGACGTTCCACTGGCATTCGCTGCATCGACAGGTCCGTGTGGCGGGCGTTGTGTCACAGGTGGCGCCCGAGGTGTCAGACGCCTACTTCGCTGGTCGACCGCGCGGCAGCCAACTCGGTGCGTGGGCGAGTGACCAGAGCGCCGAGCTGGCGAGTCGAGCCGACCTGGTGAGCCGGCTCGATGAGGTCACGGCCCGCTTCGAAGGCTCCGAGGTGTCGCGCCCACCGGATTGGGGTGGATACCAACTCCGCCCGCTCGAGCTCGAATTCTGGCAAGGCCAACCGAGTCGACTGCACGATCGACTGCGCTACGCACGAAGTAGTGAAGACAGCGACTGGGACCGTTCGTTGCTCAATCCCTGAGCTGGCCTTCGCTCAAAGCGCTGCCACGGTGATCGTTGCCCGCAGGTCGCCATCATCGCTACTGACCCACAACTGATCGAAGCCGTCGTCGGCGCGGTGTGCAACGCGCAGCGCCTCGTCGGCTTGGCTTGGACCGCGCCACTCGATCTCGATTCGCAGCGGCTCGCCAATGGCGAGGAACTCTTCGGCGATTGCGAGGTAGGCGGCGTTGTTGACATGGCCAAAGCCGTCCATGTCGGTCGCACGAAACTGCCAGGGCTTGTTCTCGGTGTCAGGTAGTTCTTTGTCATGGCGTAGCCGTGCATCGATGTGGCGTGCGCCGGTGGCTTCGAGGTAGGTCGATGCGAAGTCGTCGCCCCACGGGGAAGGTCGGCCCGTCGTTCGGTCGAGGTGTACCCATACCGCGGCAGATTCGATCTGGGCGCCGAAATCGCCACGCAAGCTCGTCCGTCGCTCCGCCCAGCGCTTACCCGTGCCAGAACACCACGTGGTCATCGACAGCAGCTCTCGGGGTGCAGCAGCCACGCGAACCTCGATCGTGGCTCGCCGGGCCACCCATGCCAACCCCAGCTCGGAGAACCCTGCGTCGTCGGTGTCGTCGTTTCCGACATCTTGCAAAAACCGTGCAATCGCGTCGAGTTCCATGCGTCCGTCCGGTGATGCATCGGCAATCGAGACTCGCCGATTCGTCGAGTATGTACGCCCCGAAGTCGGCTGATTTACCAATTGAGAGGCGCCTGGAACTACCAACTTGGCTGTTGAATTGTTTGCCACGGTGCCGAATGTAGAGCAGACGCGGTTCGAAACAGCCAATGAACTAACTGGTTTCTTACCAACGACGGGGAATCTGAGCGCCGATACTGGGGGTTGATGCCGTTGTCCCTCCCACTGAAAGAAATTTCACATGGACCAGTCAGACACAACAAAGACAGCTACCGGTCGTCCTCGGCTCGTCGCGCTGCTCTTTGTATTCGCATTGATCGCCGCGGCGTGCGGCTCCTCCGGCTCCGAAACAATCAGTCTTGGCGACGAACCGCTCGCCCCCGATGTTGAGGCAGGCGAGATCGAGAACACGAACTTCGAATCCGTCGACTTTGACTTCGAAGACTTCAACGGCGAGATCCAATCCTTCAGCGATCTCCCGGAAGGTCCGGTTGTCCTGAACTTCTTTGCGTCCTGGTGCCCATCGTGCATTGCCGAGCTTCCCGACTTTGAGATCGTCGCCA
>CAZMYN010000118.1:0-9827 GCA_964570495.1 uncultured Acidimicrobiales bacterium | reverse complement strand
GTGCCCGCGTGTGTCCAACACGCGGTCCTCGATCCGGCCGAAAACCGCGAGCTCGCTGCACAGCTTCCGTTGCGTGCGCCACGCAGCGAATCGGCCAACGAGTCGAGCAACGACGGCGTATCGGTCTCGCTGACCGCTTGACGCTTCCGCATCTCCATTGTTCGCGTCTGTGCCGTAGACGACCGTTCCGATAACGTGACGAGCGATGTTGCTCTCGACCATCTCCGGTCCCGAAGACTTGGCGAACCTCACCTACGACGAACTGGACGCGCTCGCCGAGGAGATTCGCGAGCTCATTGTCTCTTCGGTGTCCAAAACCGGCGGCCATCTCGGTTCGAATTTGGGTGCGGTCGAACTAACGATGGCCGTGCATCGCGTGTACGAATCACCCCAGGACATCCTCCTGTGGGACACCGGCCATCAGACGTACGTGCACAAGATGCTGACGGGTCGTGCGCCACGCTTCGATGAGCTGCGCCAAGCCGACGGCATTAGTGGTTACCCGTCGCGAGAAGAGAGTCCACACGACTGGATCGAGAACAGCCACGCCTCGACCGTCCTGAGTTACGCACACGGTCTCGCGACCGCCGAACAATCCGAGATGGGTTCGGGTCGACGCATCATCGCGATCATTGGCGATGGAGCACTCACCGGCGGCATGGCCTACGAAGGCATCAACAACCTCGGGCATTCCAAGTCGAACGTGACCGTCATCTTGAACGACAACGGCCGCAGCTACGCCCCCACCGTCTCATTGCTCACCGATTCACTCGTGAAGATCCGCTCGAACCCGGTGTACATGCGTCGCCAAGCAAAGATGGAACAGATCGCTGAGAACATCCCGTGGGTCGGCGATCACATCGAACGAGGCATCCACGCCACGAAGGCCGCTATCCGCCATATGTGGGAGCCGCCCGCTTTCTTTGAGAACCTCGGTGTGCATTATCTAGGCCCCTTCGACGGCCACGACATCGAGGGCCTTGAGGCAGCGCTGCGCAACGCAGAAGAGTTCGACGGCCCGACCGTTGTTCACGTGCTGACCCAAAAGGGCCGGGGATACGCGCCCGCCGAGAACGACCCCATCAAGAACATGCACGACACCTCCGGCGTCAAGGCAGGTTCGTACACCCAGGCATTCACCGAAACCCTCATCAAGCTCGCCGAGCAACATCCCGAGCTCGTCGCAATCACTGCTGCCATGCCCGACTCGACCGGGTTGTTGCCGTTCCGCGAACGGTTCCCGGATCGCACCTACGACGTCGGCATTGCCGAACAGCACGCGGTCACGGCCTCGGCAGGAATGGCCATGGGTGGCCTGCGGCCGGTCGTTGCCGTCTACTCGACGTTCATGTCCCGCGCGTTCGATCAGGTCAACATGGATGTTGGCCTGCACCGCCAACCCGTCATCTTCTGCCTCGACAGAGCCGGGGTTACCGGATCCGACGGCGCCTCCCATCACGGCCTGCTCGACATGGTGCTCTTCACGAAGGTCCCGGGCATGACCGTGTTTGCGCCGTCGAGCTATCAAGAGCTTGGCGTGCAACTGACCGACGCGGTCGAGTTGTGCACCGACGGTCCCGCGATGATCCGTTGGACAAAACAACCCGCTCCGTCGGTCACCGAAGCCGAGGTGGGCGTTGGGCTCCACGCCCGCAAGGCCCGCGAGGGCTCCGACGTGTGCATCATTGGCGTCGGCAAGATGTTGGCCGACGCCCTCGAAGCAGCAGAGCTGTTGGCCGAGCGCGGCGTCGACGCAACGGTCTGGGACCCCCGTGTTGTGTCACCACCTGACCCCGCAATGATCGAAGACGCTGCGAAGCACCGGCTGGTCGTCACGGTTGAAGATGGCCTGCGAAACGGTGGGGCGGGCGACGGCTTCCGAGACAAGATCGAAGCGCACATGCATGCGCTGGGTAACGACGCGACGCGCTGTGAGATTCGGGTGCTCGGAATGCCACGGACGTACATCCCCCATGGCAAGCCCGAAATCATCCTCGGCCGATACGGCCTCGACGCCAAGGGGATCGTCACCCAGATACACGACGCGCTCACCTGATCGACCTAATGTTGTGACGTGTCTGACTCGCAACGTACGAACATTGTCTTGACCGGTCTGGCCGGCGTTGGCAAGCGATCTGTCGGGAGTCAGATCGCATCGCTTTCGGGACGCGAGTTTGTTGATCTCGGAGCCAAACTTCTGACTCGCTTCGGAAACGTCCAGGAGATGGACGACGATGCACGACTCGACGCGGAACGCACGTTGATTGCCGATCTGGTACCTCAACGAAACCTCGTTATCGCGACCACCCCAACCACGATGCTCGACCAAGACAACGTGGTGTCGCTGCTCGGCGCCGAGGTCTTCCACCTCACTGCGTCGACCGAAGAAATTGCTCAGCGCGTACGCGCAGACGGGTTGGCAATGCACCCCGAGCTCAACACCGACGACGTCGAAGCCACTATCGATGCCCTCCGCAACGAGCGAGCCGACGTGTTCGATCGTTTCACGACCGTCGACACCACCGGTCAGTCGATCGATGGAGTGGTCGACTCACTGCGAACCTCCGGCGCTGACATCGTCGATCCGAACGATCCGGATTCACTGTCAGCTTCGGCTCCAAAGAACACTCAAGCCGAGCGAGTCTTCGGCGTGATCATCGCCGCTGCACTTGCTGTTCTCGTGGTAATTGTTGTTTTGATCCTCACCTTCTAGTCCTCCCAGACGACGAGAATTTCGGGTAATAACTGCGTCAGAAGTTGCGAGCTGGCGCGTCGAGCCAGCCGCGAGCTGGTAGAGCTATTCGATGCCCCAAATTCGTGTTTTGCGCCTTCTGGCAGTTCTGTTGAGCCTGTCAGTCTTTGCCGTTGCCTGCTCGGGAGACTCCACTACCGAGTCGACCGGCGCGTCAACCGAGTCGACCGGCGCGTCAACCGACTCGACCGAAACAGCCACAGACGACGACGCTGCCGATGACGCAGTGCCAATCGATCCAAGCGAGCCAATCGCGATTGACGGCCCCGTCGACCCCGATTCCATTCGCCAACTTGCTGGAAGCCTCACCGGCATCGATCTGAGCTCGGATCACGTTGCCTGCCTGCTCGACAACTCCGAGGGCGACACCCAACTCTCGGCGGTCTTCAATGGCTTCCAGAGCCAAGGGTTCCAGTTCACGCCCGAGGCATTCACCGCGCTGACGGTCAACGTTCACGACTGCATCGACCCAATCGAGCTCACCGGCACGCTCGTTGCACTGTCGGGCGGTGCGGGCGACATTGGCCAGTTCACCACCTGCGTGGCCACAGCGATTTCCGATGAAACAACCGGCGACCTTGCCTACACCGGTCTTGCTGCGCTGCAGGTGCAGTTCGTTGTACCCGAGGGCGCTCAGGAAATAACCATCACCACCGTCACCGAATGCATCGATCGAGAGAGCCTCACCAACCAGTTGGCCGCGGCTCGCGAGCAGACGAGCGGCTTTCTTCAGCAGGTCGATCGCGAGTGCGTCACCGCCGGGTTGACCGACGAGTTCGTTGCGAGCTTCTGGGAAGGTGCGGTTACGAGCACCGCCACGACCGAAGATCTCGAGCCGCTGCTCGAAGGCTGCACCAGCGAGTACAACAGTGGCCTCGACCCCGAAGTGCCCGCTAACTTCACACCGTTCGAAGGCATCGGCGCCCTCGCCGCAGTCGATCCTGGCGCACGCGATGGGGCGTACAGCGAGCCGCCACCAAACGTGCTCGAGGACGGCGTTGACTATCAGGCCATCTTCACCACCGCCGACGGCGAGATCCTCATCGACCTCTACGAGGACACCGCACCAATCACGGTGAACTCGTTCGTTGCGCTTGCACGTGACGGCTACTACGACTTGACCAACTTCCACCGGGTCCTCGATGGATTCATGGCCCAAGCAGGCGACCCCACCAACACCGGTACGGGCGGACCTGGCTTCTCGTTCGATGACGAAGCGTCGGGCCTGACACCTATCGACCGGCGCGGCTTGCTCGCCATGGCCAACAGCGGACCAAACACCAACGGCAGCCAGTTCTTCATCACCCTCGATGCAGCAACATGGCTCGATGGGTTGCACACGGTCTTTGGCGAGGTCGTCGAAGGCGACGAGATCCTTGGCCAGGTCGAACTGCGCGACCCCGCACAACCAACAAGCCGAGGCGAACAGCTCATCTCGGTCGAAATCATCGAGGCATGAGTACTGCAAGATAAGTACTGCAAGACTGAGCTATGGCAGACTCGGAAATCCTCTCCAACGAATCAGACCTGACGAGACAATCCGTCGAGTTGCTCCAGCAAATGATTCGCAACCGTTGTGTGAACGACGGAACCGGCGAGACCGGTTTTGAGACCCGCAACGCCGACGTTCTGCGACAGGTCATCGAGGGTCCGGGCATGGATTCGGTCACGATCGAACCCGTCCCCGGACGTGGCTCGATCGTTGCCCGAATCGAAGGCAGCGACCCGAACGCCCCAAGCCTGTGCCTGATGGGCCATACCGACGTCGTCCCGGCAAACGCGGAGGGCTGGCGAGAGGACCCGTTCGGCGGCGACATCATCGACGGCGAAATTTGGGGACGTGGCGCGGTCGACATGTTGAACCTGACGTCGTCGATGGCGGTCGCGTTCCGGCATCTGGCCAACAACAACTTCGTGCCCAAGGGCGACCTCATCTTCTTCGGTGTCGCCGACGAGGAAGCCGGTTCGGCGGCAGGCGCTCAATGGTTTGCCGACCACCACTGGGACATGATCGGCGCCGACTATGTGCTGACCGAGAGCGGCGGCATTCACCTCGGCGACGCCGAGAGCGGATCGGTCATGATGAACGTCGGCGAAAAAGGCATCGAGTGGCGACGCATTCGCGTCCGGGGCACACCCGGCCACGGGTCACGCCCGTTTCGCGGCGACAACGCTCTCGTTCGCGCCGCTGCTGTGGTGCAGAAGCTCGCCGAATACCGGCCGTCGGCAAACTTCCACGAACTCTGGCGACAACAGGCAATCTCGTTCGGTTTCGACGACGAGACAACGGCGGCGTTGCTCGACCCGGTGAGGATCACCGACTATCTCGAAGAATTCCCGTTCCCAAACGTTGCAAGCCACTTCTATAGCTGCACCCACACCACGTTTTCGCCGAACGTCGTGACGGTTCCCCACGAACAAAAGACCAACACGATCCCCGATGTGATCGATATCGAGGTCGACATTCGTACGCTGCCCGGCGAGACCAAACAAGACATCGAAGAGCACCTGCGTGCGGCGCTCGGCGATTTGGCAGATCAGGTCGAGTACGAGGTTCTTGTTCACCACGAATCGCAGATGTCACCAATAACGACGCCGTTGTGGGACTCGATGGCCAACGCCGTCAACCGGCAGTTCCCCGCCGCCGAGCTTTCGCCGCACATCATTGTTGGCTTCACCGATGCTCGGGTCTACCGCGACATGGGCGCCGTCGCGTACGGCACGGGGCTGTTCAGCCCGAGCCTCGACGCAATCTCCTACAGCGATCGCTTCCATGGCAACGACGAGCGGATCGACATCGAATCGATGGCGCTCAGCACCCAGTTCTTTATCGACGTGGTCAAAGACTTCCTGGGATGACCCTCCCCACCTCCTGGGTCGTTATTACGGGGCCACCCTCGTCGGGAAAGACGACGCTGCTCAATCTGTTTGCCAACGCTGGCGAAGCAGTGTCTCACGACAGCACGCGCCAGCTCATTGCTGACGTGGTTACCTCGGGCCGCGATGCTGAGGAATTTCGATTCGCGGACGACTTCCAGCCTCGTGTCCTCGAGGCAATGGCTGCAGCTGAAGCCCGTCTGGATCCCGCAACCCGAACGTTCCTCGAATACGCGCTGGCCTGCAACATTGCGTTCCATCGAACCGAGGGCCTCGAACTGACGCCCGGTCTGGCCGAGGCAGCGCACCGTTATCACTATTCGTCGGTCTTCATCCTCGACCCCGTTGGTTGGGAGAACGACGAGCAGCGTGTCGAAGACGCCCAGTACCAAGCCGACGTGCATCAACACATGTTCGATGTATACCGCGAGCTCGGCTATGAGCCCATTGCGGTTCCCGCAAATAGCCCCAGCGAACGCCTCGCCTTCATACGGTCGAAAATCTGAAGCGCTAGAGACGCGCTTCTAACTGTGGCGTCGGCTCGCGAGGAACGCTCCGACCAGGGTGAGCGCTGCCCCGATCAGGGCGAGCACCCTGACTTCATCGCTGCGAATCGTGACGCCGAGCACGAGCGAGACGACCGGGATGAGATACGTGATGAACGAGGCACGGATCGCCCCTACCCGCCCCACCAGGCTTGCCATGATCCAGTAGGCCATGCCGGTACCGATCACGCCGAGGACGATCACCGCGAGCAGCGGCGCGCCCGACCAGGCGTTCTCGCCGAGGTTTCTCAGCCCGAACGGCAACACCCAAAACGTTGCCAAACCAAGCACCGAACTCATCAGCACGACAGCGCCGTACTTGGCTTGCAACGGCGCAGCGATGTTGATTGCAAACCCGTAGCAAAGCGTGGCGGCCAAGACCATGAGTACGCCTCGCGTCTCGGTCGAGCCTCCACCCGAGGAGCCGAGGCTGATCAAGATGATGCCGACGAATCCAACGCCAATCCCGGTGAGTTGGAGACCCTTGGGTGCAACCTTCACCAGGATTGCCGACACGACGCCAGCAAAGACCGGCGTTGCCCCATTGAGCAGTCCCGCGACGGCGGAGTTGATGTGTTCTTGGGCGAGCGGGAACAGGCTGAACGGAATCGCGACCCACAACAGCGACAACAACAGGATCGACTTGCGATCTTGCGGCTCGATAACGGGCAGGTCTGACGAGAACATCCTGAACGCGCAAAGCGCAAGCGCACCCAACCCGACACGAGCAAGGGTGACCATTCCCGGGGTCAGACCCTCGAGCGACTCGGCAATCAACAAAAACGACGCGCCCCAGATGAGCGAGACCCCCAGGAACAGCGACCAGTCGAGCGGCGCGAAGTTGTCTTCGTTCTGCGCGGTTGCGTTCGCAATGGTGGGCGCTGTCCTCGACACAGGGTCAGTCTGGCTGTCAGGCCACGAAATTCCGAGCGGAATTCGGACATTCACCTCTGCTAGACCAGGTGGCGATGACCCTTCACCCGCAAGCCGCGATCCTTATCGACTTGGCCGAACAGGCTCACCTTCCGCCGCTCGACACACTGGGGGTCGACGAGGCACGAGCGCTCTATGACCTGCGCGCCGCAGATTTGGAGGCAGCGCCTGTCATTGGCGAGGTCCATGACCGCACGATCCCGGGGCCCGGCGGCGACCTGGCCATTCGCGTGTATCGCCCAGCGAATGCGGGCGACTCGGCAACGCCGTGCCTGATGTTCTTTCACGGTGGCGGCTGGGTCATCGGCACGCTCGACACCCACGACTTGGTGTGTCGAGCTCTCACCCAGGCAACCAATGCCACGGTCGTCGCTGTCGACTACCGGCTTGCCCCCGAGCACCGCTTCCCCGCGGCCCCCGATGATTGCACCGCCGCCACGAAATGGGTTGCCGCGAACGCCGCGGAGATCGGCGTAGACGCCAACCGAATCGCCGTGTGCGGAGACAGCGCTGGCGGGAACCTCGCCGCGGTCGTAACGCAGGATTGTGCGGTCGATGGGCCCCCAATCGCGGCCCAGGCCCTCGTCTATCCGGCGACCGACATGGTCGATGAAAGCCGGCCATCACTCATCGACAACGCCGAGGGATACCTGCTGACGGCCGAGGCAATGCTGTGGTTCTACAACCATTACGTGCCGAGTGACGCTGTGCGAGCCGACCCACGACTATCGCCGCTGCTCACCGACCTTGCGGGGCTACCACCAGCGCTGGTACTCACTGCGCAGTACGACCCCCTGCGCGATCAGGGCAAGGCCTATGCCGACGCTCTGGAAGAGGCCGGTGTCGATGTCGAGTACAACATGTACGACGGACAGGTGCACACGTTTTTCACCCAGGTGGGTTTCATGGACGCGAGCCTCGACGCGGTCAACAGGATTGCCGAGTTCCTTACCGCTCGCTGGTAGTCCAAACCGTACCGCGCGGGGTCGCCTGAGTTGAGGCCACCACGCATCCAAGAAATTCGGGGTCAAGAATTTTGCCCTTCTTCCCGAAGTAGGTGTTCGTGCCTACGCCCATGGGCCCTTTGACCCACACGGCACTCCGCCCAACCTTGGATCCCCCACATGTTTGTGTTTCTGTTGCAGGTACGCGACCTGCTCATTCATCATCGCGTGCACATCTTCTTGCTCTACATGGCGCTCGTGTGGACGGTGTGGGGTTCAAAGGCGTGGCTCTCTCGCCGCTACCGCCCGTACACCGGCGACAGCGATGCAACGACCGCTGTCCTGATTCCGGTCGTCGATGAGCCCGAGGAGCTTTTTCGAGAGGTGCTGCGCCGTATCACCGAGCAGCGCCCCGACGAGATCCACGTCGTGATCAACGGTCCTCGAAACCTGCCGCTCGAGGCCATCTGCGCCGAGTTCGATGGTGTCCACGCGACATGGACCGACGTGCCCGGCAAGCGCAATGCACTTCGGATCGGGGTCGAGGAAACGACGTCTGACATCTGCGTACTCGTCGACTCCGACACGATTTGGACATCGGACACGCTCAGCGAACTGGTAAAGCCGTTCGCCGACGCCGAGGTCGGCGGCGTCACAACCAAACAGAGAATCCTTGCCCCTGAGCGCCACATTCTCTCCCGCTGGGCTGACTGGATGGAGTCGCTGCGCAACGAATACGCCATGCCCGCCATGTCGGTAATGGGCACGGTCGGTTGCCTCCCGGGACGCACGATCGCGTTTCGCCGAAGCGTGCTCGTAGACGGCATGGAGCACTTCATGACCGGCCGCTTCCTCGGCATCTTCCTCGAGGTGAGCGACGACCGGACGCTAACGAACGAATGTCTCACGCAGGGCTACAAGGCCGTGTTCCAGTCGACGAGCCTGGTGTACACCGATGCGCCGTTGCAGTGGAAGAAGATGGCCAAACAGCAGCTCCGCTGGGCTCGCGGATCGCAGTACAACACGCTGCGAATGTTCCCCTGGATGTTAAAGAACGCGAAGCCGTTGGCCTTCTTCTATCTCGCTGACATTCTCCTGCCGTTCTTGTTGCTGGGCGCGTACCTTGGCTGGTTCGTCCGCCAATTCATCGTGACCGACATCGACCTGTTCGAACCGTTCGTCACGACGTTCGGCCGCTTCGGCGGCGCGGCGTTGGTTGCCTTGATGGCGATTGTCGCATCGACGGCAAGCTCGGCGCTGCGCCAATCCCGGCATTTGCGTGAAACCCCGAGCGACTTCTGGCGAATCCCCACGTTCCTCGTGATCTCGACGTTGATGCTGATGCCGATTCGAATGATCGGCTTTACACGCATGGCCCACAACTCCGGATGGGGTACGCGTGCGGGCGGCTTCGCGGGCGAATCGAACCGCAACGTTCAAGTCGCAATCCCCTACGCGCTCACGCTGCTCATCCTCGCCTCGATGCTGCTCTACCGACCATGACCAAACCAACCGCTACTAGCCATCACCACTACCAGGGGAACGAAACCACATTGTCCAATACCACCGGGTCCAAAACCACAGCGTCCAATGACGTCATCCCCGAAGCCGCTGCGCCACCGCCGAGCTCGCCGCCTGGCCCGTTCTCGATCGGCTCGCCAATGTTCAACGTTGGCCTGGTCGCCATGTTGATGGGCATCTCGTTTCTCGCCGTAGCCCTCCCAGGGCGCGGCGAAGTCGACGCGGACGACACCCTCGAGACGGCGGACTCTGCGG
>CAZMYN010000117.1:0-9868 GCA_964570495.1 uncultured Acidimicrobiales bacterium | reverse complement strand
CGAACTTCTTGTCGAGAACAACGTTGCGACCCTTTGGGCCGAGCGTGACCTTGACCGCGTCAGCGAGCTTGTTTACGCCGGCCTCGAGGCCACGGCGCGCGTCTTCATGAAACTTCAGTGTCTTTGCCATGTGTGTGTCTCCTCAGATCACTTGACGATCGCGAGCACGTCGCGAGCGTTGAGGATGAGTAGGTCTTCGCCGGCCGAGCTGATCTCGGTTCCGCCGTACTTTGAGTAGACGACGGTGTCACCGACACCAACGTCCATTGGGATGACCTCACCGGTCTGGTCGGAGCGCTTGCCCGGACCAGCAGCGAGTACTTCGCCCTGCTGGGGCTTTTCAGTTGCGGTATCTGGAATTACCAGACCGCTTGCGGTTGTCTGCTCAGGAGCTGCCGGTCGAACAACGATCCGGTCCTCAAGTGGCTGCAAGTTCATTCACGCCTCCTATGGCGATGGTGCAGTTTTTCGGTTGAATTGGCCCGGTTCTTCTGCCGCCGATTGGCATTAGCAGTCTCCCCAGGCGAGTGCTAACGATACGGACACCCCACGATTCGCGCAACTCCGTTTGGAGTGAACTTCGTCTACCCTCCTTGGCGTGACACCCGCCGTTTCCGAACTGGTCGCAATGACCAAACAGGCCCTCTTCGATCAGGCTGGCGACGAATACCTTGTGCAGAGCGGTGGCGAAGTTCTCGACCCGAGTTTCGCCGTTCCCGCAGTGAGCGCCGAGATAGCGGTTTCGGTCCCGTCGATCGAGACGTTCGTCGTGTCGGGTTCGGACCGCACGGTGACACCGATTGGCATGAACGACGAGCTGAACAACGCGTGGATGCCGGCCGTGTCAGCAATGGCCAACGCCGTGTTTGGATGGCTCGACCAACACGATCTGAGCGTTGCGGGCGACGCGTACATCACGACGTCGATAACGGCTGCCTCGGAGGTCAATGGCGAAGCACACTTCGACGACGACCAGTTCTCCCCCGCTACGGGCGCGGGCGTGTTCGCGATCGTGGGCGACCTCGCTGGCCCCCGGGCGCTCGACGCGCCGCTCCCCTATCCGAATATCGCTGCTCCTCGCCCGCTCACGCTCGACGAAGACCTCAAGACCAAGTTCAGCGAGGGCGCCGGGGGCCTCAGCCCGGTGGCGTTTGGCGCTAACGAGCTCGTGCTCATGCCCCAATTCGGCCAGCTCCATTCAGGCCCCGGCCCCTGCGGCACCGCCGATCAGCGCCGCCACTTATTGGTCTTGCGAGCCGAGACGCTACCCACGATCTAGTGAGGGTGACGCACGGTATGGGTGCACCATCATCCTCACTAGAACTCGATTAGGTCAGTGGGTCTTGGCCGTCAGCGTCTTGCATTCGCTCAGCGATCACCATCAGCAGATCAGGGGTCAAACTCCACGGTGCCTCGAGGTTCGTCACTCCCAGCAGTGAAACGGATCGACCCTGTTGTAGGTACCAAAACTCGACGACTAAGAGGACCTCCATGTCCGGCGCAGTAAACGTTGTCTCGATGGTGAATTGCACGGTCCGAGTTCCGTCGATGAGTTGCTCGGCACGCTGAATCGTGAAGTCGGCGCCCGTGAACGGCGCTAGCTCTCCGGACTCGAGTAGCTCCCGAAAGTCGAACTCGCCCGCTCCTACGAGGCAGTCCAAGACGTCCTGCTGGATCAACCTGTCGATGAATTCACTCGCCCGCTCTTGCGTTGGATGAACGCGCAGCTGGTGTGTAACCGACGTGTTGTTCTGCGAGAACATCGGCGATTCGACGTCCGCCAGCACGGTGCTCTCATCAAAGAGGTCTTCCATAAAGGCACATCCGGGGAGTTGTGTGTAGTCGAACGACTCGCCATCGTCGGGTGCCTCGGTCCAATCTTCCCCAAAGAAGCCCGGCTCGAGGACAATGAGTTCTGCGAGAGATGCGGCGATGACATCGGGATCCGCCTCAGGATCGAGCACTTCGACTGCTGCCGTCGTGGTGGTTGGCGCCTCGGTCGTTGTTGTCGTGGTTGGCGCCTCAGTTGTCGTGGTGGGTGCCTCAGTTGTAGTGGTGGGCGCGGTCGTAGTGGTTGGACCCGTGGTCGTCGCTTCCGGCGTCTCGGTCGTTGTGGTTGGCACGGATGTCGCGCTGAAGTCGGGGGAGCCGCCGCATGCGCTCGCAACAAGGGCTATGGCCGCAAGTACGGGGGCGAGTCGAGCGCGGAGCAAAGAGCTCTTTTGATGCATGAGATGACGATAACCACTCAGCGAGATCAACTCTATGGGGCCGACACCCCGCACCGACTCAGACCCCGCCGAGCCCAGGAATCCAGCTGGTTCCAGCCAACGGCACCTTGGCCATCGCTGCCGCCTCGACAGTGAGGGCTGCGAGGTCCTCGGGGTCGAGGTTGGTGACGTGGCTCTTGCCGCATGCACGGGCGAGCGTTTGCGTTTCGAGCGTGAGCACTTGCAAGTAGTTGGCGAGACGGCGGCCAGCGATGACCGGGTCTAGCCTGGCCGACAATTCGGGGTCTTGCGTGGTGATGCCAGCAGGATCAGTGCCGGCCTGAAAGTCGTCCCACGTGCCAGCGCTCGAACCGAGCTTGCGGTACTCGTCGTCATAGGCCGGGTCATTGTCGCCAAGCGCAATGAGTGCTGCGGTGCCGATCGAGGTTGCGTCAGCTCCGAGTGCGAGCGCCTTAGCCACGTCGGCTCCGCTGCGGATTCCGCCCGCAGCGATCAGCTTGACCGAACCTCGATGTACTCCCAGCTCCTTCAGCGCGCGCACCGCCTCGGGGATCGCGGCGATGGTCGGGATGCCGACGTGTTCGATGAAGACGTCTTGGGTAGCAGCAGTTCCACCTTGCATGCCATCGAGCACGACGCAGTCGGCTCCGGCCTTCACGGCGAGCGCGGTGTCGTAGTACGGGCGAGCCGCGCCGACTTTGATATAGACCGGGACCTTCCAGTCGGTGATCTCGCGCAGCTCGATGATCTTGATGGCCAGGTCGTCGGGACCGGTCCAGTCGGGGTGTCGACACGCCGAACGTTGATCGATGCCCACCGGCAGGTTGCGCATCTCGCCCACCCGTTCGGTCACCTTTTGGCCAAGCAGCATTCCACCACCGCCGGGCTTTGCCCCCTGGCCGACCACAACTTCGATGGCGTCGGCTTTGCGGAGGTCGTCGGGGTTCATGCCGTAGCGAGACGGGAGGTATTGGTAGACGAGCGTCTTGGAGTGGCCGCGTTCTTCTTGAGTCATGCCGCCGTCGCCGGTAGTCGTCGACGTACCCGCAGCGTTCGCGCCGCGGCCGAGCGCCTCTTTCGCCTGAGCCGATAGCGACCCGAAGCTCATCCCCGCAATCGTGATTGGAATGTCGAGCTTCACCGGGTTCTCGGACGTTTCAGCACCGATGGTTAGATCAGTGTCGCAGGCTTCGCGGTAGCCCTCGAGGGGATACCGAGACATCGATGCGCCGAGCAGAACCAGGTCGTCGAGCGTCGGGACCACTCGCTTCGCTCCCCATCCGCGGATCTTGTAGATACCGGTGTTCGCGGCGCGGCGGATCTCGGCGATGGTGTTGCGGTCGTAGGTGTACGACTCACGGAGGTGCCACTGCTCGGTCATGATGCCGCTACCTCAGCGTCGATGTCATCGATGTGAAAGTTGTAGAGCTCCCGGGCCGAGCCGTATCGGGTGAAGTCCGCAGAGTTGGCCTCAAGTCCAGATGCCGTGAGCAGCGCTTCGAGCGTTTCGAGGTGCTCGGGCTCCATTGGTTTCTCGATGCAGTCAGCACCCAGGCTCTCGACCGACCCGCGCACAAAGATGTTTGTCTCATAGAGCGAGTCGCCAAGGTCGGCCCCTGCGTTGCCGAGCACGACCAGGTTGCCGCTCTGGCCCATAAAGCAACTCATGTGGCCGACGTTGCCACCAACCACAATGTCGACGCCCTTCATAGAGATGCCGCAACGAGACCCGGCGTTTCCCTCGACGACGACGAGGCCTCCGTGACCGGTTGCTCCCGCCGACATTGTTGCGCTGCCTGAAACGCGAACCGTGCCGGACATGATGTTCTCGGCGAGCCCGGCGCTGGCGTTGCCTTCGATGTGGACGTTGCCGCCCTGGTTCATGCCAGCGCAGTAATACCCGACCGGGCCGTTGATCCGCACGGAGATGTCGGAGTTGATGCCGGCGGCAACGGCGTGGGCGCCACGCGGGTTTTCGATGACGAAGTCGCCCGATGATGCAGTGTGCAGCGCCGAGTTCACTTCACGTAACGAGGTCTGGGCCATGTCGAGCGTTGTCATGCCGGAACTCCTGCGAGGCTCCACGTGTAGATCTGTGCGGGTTGGGGCTCCCAAACTTCGGCATCGTCGACTCCAGGAAGCTGGGCGATGGCCCGGAACTCCGACGACATCGCCACCCAGTCATCGGTCTCGGCAATCACCGCAGGCTTGCACGCAATCGGGTCTCGAAGGATTGCAAAGCCGCTCTCGATACCAATGGCAAAGGTGTAGAAGCCGTCGAGATCGAGCAACGCACGTTCAAGCGCTTCGTCGATGGTGTCGCCCTCACGAAGCCGCCACGACAGATAACCAGCGGCAACCTCGCTGTCGTTGAGGGTCTGGAACGACTCGCCCTGATCGACAAGCTGCTCACGCAACTGTGTGTGGTTCGACAACGAACCGTTGTGGACCAAGCACGTGTCGGGTCCGGTGACAAAGGGGTGCGAGCCGTTCGTCGTCACCGCCGACTCGGTGGCCATGCGGGTGTGGGCAATTGCGTGGGTGCCGGTGCGCGAGGAAAGGTCGTAGCGCTCAGCGACCAGGTCGGGGTCGCCCACCGACTTGAACAACTCGATCTGTTTGCCGTGACTGAGCACCGAGAGATCGGGCTCGTTGTCGATGATCCAGCGTCGGGCCGCCCCGCTGTCACCGGTGGTTTCAAAGACGGCATGGTCGTGCATTGGACGAACTTTGACGCCCGCTCCGAGCGCCTCTTCAAGTGCCGTTCGCGTCGGCGCCCAATCGGGATTACGACCTTCGGCCAGCACGGTGATTCGCGAAACGCCCGGGGTGCCCTCGTCGTAGACGGCGAACCCAGCGCTATCAAGACCTCGGCTGCGCATCTCGTGCAGCATCGCAGCGGTGAGGCGACCCAGTTCGTGCCGATGAGTTGGAGTCTTGAGAAACAGACCAACGATGCCGCACATGTTCGCTCCTTGGGTCGATCGATGTCGTGAGCTGGCTTCTCACGTTTTCTGGTCGCACCGACGCCATCTAGTGTGAGCTGAGAATACCGGCCGGGCGACGGCCGAAAGAATCGGACCGGGGGAACAGCGTTGGATACCGACCAGATCAAAGCACGGTGCGAGAACGATGGTGTCGAGTTCATCTACGCCATGTTCGTCGAGATGCACGGCAAGCCATGCGCCAAGCTCGTACCCGTCAGCGCTCTAGACGACCTCATGACCGAGGGAGCCGGTTTCGCGGGGTTCGCCGCAGGCCCGATCGGTCAAGATCCCGCCGACCCCGACATACTCGCAATCCCCGATCCCGCGTCGTACACACAGCTTCCGTGGCAACCAAACGTCGCTGCGATGCAGTGCGACCCAACAGTCGAGGGCGAGCTCTGGCCCTACGCCCCACGAGTGATTCTGCGGTCCGCTCTCGAGAAGCTGGCCGAGCGCAACATGGTGCTCAAGTCCGGCGTCGAAGCCGAGTACTCGCTCGTCACACGAAACGAGGACGGCACCTTGTCGGTCGCCGATCAACGCGATACCGACACCCAGCCGTGCTACGACGCACGCAGCCTGACCCGAATGCTCCCGCACCTCGTCGAAGTCTCGAAGAACCTCGACGCGATGGGCTGGGGTAACTACGCCAACGACCACGAGGACGCGAACGGTCAGTACGAACAGAACTGGCAATACTCCGATGCGTTGACCACCGCCGACCGGCTCGTGGTGTTCCGGTTGATGATCCACACGCTCGCCCAACGCCAGGGCTGGCATGCCACGTTCATGGCGAAACCCTTCAGCAACAAGGCGGGTAACGGCCTGCACGCGCACCTCAGTTTGTGGAGCGCCGATACCGACGAGCCGCTGTTTCCGGGCTCGGGCGAGGATGCCAAGGGTCTTGGTCTGAGCGAGCTGGCGTATCAGTTCACGGCCGGTCTGATCGCTCACGCGCCGGCGATGGTCGCCGTAACAAACCCGACCGTCAACTCCTACAAGCGGATGGGTGTCGGCGCGCCGACTTCGGGCGCCACCTGGGCTCCGGCATACGCGGCGTACGGCGGCAACAATCGCACGCACATGATTCGTGTGCCCGAGCCGAACCGCATCGAAGTTCGCCTGCCGGACGGATCCGCCAACCCGTACCTCATGTACGCGGCGATGCTCGCTGCTGGCCTAGACGGCGTCGACAACACGATGGATCCAGGCGAACCGAACCACGACAATTTGTTCACGCTGCCCCACGAAGAAATCGAGGCGCGTAGGATTGCCAAGATGCCACCGACACTGCTCCACGCCGCCGAGAACCTTGCCGGCAACGACTGTCTGGCCGCTGGCCTGGGCATGACCGCCGACGGCCCGTACCGCGACTACTTCGTGAAGATCAAGAGCGAAGAATTCATGGCACACCACCATGAGGTGACGCCCGGCGAAGTCGACCAGTACCTCTCACTCTTTTAACCGGCCTGGTGAAACCCGTGAATCGAGAACAGGTATTTCCGATTGGAGCGTCGATCACCGTCGAGGAGCTGACCGCCTCTCCCTACGAGCCGTTGGCACGGCTCCGTTCGGCCGAGCCGGTGTCGTGGCTGCCCGCCCTTGGCGCCTGGTTCGTGACGCGACGCGATCTGAGCATCGAGGCAATGAAGGACGCCGAGCGCTTCACCGTCGACGACGAACGCTTCACCACCGCCCAGGTGCTGGGCACGTCGATGCTGTCGCTCGATGGCCCTGAGCACAAGCGCCATCGCAGCGCGTTCGCGGCGCCGTTTCGCCCCAAGTACGTGCGCGACGAGCTCGAAGCCTTGATCCAGGGACACGCGAATCAGCTACTAGCCGCCACGCTCGATGACGATGGCGAACTGCGTACCGGTGCTGCGGGACCGTTGGCGGTCCGGACGATCCTCGATGTGCTCGGTCTCGACATCGACCCAGCCGACGTTCTTCGTTGGTACGGGGCCTTCGGGTCGGCAATCACCGCGTTGACCGTCGGCGACGACGTTCCCGACGAGGTCCACTCGACCCTGTCCCAGCTGTACGCCTACGTCGGGGACGCAATGGGTTCTGACGATGCGGGTCTTGTCAGCGGTCTCGTCGACGAAGGAGTGCTGACGGCGAAGGAGATCCCCGCTGCCGTCGCCGTCGTGATGTTCGGGGCGATCGAAACGTCCGAAGCAATGACGGCGAACGCGTTCTGGCATCTGCTGAATCATCCCGATCAGCTCGACCGTCTCCGCGCCGATCGTTCGCTCGTTGCCATCGCTATCGACGAGTCGCTTCGCCTGGAACCGGCGGCGTCATGGATCGATCGCTACACCACGACCAATGTCGAGCTCGGCGGCGTCGCCATTCCGGCGGGTGAGTTGGTCACGATCAACCTGCTCGCCGCAAACCGTGACCCCGACGTGTTCGACCAACCAGACGAATTCCGCATCGACCGCCCGAACCTCGCCCAGCACGTCACCTTCGTGCAGGGACCACACGCCTGCCTTGGACTACACGTGGCCCGCGCAGAAACCCACGCAGCGATTACCGCGTTCCTCGACGCCGAAGAAGAGCGAGGCACTCGATTCGAACTCGATGCGCAGCGCTCATCAGCGCCGACGGGCCTGATCTTTCGCAGGCCGCCAGCGGTGGTTGCTAGTTCGCGAGCTTGAGAGACGCAACGATCGTCTGACCAAAGACGTCTTTGATGTAGTTCTCTGCCTGGTCGGTGACCTGATGTACGCGGTGCCCTTCGGCGAGCGAATCGAGCGGCGGCATCATGAAGGTGTGTCCTTCGAGCACCAGACCTGATTGATCTGCGAGCCTGCGAAGATCGCTCGGCTCAAACGCATCGGCGTCGCTGAGTCGGCGATGAAGTGGCTTCACCCACACAAGCCCAGGAGCGAAAATGCTCTTGTAGCGCTTTCCTCGGAACAGAACACCGTGCTGTTCGAGTGGCCAGCGGCGTGACGGAGTGGTCAGCACCAGGCGACCGTGCGGCTTGAGGACTCGGGCGACCTCGCGCAGCGCGCTTGGCACATCGGAGAGATGCTCGAGAACCTCGATCATCACGACCGTGTCGAACGTGTCGTCGTCGTAGGACATTTCGTTCGCCGACATGAGTTGAAGCTCGACATTGTCAGGGGTGTCTTCTTGGAAGAGCTCAAGGCGCGTTTGCTCGATTTCAATGCCGTCGACTCGGTCGTACATCGTTGCGAGCGCCCGGGTGTATTCGCCGGTGCCACAGCCAATGTCGAGAAGCCGTTCGCCGCCGAGATCAGCCACTCGGGCCATTGCCGCGAGGCGTTTCTCTACGTTGCGGTTCCCCTTAGCGGAGCCGTGTAGGCCACCGATCGAGTTCGCATCCTGTGCAAAATCCTCGACGATCCGCAGGTCGTCAACGACTTCGATGTCGTCAACTATCTCGATACCGTCGCCGGTCTTAACCTCGCCCACTTCGTGATTCGCCATGGGATTTACGTTACCGCAAGGAAAATCGCGAGTCTTGCTAAGCGACCGATGGCAAAAAGGGCACCAAATCCTAGTGCCTGCGACTCGCCAATATCGCTCAGGCGTAGGCGGGAAACACCAAGCTGGAGCTGGCCCCATGATCGAGGCTCGCTGCGCCGTCGGAGTGATAACGCCACCATCCAACCGCGGCGATCATGGCCGCATTATCGGTGCACATCGACCGACTCGGCACGAACGCGCTGATGCCGTCTTCGGTCGCCACGTCGAGTGCGCGCTGGCGAAGCGAGGAGTTCGCCGCAACTCCCCCTGCCAGGCACAGTCCGGACGCGCCGTGTTCTTTGACCGCCCGACGCGCCTTGGTGATCAGCACATCGACCACCGCTTCTTGGAACGAAGCAGCAACATCGACGTCGGGAACGTCGGGGTTCTTGCGGACGTAGTTCACGACCGACGTCTTCAGACCACTGAAGGAGAAGTCGTAGCCGTCCTTCATCAGGGCCCGCGGGAACGTGATTGCCGTGGGGTCGCCGTCCATTGCCATTTTGTCGATGATCGGCCCGCCCGGATAGCCGAGTCCCAGATAGCGGGCGACCTTGTCGTAGGCCTCGCCAGCGGCATCGTCGAGCGTCTGGCCCAGCAGCCGGTACTTGCCGTGGTCCTCCATGAGAATGAGCATCGTGTGGCCACCCGAAACAAGCAGCACGACCACCGGGAGTTCGAGGTTCGGCTCTTCGAGGAACGACGAGTAGAGGTGGGCTTCGAGGTGATTGACTGCCACGAATGGCTTGTCCCACACGAGCGCCAGTGCCTTAGCCGAGCTAACGCCGATGAGCAGCGAACCAATCAGGCCCGGGCCGACCGTGCACGCAATGGCGGTGAGGTCGTCCTTGGTTACGCCAGCCTCGGTCATTGCTTGCTCGATAACGGGCGTCATCATCTCGACGTGGGCCCGGCTGGCCACCTCGGGAACGACGCCGCCGTACTTGGCGTGGATGTCGATTTGGCTCGACACCACGTTCGACAAGACATCGTGCCCGTCGCGAACGACCGCCGCGGCGGTTTCGTCGCAGGAGGTCTCGATGCCGAGGATCAATTCACTCACGGCTTCAATGTACGGTGGCGCTGCGCCAGCTACGCGGTGAGGGCAGCCCTCACCGTTCCGGGTGACGGATTGGTATTCGGTCTGCCGCT
>CAZMYN010000116.1:6193-9948 GCA_964570495.1 uncultured Acidimicrobiales bacterium | reverse complement strand
ATCGGCAAGCTCAACGTAATCATCTCCGGCGGTACCGGTTCGGGTAAGACGACCACGCTCAACGTGATGAGTTCGTTTATCCCCGAAGGTGAGCGAGTGATCACGATCGAGGATGCAAAGGAACTCCAACTTCGCCAGAGCCACGTGCTTTGTTTGGAATCACGCCCAGCAAATGTTGAGGGCAAGGGTGAAGTGTCGATTCGCGATCTGGTGAAGAACTCGCTGCGTATGCGTCCCGACCGAATCGTTGTTGGTGAGTGCCGTGGTGGAGAGGCATTGGACATGCTCCAGGCCATGAACACCGGTCACGATGGCTCGTTGACCACAACTCACGCAAACACCCCTCGCGACGCAATGACCCGTATTGAAACGCTGACGATGATGGCTGGATATGACCTGCCCATCAAGGCAATTCGTGAGCAGATCTCGTCTGCGGTCGACCTTATTATTCAGATCGGTCGTCAGCGTGATGGCTCTCGTAAGATTTCCCACATCACCGAAGTTCAGGGCATGGAGGGTGAAGTCATCATCCTTCAGGACATCTTCCTGTTTGACTTTGCTGCTGGTGTGGGTGAAGACGGCAAGCTTCTCGGAACGCTCCAGCCAACCGGCGTGCGTCCAAAGTTCGCCGAGAAACTGTCTGACCACGGCATCAAGCTTGGCGCCGAGGTCTTCACGCCCGCTCGGAGGGCTCAATAATGAGAAGTTCGAATCGAGGCGCCGCCTCGAGGGTTCGCAGTCGACTGGTCGCCCTGTGGGTGATCGTTGCGACGTTGCTCGCGATAATCGCGGCACCGCTCGCGGCTCAGGACACCTCGGGAACAGATCCGCTGACCCCAAACGAGGTTGACTTCGAAGTTATTCGAGTCGATCTGTCCGGGAGCAATGGCTTGGTCGCCATGCGCCCTGGCGTGGCTTCTGACCCCGAACAGGGTCTGACGGTCACGATCGAAGGCGACACCCAAGAGGTAAACCCGACGCCGATTCACCGCTCGCCAATCGGTGTTCAAACAATCATCGTTGTTGACAATTCGGAGAACGCTGACGCCATTGCCGGCTTCTCGCAGGTTCAGGCAGCAGCTCTTGCCTACCTCGACGACCTCGGGTCGAGTACCCGTGTCATGCTCGTCGAAGGTGGCGGTGGCAACATCGACACAACCGCACTCGTTCCCTTCACGAACAATCACCGCGCTGTACGTTCAGCTATCGAGGCGATGACCCCGCAGTCGGGCTCAGTTACGTGGGATGCCATTGGCAACTCCGTTCGCGCTTTCTCGGCCGAACCCGGCGGAGCACTTCGCAATGTCGTTGCTTTCATCGGTAGCCCCGGAGCCGCATCGGCAACGACTCCAGCGATCGCTCGAGGCAACTTGTTGTCCAACAACGCAGCGCTCACCGTCGTTGCACCTGAGGCGGCCAACCTTGAAGTTGGCGAGTTCCTTGGAGCTGCATCGGCTGTTCGCGGTGGCGCCTTCTTCCGAGGAACCTCTGAGGTCGACATGGTCGGAGCTGCACGCAACGCAGCTGCAGCCCATGAATCCACAATCGTTGGATCGTTCGATACCACGTCGGTCGTGCCTCTCCGGACACAGGGAGACGCGGACGCCCCCGAACCAACCGGTTCGATCTCGGTCGACTTTGCCGGAAACTCCGATCGAGTACGAGTAATCCCTGGTGGTGTTTCCGCCGGTTCTGGCCTTGTCGCAGGTGAGCTGGTTGAGGTTTCTCGATTCGCACTCCTGCAAAGCAGCACCGCTGCATTGATCGGCATCGGCCTCGCCGTAGTCGCGGCACTTCTGTTCTCCTTCTCGATGATGCAGATCTTCGCCGGCGCAGATAACTCGCTGAACTCGACCCTGTCGGTCTACGGATCGCAGGATCGCACCGAAGAAGAACAGGCTGCCGATGAGGCGTTCCAATCGCAACGATCAAAGATCATTGAACAGGTCGTTGAGCGTGCCGAGGAAGCAGCTGCCTCGCGCGGCAACCTCGGTTCAACCACATCGATGCTCGAAAAGGCAGAGATTCCGCTTCGAGTTGGTGAGGCGTTCGCTATCCAGATCGCGTTGATTCTCGGTGCGTTGGTTCTTGGCTTCGTCATCGGCGGACCGTTCATGGCACTGGCATTTGCTGTTCCGGTAGCACTTATCCCGATCGGCATCATCAAGTTCCGTGTTCGCCGCCGCTCAAACAAGCTCGAAGCGCAGCTTCCTGACACGCTCAACCTGCTGTCGAGCACGCTCAAGGCTGGCTACAGCTTTATTCAGGGCATCGATGCTGTTGGCAACGAGGCCGAAGAGCCTCTTGCTGGCGAGTTCCGACGCACGGTTAGCGAAGCCCGGCTCGGCAAGGATCTCGACTTGGCCCTTGACGACCTCGCAGAACGTGTCGACTCAATCGACCTCTTGTGGGCAATCGTGGCAATCAAGATTCAGCGTGAAGTCGGCGGTAACCTCGCCGAGCTCCTCAGCACCGTTGCCGACACCATGACCTCTCGTGCCCGCATGCGCGGCGAGGTAAAGGCACTCACCGCAGAGGGTCGCATGTCGGCACTCGTACTCTTGCTCTTGCCGTTCGGCGTGGGCCTAGCAATGTACTTCTTGAACGAGCCATACATTTCCACCTTGTGGAACCACACCTTCGGGTTCATCGCCCTTGGTGTAGCCGGCTTCAGCATGGTCATCGGCGCATTGTGGATGCGCAAGATCATCGACATCGAGATCTGATCAGAGGGAACGATCGATATGGAAATCTTCTCATCAATACCGCTGTGGATGGCGGTCGTCTTGGCAGGGGTAGCTGTTGCTGGCCTCCTGTACACGATCACCAGTCGTGGCCTCGAACAAGCCGAGGCCCGAGACACGCTCCGTCAGGTAGACGGCTACGACGTCACCGCGGCGGCTAATGCTGGAATCATCGACGAGTCGGACCTAGAAGGCAGCTTCTTTGACCGAATCAGCAGCCTCATAGTCAACAATGCTGGCGACTTCGGCCGCCGGTTCACTCCGACCGGGTATGTCGAAAAGGTCCGCAAGAAGTTCGTTCAGGCTGGCCGTGATTCAACCAACGAAGTCGATCGCTTCATTGCGATGCGTGTCTTTGCGATCTGTGCCATTCCGCTGGTCATCTTCTTCATGTTCGTCTGGAACCCAATCGGGCTCGAGGGCGGCACCCGAATCCTGATCACCGGTCTCTTGGTTGGTGCTCTCGTCGCTGGTCCTGATTCGAAGCTGAACAACGCAGTTGCTGAACGCCAGAAGGAAATCCTGAAAGACCTTCCGGACGTTCTCGACTTGTTGACGATCAGCGTCGAGGCCGGTCTCGGTTTCGAGCAGGCGCTCGACCGTACGATCGTGACGGTTCCCGGACCGCTCTCGACCGAGTTTGCTCGAATGCTTGGTGAAACCCGTGCTGGCGCCAGCCGTGCTGATGCTATGCGTGCAATGGACACTCGTATCGACGTGTCCGAGGTGCGAAGCTTCGTGCTCGCAATCCTCCAGGCCGATACGTTCGGTGTTTCGATTGGTCGTGTGCTCCGTGCCCAGGCCGACGAGATGCGTATCCGTCGTCGCCAGCTTGCTCAGGAGCAAGCTCAGAAGGCTCCGGTCAAGATGCTGATCCCCATGGTGTTCTGTATCTTCCCGGCACTGTTCGTGGTCATCCTGGTCCCAGCGATGATCCAGATCATCACCGGCATCTAGGTTCGAACGGCGGCAGCGACTCCGTCGCTATTTTGCCGCCTACTCACCTAGAGG
>CAZMYN010000116.1:0-6093 GCA_964570495.1 uncultured Acidimicrobiales bacterium | reverse complement strand
GCGGCAGCGACGGAAGTGGGCCTCTGGCAGACCGCAGAGCATCCAAGGCGAAGCGACAATGCAATTGCGGGAGCACAGCGGGCAAAACAGGTCCGAAATACCCAGAAACATGCTCAATTCTGGGGTACCTGCACCGATGGAGTTCGGTCGAGATAGTTCGCTCTCTCGATATGGATACTCCCGCTTTAGGAACGAGACAATGACGATCCGCTTGATGCTTGCAGATGATCACAGAATGCTTCGAGAAGGCCTGAGCCGCTCGATGCGTGAAGAGGGATTCGACGTTGTTGCTGAGGCCCGTAATGGTGCCGAGGCTGTCCAGCTTGCCACCCAGGTCAAGCCAGAAGTCATCTTGATGGATGTCACGATGCCTGAGCTCGATGGTGTCGAGGCATGCCGTCAGATCCGTGAGGCATACCCCGAAGCCCGGATCGTGATGCTCACGATGCACGCCGACCAAGACGTGCTCGCCAACGCAATTCGCGCTGGAGCGTCTGGTTATCTCGTCAAGGACTGCTCGACCAACGAAATTGCTTCGGCTGTTCGTATGGCAGCTGCTGGCGATACCGCACTTTCTCCACAACTTGCCGCAACGATGCTCAACGAAGTTCGCCGCATGGATCAGCCTGTTGCTGAACAAGAGCGTGTCGTGACCAAGCGAGAAGAAGAAGTACTTCAGCTCATCGCTGATGGTTGCTCAACCCCAGAGGTTGCCGAGCAGCTCTTCATCTCGCAAAAGACCGTAAAGAACCACCTCGCTTCGATCTATCAGAAGCTTGATGCACGTGACCGCACGCAGGCAGTTCTGTCCGCAGTGCGCATGGGCATTGTTCACCTCGACTAGTTCCTCCTTGATGGTCGAGATTCCAACGGCGCACCAGTGGGTGCGTCGCTTGGTCGTTTTAGTCGCAGGTGTTCTCATCTTGATGTTGGTGAGCTGGGTCCTCGACGATCCGCGAACCAACCTCGAGACGGACTGGACGGCGTTTGATCGTGCGGCCGACCGCTTTCTTGCCGGCGAGGAGACGTACCGGCCCTTTGACGCCGACGCCGAGCCGCTGCCGTATCTCTATCCGCCGTTCGTGTTGCCGTTGTCGTTGCCGCTCGCTGCGTTCGGTTTCTACGGATCGTTCGCATTCTCCGCCATCGTGACCCTGGTGGCCTTTGGTGCAGGCATGGCGCTGTTTGCCCGCTCGGAGCATCGTTCGTTCGATGCCACGACGGGATTGATCGTCGCAACAGCTAGTGGGGCGGTGGTCTCGGCAACGCTGATTGGCCAGTACAGCGGGCTCTATGTCCTGTTCTTTGGCCTTGCTGCTTGGTTGTGGTCGCAGAATCGGATGCTGCTTGCTGGTGTGGTCCTTGCGTTGCTTTGGATGAAGCCGAATGTGGCTGCGGCGGTGCCCTTTGCACTTGCCTGGTCTCGTTCCTGGAAGAGCCTCAGTGGCTTTTTGCTCGGAACCGTGGGGTTGTTGACCGCATCGTTGGCACTTGGGCTGGATCGATGGCGTGGTTTCTTCGCCAACGCCGAGATGATGGCCGAATTACAGCGCGACGACATCGTGCCGTTCGAAAAGATGGTCTCGATCCTCGGTGGAGCGCAGAGCACCCTTGGTTTTGGTTCACAGTCGGCTGCGGCAATAGCGATCTTTCTTGGGGCAGCGCTAATTCTGGGAGTGAGCGTGCTGGTGCTCTGGAGCCCAACCGCGCTATCGGAAAGCCCAATCCGGGCATTTGGTGCGCTAGCCGTGTTCATCGTGGCTGCGAATCCGCGCATTTACTTCTACGACGCCACCCTTATCGCTATGGGAATGTTCGGCCTGTGGGCCAGCGCCCGGACCGTTGGAGGCAATCTCGCACGCCGCTGGCTTCCAATAGCGTCGATTCTGACGTGGATCTTCCTCTGGGGTGGATTGTTTGTTGGTTTGAACCGAATGGTCGGGATCATTGCTGCCGTTGGCCTCGTTGCGAGCGCACTCGATCACGTTCGCGAACGCCGCACTAGCAAAAATAGTGGGCTTGGTAAGAGCGAAGTAACAGGTTCTGAAGAGCAAATGGCTGCCTTTGACGGGCCTCCGGGGTCCACTCCGTCGCCGGGTTCAACACCCTTGGCTGCATAACCGTTGATAAGTCAACGCTTATCGGAGGGGCCAACCGGCCCTCCCGAACGGTCCAAGCGGCCTATGCGGATTGTTGTGAAGTGCACCGAAGTTTTTTGTACAACACGGGTTCGACATTCGAATCCACATCTAAGGAGAAACCTGACGTGATTACCCAGTTCAACTTCCTCAACACATGGCTCAAGGCTCACACCAAGAGCGAGCGTGGCGCAGCAATGGTGGAGTACGCACTCCTCCTCGCTTTGATTGCAATCGTTGCAATCGCCGCACTTCGTGTCCTCGGAAACACCGTTTCCGGTGAATTCTCGAGCATCAACTCGGGTCTTAACTCGTAGTAGCAAAACCGCTACAACGTAGTAGCAGTTCCTGTCGGGGGCGGTGAGCTTCGGCTCACCGCCCCCGCACTGGTTTTCTATCGATGATTGAAGGCGACTCTTATGTCTCGTATTCATGTGTTTGTTCTGAACCTGGTCCACGGAGTTCGCTCCGAGCGCGGTGCCTCCATGGTCGAGTACGCATTGCTTCTGGCATTGCTTGCAATGGCTGCGGTTGCCGCATTGACCGCCTTTGGTGGCGGACTTGGACAAGAGTTCAGTGACATCAACTCGACTATCGATGTCAACATCAACTAGCTAGCTGGGTAACCGGCGGAATACAGTTGGTAATGGCGGGTAAGAACAGGCGAGGCACACCTGGCGGGGGTGCCTCGTTTAGCCCGTTTTGGGGAGGGACTTAGGCCGCTCGTCCGGGTCGCCTCTGCAGGTTTGTCCTGCTCAGAACAGGCGGCTTCTTCTGTGCCGTCTCGGAGGTCACGAGGCAGCGGATTGTTGTGCCGGCTCCCGGCTCGCTGAATACCTCCATCGACGCTCCGACACTCGCTGCACGCTCACGCATGCCGACCAGTCCGTAGCTGTCGATCCGGCCGCTCTCGCCGATGGTGAAGCCCTTGCCGTCGTCGATGATTTCGAGAAGGCTGCTCTCGCCATCGGAACGCCAACGGACGGTTGCGCTGCTTGCGTCGGCATGGCGTTCGACGTTCACCATTGCTTCTTGGGCGATTCTCCAGAGCTCACGTTCCTGCATGATTGGAAGTCGGTCGGAGTTTTCGATGTCGACATCGATAGTGAGTCCACTGCGCTCGGCTAGCCGTTCAGCGAAGTCAGCAATCGTGTCTTGGAGGCCCTTGCCGTCACTGACGTCGGTGCGCAGATCCGAGAGCGTGTCGCGGATCTCGCGGATGACGTTGCGCACATCGAACTGGAGTTGGTCAAGGGCTGGGCCAATGTCCTCGTTCTCGTTGTGGCGTTTGATGATCCGGTCGACTTCGAAGGCAAGAAAGGCCATGGACTGGCCAATACGATCGTGAAGGTCTCGGGCGATGCGGGTTCGCTCTTCGTCAGCGCCCATGGTTCGTAGCCGGCCAAACCAGCGAGCGTTGTCGACGGCGAGCGCCACCGGGTCCACGAAGCCGTTGAGCATCTGGACGGTTCGCTCGTCGTAGTTGTGCGCTGCGTCGCTTTCCAAGGCGAGCAAGCCAATGATCTGGCCTCGTGCGGTCAGGGTTGTGTACAACCCGCTGCGGCTTGAGTCGGTGAGGCCAACCGTGTTGGATGCCTCGAGGTCGGCCATGTCGACGAGCCGGTTCTGAGCAATTGCGGTCTTGAGTGGATTCGGGAGCATTGTTGGACCGAGTCGCAGGGGCAATGCCGTTCCTTCCGAACGCATTACTTGCCAACTGGCGTCTGTTTCGTCGAAGACGAACAGGGCCATGGCGTCGAAGTCGAACAAGCTGCGAAGTCGACCCATTGTTGTATCGAGGACATCGCTGAGATCGAGCGATGCCGGGAGGGTTTGGGCAACTCGGTGAAGCGAGTACAGCAGCGAGTTCGCGTCGGTCAGCCGTTCCATGCGGTTCATTGCGAGCGAGCGTTGGCGGCCCGCTTCGCCGGTGATGCGGCGGGTTTGGCCAGCGATCAGTCCGACCACCACGAGGATCACGGCCCACTGAGCCACGAGGCTGAGGGGTTCGAGGTCGGTTCCGGTGCGGGCGACTTGGATTGCGGTCGGCACGAGGGTGGCAACGATCGCGACTCGAACCGCATAGATGTAGCCGCGGGCAAAGCCAGCGACGATGATCGGCACGGTCAACGACACGGCCAGGGGCGAGTCCCAGAGCCCGGTGAGCGCAATCGATCCGACACTCATGGCAATCTCGGTGAGAATCGCAAAGTCGCAACGCAGGCGGCTATCGAAGCGGATTGGTCGGGCGTGTCGAGTCAGCGTCAGGGCAAAGAACCCCAACAGGAGAGTGGTGAGTACTTCGTCCTGGCTTTCGATGATGCGCGGCGTCGAGAGGATGGTGAGGAGGCCTAGAACGCCCCATCGAACGATTGCGATGACCTGCTGGAAGACGTCGGTTTGGTCCAACGTCTCGATGCCCATGTCGGCCTCGTCGATGTTCAAGCGCGGAACGCCCGGTGAGCCGGTGGGTGTCGGCGGTCGGCGAAGCCGTTCGGCGTCGCTCGAGTTCATCGTCGAATTGAAGTCGGTTTCGTCCATGGTGAGTCATATGGCCTATCGGCGCTTAGGTCCTGTGGCTTAGCGCCCTGGTGGTGCAGGTTCTTAACTTCGGTCACTCCCGTGGGTGGTGATTGTTGCCGATACTTGGGTCATGACGATGACGTCCAAAGTCCGAACGCGCGCTCTTGGCTTGCTGGCCATGTTGGGGCTGATCGCCGTGGGCTGTGGTGCGTCGACAAACGCAGCTTCTAGCGACGATGTTGAATCGCTCCCTCCCGAAGAGTACGAGTCCCCCGAGTTGGGTGAGGTTCTCGAGTCGGGTGCAGCGGCGCCCGGCATAGATCTGGAGCTCTTCGCCGAAGACGCCATCGTGGGGGACCCGTTGCTCGCCGGTTGCACTCTGGCCGACGGTTCATCGGAGCGTTGCTTTGTCATCACGATCGCGAACGCTTCTGTCGATGCTGACACCGATGCGATTTCCGAGGCGGTCGCGCAGATCCCGTCCGCGCCGGTGTTGACCGAGAATCCCACGATCCAATTCGATGATCCGGACGCGATCCTCGGAATCACTCTCGACGGCGCCTTGTTGTTGGGTGCTGTCGAGGAGGCTGAACTGCCCGTCGGCGACACTCCGTTTGCGTATGCACTCGATGGGTTTGCCGTGCATGGGCTTGTCGAGGACGACTCGGTCTTGCTCGACGAGTGCAATGGTCACCGCTCTGAAGAGTTTGGTTACCACTACCACGCCGTCCTCTCGGAGGGGAATGCCATCGTTCCTTGCCTGCTCGGCGTCACCGTCGAAGGTCCCGGTGTCGAGGTCAGCCAGCGCTGAATCGAGCAATGGCCCATTCGTTGTCTGAGGACGGCGAAAAGGCAGGAAAACAGATACCGTCAGATCCATGTTGGAGTTTGGGCTGACCGGCGGCATTGGGTCGGGTAAATCGACCGTTTCGGAGCTGCTGGCTTCTCGTGGAGCCACGATCATCGATGCCGATGCCATTGTGCGCGACCTTCAGCTACCAGGCGAACTAGTGTTCGAAGCAATGGTTGAACGATGGGGAAGCGAAATTCTTGTGCCCGCGGCCGGTGACGAGCCGCGACTACTCGACCGGGCAGCGGTCGCCGAGATCGTGTTCAACGATGCTGACGAGCTGGCTGCTCTCAACGCGATCGTGCACCCCGCGGTTTTCGAAGAGGCGGTTCGACGCGTCGAGGCAGCACCAGGTGATGGGGTGGTGGTTCATGACATTCCGCTGCTCGTTCACCCCGGTGGTGAGGTATCGCGCAACGCCGACCTCGACGGTTGGGCCGGTGTAATCGTTGTTGACACGCCTACCGAGCTTGCGATCGATCGAGTTGTTGATTCGCGGGGGATGGAGGCTGACGATGTGCGGGCTCGGATGGAGTCTCAGGCCTCTCGAGATGAGCGACGGGCGATTGGCGACTATGTGAT
>CAZMYN010000115.1:0-9965 GCA_964570495.1 uncultured Acidimicrobiales bacterium | reverse complement strand
CTTTCATGCCGTGCGGAACGGTGGGGCTTTGCGGCACCCACGCGATTGCCTGTGCTCGTTCTCTGACGTTGAGGGTGCGGAGATCGACGCCGTCGACGCTCACCGTTCCCGACGACTCGAGAACGCCGACCAGGACGCGAAGCAGCGTCGACTTGCCAGCACCGTTTGGCCCGATGATCGAGACCCATTCGCCGGGTTCAACCTCGAGTGACACTCCGTCGAGCAGCGTCGTTGCATCGATCGTGACCACAAGGTCGGATGCGCTGAGCCGGCTCATCTGCTGTTCGCTGTTCGCAAGATGACAACAAAGAACGGCGCGCCGAAGAATGCGGTGACGACGCCGATCGGGATTTCGGCTGGGGTCAACACGGTGCGAGCTATCAGGTCGGACAAGACCAGGAAGCCGCCGCCTGCCGCTACAGAGATCGGCAGGATGATTCGATACGACGACCCAAACATCAGCCGCACCGTGTGCGGGATGATTAGCCCCACGAACGCAATGAGCCCACTGACAGCTACGGCCGCCGCCGTCAACAGCGACGCGGTGACCGCGAGCAGGACGCGAGCTCGGCCCGCCGACAAGCCCAGCATCGTTGCTTCCTCGTCACCGACCGACAGCACGTCGAGAATCCGCGACGAGCCAACGAGTATCGCAATGCACAGAATCGCGACCGGGAGGAGTTGGCCTGCTTCTGACCAGCCCGACGTCGTGAGGCCTCCGAGGAACCAGGTGTAGACCTGTCGGAGGTCTTCGGTGTAGGCCTGCTGGAGCCCGGTCTGCAACGCGGTGAAGAAGCTCGCCACCGCGACGCCCGCAAGGATCAGCGAGGTGGCTGCTCGGGTCCTGTCGCCCAACACGCCCAACGTCCAGGTGAGCGCCACCGAGAGCAGGGCGCCGATGAAGGCAAAGACCTGCACGAGATCGAACACGCCCCGACCGTCGCCGAGGTCGAAGACGAATGCAATGGTTGCGCCGAGCCCGCCACCGGCGGCTACGCCCAGCAGATACGGGTCGGCGAGCGGGTTGCGAAAGACCCCTTGAAACGTCGCGCCCGCAACAGCGAGCGAGGCGCCGACGAGCAGGCCGAGAATGACCCGCGGGAGGCGAATCAGTCGAACGATGCTGACTTGGCGATCGTCGAGCCCGGAGTCGAACTCGCCGGGAAGCGCTGCATCGAGAGCCTCGACCACGACCGAACCGCTGTCGAGCGAAGTCGGGCCAATGACGAGCCCCAGGTAGACCGAAAGAAGGACGAAGCCCGCCGCGCCGATCAACCAAGCGAACTTGGTGGCGGCGGGGCGGGCTTGCATGTCGATCCCGAGAATCTCTTAGTTGGCGGGGACGGCTTCAATGGCCGCTACAGCCTCGCCAGCGACCTGGATGAACTCGACCAAGCGAGGTCCCCAGCGGCTTGCGATGTCGTCGTCGAGCTCGACGATGTTGCCGTTTGTGACCGCGCTCAGGGTTTCCCAGCCGGGCCGTGCCGCAACCGTTTCAGCGTTCTGCCCGCAGCACTTCGTGTCGGCGAGGAAGATGATGTCGGGGTCGGCGGTGACCAAAAACTCGGCGTTGAGCTGCGGGAATCCGAAGGCAGAACCGTCGGCGTCGGCTGGGTCGGCTGCATTGACGAGGCCGAGCAGGCTATACACCTCGCCAACGAAAGTCGATGACGTCACCGAGAAGAGGGTGTCGTCGAGCTCGTGGTAGTAGCTCAGTGGAGCGTCGCGTTCGGGAAGCGCTGCCAGCACGGCGTCGATCTCGGTCTGCATTTCGCTGACGACCTCGGCAGCTTCGCCGATGTTTCCGGTCGTGGCGCCGAGTTGTTCGATCTGGCTGTAGACGTCGTCGAAGGTTACGGCTGCGGGCAGCACCAGGTTCTCGATGCTGAGAGCGTCGAGTCCTTCGATGGGGGATTGCGACACGACGAGGGTTGGGCCGAAGCCGGCGATTGCTTCGACGTTCGGCTCGAATCCGGACAGATCGTCGATCAACGGTGCTTCGGGTGGGAAGTTCGAGAAGTTGTCGACGGCAACGACCTGGTCGCCAGCGCCGATTGCGAAGAGCATCTCGGTTGCTGTTGGCGATAGTGACACGATCGCGAGCGAGGGGGCCTCGTCTTCCATGGCCTCTTCCTCGTCTTCCATGGCTTCTTCCTCCATGGCATCTCCCTCGGCCTCGTCTTCCATGGCATCGTCCTCCATGGCCTCTTCTTCGTCGGCTTCAGCGGCCAACGCTTCGGCTTGGGCCTGCTCGGCTGCATCATCTGCGGCTGTTGCTTCGTCGGTCTCAACGATGGCCGCAGCGTTTGTGTCGTCGCCGCACGCGGCGAGGATCACGATCAGCGCAACAAGCAGTGCTGCGAGTTTGGTCAGTTTCATGGGTCTCCTTGCTGATCGCGCACGAGGAATCCCGGTGCCGACCAGCCCTATCCTCGAGGGTGGTTTGCTAATTTTTGCGACGTGAACTCGACCGGACTCGCCTCCTTGGGGAAGCATCACCGTTGCGGGACAGTGCCGGGATCTCACCGGACTTCGGTTCACGACTGGCAGCAGTGTACCGATGGCTTATCTAATCTCACGAATCTTTGCGAGAGGGGGTCGTAGTGGTGCAACACGAATCGGTGGCGTCTATCCCGAACGCGATTCGCTATCTCAGCGAGCTTCTCCCTCCAGCAGAGGTGCTCCTCAACGCGGTTGCCGACTCGCGCCAAGACCTCGTGTGGCTCGGCGATGACGCGCACCGTTTGTTCAGCGCCGAGTTGGCCTCTGGCGCCACGACCGTGCGCGGGATGCAGCTTGACGCGAACGCCGACCTGTCGGCGCTCGCGCTCGCCGACAGCCTGAAACCGGGCGATAGCCGGATTCGTTTGGGCCACTTGTTCGTCGCGGGCACGGTCGCTGTCAACGGTGAGACCCGCCGTTTGTGCTTCCCGTTGCTCAGCCGCCGGGTCGATCTGCGGTTTGCTGCTGGCGGTGGTGAGGAATTGATTGCTACCCCGGCGGGCGACCTGGAAGTCACCGAGTTCGTCGGACGTGTTGCGCTGCGTCATGGGTTGCTCGCCGACGCTCCCGTTGTTGTGCCGAGCGTGTACCGCGACACGACGTCTGAACTGTTCGGCCAGATCGAAACCTGGGTCGCGAGGGTCCTCACGTCACTCGGTCTTGAGCGCGGCAAGATCGAAGGTGGCGACATCCATCCAATCGATGCATCGAGCCAGGACACGCTCGCCGTCATTTCGGGCTACGGACTCTTCATGGAAGAAGAGGCCGGTGCCTCCACTACTGGCGAGTCGGTTCGAGCATGGGCGAACGAAACATCGGGCACGACGACCGGGCTAACCACGCTGATCCGGCCCGACCTGAGCCCCGCCTACTCGATCGACCCAGAAGATGACGGCCCTTTGCCTATGACCGTGCTCGCGCTCGATGCCGAGCAAGAGCACATCGTGCGCCAGGCCCGCCGCGACCGAATGCTCACGGTCACCGGTGCGCCCGGCACGGGTAAGAGTCGAACCGTCGCGGCGCTTGCGCTCGACCAGGTGCGCATCGATCGAACGGTTCTCTTGGCGACCAAGACTCACAGCGCCCTCGAAGTCCTTCGTGACTTCTTTGAGGCCATGCCCGGCCCCGACCCGGTGGTGTTTGGCGTAGGGCAATCGTCAGCGGAGATGGCCGAGCGGCTCGAACGTTGTCTTGTTGAGTACTCCGCTCCGAAACAAGACGCCGCGATGGTGTCGGCCGATGCGGCTGTGCGCCTCGCAATGCAGCACCTCAACGACGCGCACGCTCGGGCGCTTCGACAGTTCGACTCGTGGTACCCGGATCCCCGCGGCGACACGTTCGACGAGATTGCCCGACGAGCGCCGGGCCTGATCAATGAGGACAACCGGCTACGTGCCATAGAGTTGCGCAACGAGCTCGACGGCTGGAACCCGGTCAAACGCCGCGGCGCGATCGCGCAGTTTCTACGGCTGACCCAACCGGTCGACGGTCGGCTCGAAACCGCGTTGGCAACGCTCGAGATGGCAAACCTGCGCCAGCTGAGTGGCCACGTCATCGAAACGGCGCCTCCGGGTGAACTGCTCATCCCCATTGTCGACTTGTTGAACACCGCACGCGAGAGCATTGGCGAGGCGGCGATCGAAAACGTGCAAGGCCGAGTGCGGTCGTCGAACCGCGAGCAAATGCACTTGCTAACCCAGGCGCTGCGAGCCACTGCCGGAACGCGACGCGACATCCTGAGCCGGATCGACGCGAAGCAAGTTCTCAATGCCGAACCAATCTGGCTCGGCACGCTCGCCGAGATCGACGAGTTCCTTCCAGCAACACCGGGCTTGTTCGATCTGCTGATCCTCGACGAGGCCTCACAGATCGAGTTGCCAGAGGCCGTCCCTGCACTTGGCCGAGCAAAGTCCGTCGTCGTGGTCGGCGACCCTAAGCAAATGCGATACACCTCGCAGGTGCTCGGCCCCGAGCTCGAAGAGATCGCGGATCGCCATCATCTCGACGGCCCTACTCGTGCCCGATTCGATGTGCGCGTCAACAGCGTGTTCGACGCCGCCGCAGCGATTGCGCCACCCACGACGTTGCGGACCCATTATCGAAGCCGGCTTCATATCATCGACTTCCCGGCGAAGCGTTTCTACGGGAACCAGGTCGATGTCGCGACCCGGCATCCGCGCAGCGAAGGCATCGACGCAATCACCGAGTTGGTCGTTCAAGGCGGCGAGCAGGACGAACGAGGGGTCAACCAGCGTGAGCTGGATACCGTCGTCGCTGCGGTGAGTCACCGAATCGAGCTCGCCGCCAAAGGTGAGTATTCAGGCACCGTTGGCGTCATCACCCCCTTTCCGGCCCAAGCCCAAGCGATCGCCGACGCAATCACCGCCAAACATTCGGCTGCGGAAATCCTGTCGTTGAGTCTGCAGATCGGTGCCGTCGACGCCTTCCAAGGAGGCGAGCGCGACGTGATGATCATCTCGCTTGCGGTGTCGCCTACATCGAGCCGCGCCGCGATGCTCTTCGTGAACGACCCGAACGTCTTCAACGTGATGATCACCCGTGCCCGCAACGAAAACATCGTGCTCACGTCGTTCGAGACCGCGCCCGAGGGTCTGATGGGCGATTACCTGCGTGCAGCTCAGCAGCCGCCAACTCCGCCACCCGACGCGCCGGTCGACGATGAGTGGGTCAACCTGCTTGCCGCCGATCTTCGAGTCGGCGGTGCTGTCGTGCGAGTGGGCTATCGGGTTGGACGCCACGTGATCGACCTCGTTGTCGGCGACGGTGACCGCGCAATCGGAATCGATGCGCGAATCGAACCGGCCGGAACGCCGACCCAACTCGTGCGTCGCCTCGAACTTCACGAGCTCGGATGGACGATCCTCGATGTTCCCGAAGGCGAATGGTCCTTGCAGCGTGCGGCTGCTGTGTCGGAGATCCTCCGAAGGCTCGATGCGCCGTCCGCGTGAGAAGCGTCACTGGAAACGGCATTTTGGTGGCGGTCGTGGAACACTCCAGGGATGTATCGAGCGCTGCTGGGAGTAGTCGCCGTCCTCTTTTTGTCGGCGTGTGACGAGTACATCGAGGAAGCTCAGATAACCCCCGAGGGCGGCGTCGAGTTCTTTGCCCGCGCAACGGTTGATTGCCGGGACGACTTGCAGCAAGCAATCTGGGGAGAAGATCCCTGCGAGCGGATCGATACCGCTGTTCGAACCGGGGACTTCGGCACCTTGCCGCTCGATATCGAACTCGACGCGAATCGTGTGGCTGTTCTTGGCTCGGGCGAGCAAGAGCGCCGCGTGATCGACGCTTCGTGGTCTGGTGAAGCCGAGGAGCTCGTCAGCCTGCTCGTGACCGGCGGCGAGGTTCAGGTGTTGGACGAGCAGCGAAGCGAAGTCGTGTTTTCTTCAGTGGGCAACGCCTTTGAACGGTTGCTCGACTCGGCTGACCCCGAGATTGTTGCCGAGCTACGGACAAGTCGCTGGGAGCCTGCTCAGTTCCGGGTTCGGGCACCCGATCTCATCACCGAGCACAACGCCGACCGGATTCAGGGTCGCGTCGTTGTGTGGAACATCGACGAGGACATGCCGAGTGAGTTTCGAGTGGCATGGACCACCGAGGGCCCTGCGCGTCAAGTGTGGTGGATCGTTGCTGCGTCGGTGATCTTGCTCGGCGTTGTGGTTCTGATCATCACCATGGAAGGCCCGGCCCAGGCGCGAGCTCGCCGGGCAAGTTCCTCGGAGACCAAGACGCAAAGCACGAGCAATGCCGACACGGGAGCGCCGAGCTCGGAGGATCAGCCCGCAGGGGCCTGAGCGTTGCCCGGATCCGGAAGTGCGACCGGGCCGGCAGGAACGCCGACTTCGGCGTCGGCTTCGGGGAGCCCATTGATACCCGGCGGGACCGGCCCGTTCGCGTAGGGAATGGTCTCGCGGGGGTCGCCAACCCACGCAAACTGGGGTGGGAGCGTATTCGCGTCGCCGCAAACTGCTGCTCCGGCTGCGCCGGGCGGCGCGATCGTTGCGAGACCGTTGTCGGTGACGCACGTGCTCGGGTCGACGATTTGGTCGAGGAAGGCAAGGACGATGTCGCCTTCGGGATGATCGACGGCGGCGTTGCGGCTGACCATCGGCGCAATGGGGTCGCCGGAGGTGCCCGTGTTGTTCGGGGCCAGCAGGATTCCGGCGCGCAAGTTGCCCAAGACCTCGTTGGCGATGACCTGGGTGCTGATCGTGCCTCCCACTTGAATGCCCACGCCGAAGCCGCGATCGAGGCTCGGGTCATTGCTCGGGGTGGAGAGAAACCCGTTGTTCAAGATGACGTTCGCGGTGATCTCGGCGCCGTTGGTTGGCTGCGTTGGGCTGTCCTCAACAAGGATGCCTACCCGATTGTTTCTGCTCGTAGCCATGTACACCGACACGCCTTGGTTGGCGCCGCTGACTCGAATTCCGACGTTCGAGAATTCGGCGAGGGTCTGGGTGATGAGCGTGCTGCATTGTGAGCAATCTTCGACCAGAACTCCCGAGCCGCCGTGGCCGGATTGCCAGCCTTGGTTCACCTCGGCGTTCGTGACGTTGCGCAGCGCCACACCGTTGTCGCCGGTGTTTGACGTTGTGACGTGGAATGCCCGAAAGCGGTTCAACGGCGTGACCTCGCCGGTTCCGACGGAGACCGCGTCGCTCAGGTAGTTGCGTACGGTCAGGTTTTCGAGCGCCACGCCATCGGCACGAACCGAGACGCCGGTCGATAGAGCGTGAACGCCGTCGATGAACACCGTGTTGCGGTCGCGGCCCCGCAAGACAATGTCGGGTGTCGCGATCGTGACCTCTTCGGTGTAGACGCCCGGCTCGATCAAAATGAGATCGCCGGGCTGTGAAATGTCGACGGCCTGTTGAATCGTTGCCGCGTTGGCGGGTACGCGAATTGCCTCGACGGTGGGGAGCGGAAGCGTCGTGCGCGGAGGTGCTATTTCGATGCCGTCGGGTGTGGTGCCGTTAAAGATTGCCGATCCAATGTTGTCGCCTTCGCGCTCGGCGCATGCTGCGAGCAACGCTGCACCCAAGAGTGCCCACAGGAGCACGCGGAACATTCTCTGGCGACCCACGGCGACACATTAGTGCTGACCTTTGGGGCGGTCGTGGGCATTGGGATCTTTGTGTTGATTCTCCAAGATCCAGTCATTACCGACACGACTGCTCTGGGAGTGTCGGAGCGTCAAGCGGCTGTTGCCGCGGGTTGGGGTGAATCGCTCAATTCGCTGCAGTGGAGCGCGGGAGTCGCAAGCGTCCTGTTCATCGTTGCGGTTGTGGTCTCTGCACTTCGGGCGCCGCGGGCACGCCAAGTAGGCCGTGCCGGTTCAATTTCTTAGACCCCTTGGGCATCGACAGCTTCAGCGGAAGATTTCTATTTCGAACGGAAGATAGGGACGCAGTGTTTCAATTCGCTCGATCGCGTCCTCGGAAGCCTCTGCAATCGCGACCTCGCCGTTCCATCTGATGCTGAGGGAACCTTCGCAGTCAATGGCGTCGAGCAAGCGGGACACATCCTCGACCGCGATGTCGTCGACCTCTTCTAAATACTCGGCACCGGTGTCGTCGTGAAGACGCCACGCGCAACGCTCGGCGTACGCCGTAGAGACTTCGGTGAATTGCTCGGTGAAGAAGACCTCACTGGGCCAGGCCAGCAACATGGTGTCGGAGAAGGCGCCTTCCTCAGCGACGTCAACGACTATGCCATCCTCAACAGTGAAGTTCAGACGCCCTGGCTGGATGTCCAATGTTATGGGCTGGCCTTCTCCATCAATTCGGACAACGCGCGAAGACTGTCCGTTGTTTCGCGCTAGTCGCTGTGCCTGCTCTACAGGCAACGAGATGAACGCCCTGGCTGGCAACCCACCCGATTGGGTTGTCTCCACCGGGGCGCTGTCGTCGGCGATCGCGCCGGTCTCCGCAGCGTCGGACTCTGAGGTGAGCGCCATGGCTTGAACCGGTTGTCGGTGCTCGTCGTAGTTGCTCGTTGATAGCTGTGGTCCGGGTGGGCCACTCGTTGTGGCTGCAGCTGCTTGGTCGGCTGTGCCATCGGTGCCGGTCACCGTTGTCGCTGCTGTTGTTTGCTCGACCGTGGACGACTCAGCAACTGTGGACGTTTCTTCAGAATCGCGGGTAACCGCGAACCAAATCAGCACGACGAGCCCAACACCGACCGCGATGAGACCGACCAACCCGCGGCCCCGCAATTGCCGGTCAGGGTCGTCGCTACTGGGTTCCAAGAGTCCACCCCCTCCGCTCAAACACTCGCCTTCCCCTACTTGATTATCGCGCAGGGAGCCGTGTTTTTATCCTCGACACACTCTTCGAAGGTGGTCCTGAGTGGGAGTTCACAAGAAGAGCATGACAACGGTCGTCCTGCTCAGAATCATCGACAAGGCAAGCGCCCCGATCGATGCTGGAGCGATCGCACCCGAATTCAGCGAGCTCACCGGCTGGAGTCTGACTGAACGCGGCCTGACCGGGGCGAAGCGCAAGTTGTTTCTGCTCACACCGCTCGGCGCTATCTACCTTGAGCGACTCGAAGAGCAGCTCGCCCAGATCGAACGAGCCTGACTTCGCTCGAACCTAGGGCGTTACGGGATCGACAACCGATGCAACGGCCTGCACGGCCTTGGAGATTGCAGCGGCGAAGCGAGGGTCGTCCTCGATGGCAATGCTGTGTTCGGCATCGACTGTGTCGACGTGGTCGGCTTGGGCCAGCTTGGCGAGCTCGAATTGTCGGGACGGAGCTATGACGGGGTCTTTGCTGGTGATGATGACAGCCACTGGTGCCTCGATGGTGCGTGCCCACGAGCGTGAGTCGAATCCGCCGAGCGACGCTCCCGCTTCGAGCAACGCAATCGGGTCGGACGTTCGCACGACGGCCAAGATCCAATCGGGGTACTTCAAACACGCCGCTTTCGAAATGCCTTGGAAGGCGAATTGTCGCATCGACTCGTTGAGCCGCCGCAACGCTTTTGCGCCAACGGCAAACAAACCAAACTGGGCACGCTCGCGGCGCTGCTCGGAGAACACCGCCGCAGTCGCCATCAAGACCACCGCCTTTACCCGTTCGGGGTGGTCTCTTGCCACGAGCTGAGCAATGGCTCCGCCGAGCGAATAGCCAACAAAGACCGCTCGATCGATTTCGAGCGTGCCGAGCACCGAGATGACATCGCCGGCAGCTCCTTCGAGGCTAAACGGCTCGTCGGTCCGCAGACCTCCACCGTGTCCGTGATGATCGAACATGACCACGCGGCGGTCTTTGGACAGTTCGTTAAACGCGAACCCGAAGTTCGCTGGGGCATCGACGTTCCAGCCGTGCAGCAACACGAGCGGTTCGGCCTCGCCGGGCACCGGGCCCGAATCCCACAGCATTGTCGTGCCGCCGCGGGCGAGCTCGATTTTGCGCGGCGCAGGAAGGCCGGTTGGTGG
>CAZMYN010000114.1:0-9970 GCA_964570495.1 uncultured Acidimicrobiales bacterium | reverse complement strand
ACGTCCGAGTCAATACCGTCCTTCCCGGTTGGGTCGCTACCGAGCGCCAGTTGTCGATGTGGTGGGACGCTGAAGGTGAGGAAGGGACGTTGAACGACCAGGCGCTGAAGCGTCGGATCTATCCGCCCGAGTTTGCTCAAATGGTCTTATTCCTGGCTGCCGACGACGGCGCAGCGTGCACCGCACAGCAATTTCTCGTCGACGGAGGCCGACGCTAGGAACCTGACGCGAGCTTCTGGCTCTACGCCGTGAGGCTACGCTGCTGTAGGTGCGATGGATTCGACACCACCTTTGGCGACGGTACGCAATCTTTTGCCAACTTGCGCCCCTGTTGCCGCTCCATGTCGTCTCGACCACAGTGGCGCCAGGCATCACGCTGCTGAGCGCCGAGAACTGGTTCATCCGTTTGCTTGGCCGCCTCGGCGGCTACCCGTACGCAGTCGCGTATGTCGTTGACGACGAGATATTGATCGATACGTGCTTCGGCTGGGCTCGAAAAGCACTGGTTGAACACTTCACCGATCATGGGCTCGCCGAGTCGGTCCATTCGATTGTTGTTACCCACGAGCACGAGGACCACTTCGGCAACGCCGCAGCCCTTTCTCGCCTCACGGGCGCAAGGGTCTTTGCCCATCCGGCTGCACACGCCGAAATCTCATACCCCGATCAGGCTCGCTGGTATCGAGGCTTTCTCTTCGGTCCCGTCGACCCATCCGAGGTGCAGGTTGCGCCAGATCGGCTCTCCACGTCGGTTCGAGAACTCTCGCTCATTCACACGCCCGGACATACACCTGGCCACCTGATCGCGTTCGACGAGCACTCAGGAATCATGCTCGCAGGCGACCTCTTCCTCGATGTCGAACTTGATGCTCAACTCGCCGATGCCGATGGCCCGTCTTGGCTTGCGAGCCTCGATCACGTGACCGAACTGAACGTCGAGGTACTAGCCGATGGCCATGGGACCATCTTGACCGGACCCGACGCCAACGATGCTCTGAAGCGCAAGGCCACGTTCCTGCGCGAACTGCAAGCATCGATTGCCCAGCAGATCGCGGCTGGCCCAGCAGCGATCCAAGACATCGCCCGTGCTACCTCAGGAGCGGACCTTGTGAGCTCGATTAGTCACGGCGAAGGAAAAATGTCGCTGCTGACGGGCAACGATTTTTCTCGGTCGAACTTGGTGCGCACGTTTGTGCACAAGCTCATAGCCGATCAGGGCCGCCTCGCTGACCCGCCAGCCAACTCGACAAAGTAATCGGCTCGACCACACCGTCAGCCAGGTGGCCATCGAGCCGGCCGGCTAGCTCGCGCCACCGCTGGTGGGGAACGCTCGGGTAGAGGTGATGTTCAAGATGGTAGAGATGACCAAAGGAAAGTGCGTCGAAGGCAGCGCCTCGGAAAGCTCGGGTCTGGTCGAGCGGTTCTGCGCCGGTGGGATCGTGCGGGACCGTCACGGTGATTACCGGAATGACCCACGCGCCGCCGGTCACCAGCACGGCATACACGAGTGGACCGAATTGGGTGAAGCCAACAGCGAGGAGGATCGCCACTACCCAAAAGCCAATAATGAAGGCTGCCTCTCCGGCTAGCGCCAGGCGATGTTCGGCGCGGTGATGACGCCAGGCCCATCGAAACAATCTGAGCTGTTGCTGGGGTCCGTCGAGTATCCCGGCAATGACACCCTTTCCCGCAGCGATGGCCTCGGGGTCTAGTTGTTGGTCCGTCGTTGGGTAGTAGCGGTGGTGGTTGAGATGCGACAGGCGGTAGGCCGTGCCGCTGCGCAACGTCGTCAGCTCCATAACGCTGAGAAGCGCATGGTTGAGAGGCAAGGGGATTCGGTAGGTGCGGTGAACAAGATCGTGCGATACCGAGCCGTACGTGACGAAGGTGAGCACGACCGCCGCGACGAGACCGGGGATCCAGAGGCCCCGCCACAGCAACACCAGCCCGGCTGCGGCTGCTGCGAAGGGCAGCAGGCAGGAGATCACTCGCCGCCAGAGCGGCACGGCTCGTAGGTCTGTTCCGAGTTCGGCGAGTGTGGGTGCGTCCGCCATAGAAGAACGGTACCAGTCGGGGTCTACCGAAGAAATCTAGAAATAGTTCTAAAGCTGAGCCCCAATGTGGCCGTAGACACATCTATCACTTCGAAAGAACAGGATCGCAAGAACCTGAACTAACAAAGTGAAATTTCTGAACAAGTCCAGTTGGAAACAACAGGAACTACACACAGAAATCTTGAGACCTCGAAACGAAGAAGTTGTTTACGAAAGTAGACAGCAACTCCGTTTCGAGGTCTCAACTCTTTTTCGCTAGTTCCAGCGCTCAGTCGATGATGTCCTCGCGGCGCATGACAGCGTCGGCGTCGAGGGTCCGCTTGCCGACACCGATCAGCGGAACTCCCGGCACCTCGACGGTGACCGTCACCTCCACGAACTGCGCGCCGAGCGAGGTTCTGACGTCCACATCGTCGAGCACCTGAGACGCGGCCTCCCGGGCCCTCGATGCGGCCGAGGCGGGTTCGACCGCCGCAGCGCGAGCGCCTTCGCGGGCCGCGTTCTCGAGGCGAACCTGCATCGTCATCACCTGACCGACCCAGATCACACCCGCGATGCAAAGCACGAGCAGCGGGAGGACCAGCGCGAATTCAAGCGTGGCCTGACCCCGATCCTCCCGGCCGCTACGCATCAGCGTGAACCCATCAGACTTTGTCGATGATCGAATCGACCACCGCGTCGAAGAGCTCACCGATCTTGCCGGTACTGGCTGCCCAGGTCACGACGATCAACGCGATCGTCGCTGCCCCAAGTAGCAAAAGCGCATATTCGGCAGTCGATTGGCCTCGGTCATCTCGGTATCGAACCAGTAGGGCTCGGTGTATGAGGAACTTCATCTTGTTGTCTTCTTGTTCGTTAGTAGTTGGGCCCTTTGGCGTGTGCCGCTGACCGAGAGAGATCTGAAGTCGGGCTATCCCGGGAGCCCGGCAAGTGCGCTGACCACGAGGGGGATAACGGCCAACACGATGAAGGCCGGAAGGATGCAGAGCACGAGAGGAAAGAGCATCGACACGGTTAGCCGCTGAGCGGCAGCGTCGAGATTGGTCGACCGTTGGCGGCGAAGGTCGACAGCCAACACGTCGAGGTGGACGAGCAGTGGTTCGCCGTCGTCTTCGCTTCGTCGAAACAGGTCGAGCACCCGAATGAGTGAGCGCGATGCCGCTGGATCGCGTTCGATCGCGATGAGTGCATCGACGAGTCGAGCGCCGAGCTCTACCCGTTCGCCGAATGAAGCAAGCGCAGCGCACGCCGCTGCGAGAGGTGTTGAACCCTCGGCGAACAGCGAGAGCCGTGCCAATGCCCGCCGCGGGCTTTCGCCGCCCGCGATCATCACCTGAAGCAGCAAGATCGCTCCGGGCAAACCGCGGTCTTGACGGCCAACGATCATTCGAGCGGCCTTCCGCTCGTTCATATGCGTCAGCGGGTTCATCGCATCCTCCGCAGCAGTCGCCGAATCCACACGAGCCCGAGACCGTCGAGTAGTAGCCCGACGACGAGCAGCATCATGCCGACGACCCCGCTGTACACAAACTCGCCGCGCGCCGCCGACGCGACGCCAGCGAACACGAGTGGCAGCCCCACGAGGATCGCGGCCGAAAGCCGGGTCTGGGTGAGTAGTACAAGACGGCGAGCCTCGAGCTGCACGTCGTCGCGGATTCCCTCGCCCACGACATCGAGTGCACGACCAACGTCGCCGCCTTCGGTGCTGGCCAGAAGTAGCGCCGCAATGAGGAGCTCCTCTGCGTCACTGTTGGATTCCTCGAGCCAGTCGCTAAGCGCAGCCGGAGTCGAGCGACCCACCTGCACCTGCGCCACAACCTCGGTGAGGCCGGGGTTGTCGTGGTCGTCTGCGTCGGCGAGTGCGAGCGGCAGCGGACGCCCGGCGCGAACCGACCGCCCAATCCTCAGCGCCAGCTCCGGCAGGAGCGAACGCCGCCGACGTTGATCCAGGTAGCGGACAACCACAGCGGGCGGCTGCAGGTCGGCCACGAGCGGAGTCCGTTCGACCGGTTGGTGTTCCAGAATTGGGCGACGTGGAATCATTGCGCGCCCTGCCCGTTCATCGACACGGTGTTGGGTGCCCAACTTCCGTCGGCGTTCCTTGCGACACGTGCGAGGCTCACCACGCCGCGACTCCCATCGGGCTTCTTGGCCATCATCACAATCAGATCGATACACGAGACAAGCTGCTCGCGAATCGCTCCCAGTGGAAGGTCGCTCGCAGCGAGCAACATCATTGTTTCGACGCGTCGGAGCACGTCGGCGGGCGTGTTCGCGTGCACCGTTGACATCGACCCGCGGTGACCGGTGTTCATTGCTTGGATCAGATCGAGCGCTTCGGTGCCTCGCATCTCACCGCAGATGATCCGGTCGGGGCGCATCCGAAGTGCGTGGCGGACGAGGTCGCGAATGGTCGCTTCAGAGGTGGTCTCGGTTGGCGGACGCGTCTCCAGGCGCACCACATGGCGTCCCGGAAGTTGGAGCTCGGCTGAATCCTCGATGGTGACGACTCGAAGGTCGGGGTCGAGCTCGGCGCCGAGTGCGTTGAGAAGGGTCGTTTTACCGCTCGACGTCGCGCCCGCGACAAGGATCGTCTCACCGCTACGAACCGCGCGCTGCAGCACCTCGGACTGCGATGTCGAGGCGAGCTCAGACAACGAGATTGCCTTGGCCACGAATCGGCGGATCGTCACCGACGGCCCGTCGATAGCGATCGGTGGGATCACCGCATGCAACCTCGACCCATCGACAAGGCGCACATCAATGGCCGGGCTTCGCAGATCGATCGTGCGACCAACCCTCGACGCAAGCCGCCTGATCAGATCGAGCGTTTCGTGCTCGTCAAGGCGCACATCGGTCAATGTCAGGCGCCCCTCGCGCTCGATCCACACCGAGCCGTCACCGTTTACCATGATCTCGGCGACGAGAGGATCCATCGCTAGACCATGTAACGGTCCAAGCCCATCGATTCGGGCCTTGACCTCGGCAACGACGTTGCGGACGGTAGCGGTCGACGCGAGCGGGTCGACGCCTGCAAGAATCGCAACGATGGCCGAATCGAGCTCACCGCTTTCGATTCGATCGGCGCGGTCGGCCCACAGAGACTCGTGCACGGTATCGATGAGGTTCACGACATCACCGCAGCGTCAAGTGTTGCGACTTCGAGCGGGCCGACCTGGTCGATTAACGACTTGATCGCCCGACGCAGATGCCGCGGTGGGCGCGCGGCGAGCAGTCCCGCGTCGACGACTCTCGCAATCGCTGGATCGATCCGGATCCGAGTCGTGACCGGACGGTTCAGCACCAATTCGACGTCGAGCGAGCTCAATGCACGTCCGGGCTCGACGACTTCAACGACCGATTCGAACTCGACCGGCAGACCCGATGCCCGTCGAAGCGCGAGATAGCAGGCGCGGACCACGACGGTCGTGTGGTGCCCTTTAGCTGCGATGAGCGAAGTGGCGAACGTCGGTTCAGCTTCCAATGCCCCGAGATCGGCGATGACGATCGAACGCGGGAAGGCTCGGGCAAGCTCGAAGCACCGGTGTGGGTCGATGTTGTTGGCTAGGCGCCCCACACCACGGGGGAGAAGCGCAACACCCGGTGCGACGTCGACGAGTAGATGCCGGAGTGCATCGGTCGAGACATCCGGACCACTCCCGAGCCAATCGACGATGCCGGAACGACCAGACGCGTCGACGCCGAGCAGGTCTGGTTGATCACCGCCGAAATCGGCAACGATCACCTCGCTGCTCGGTTGCGCTTTCGCGAGTTGGAGCGCCGTTGCGACAGCAACGACCGAAGTCCCGAGCCCCGCCTTCGGCGAGCAGAACGACCACCACATGAGAATTCCTCAGTCTGTGCGTGAAGCACGAAGGACCACAGGGGGAAGTGGGGTATGCATTGTCAGTCTGCGCGGACGTATCGACTCCGCGACAAGTCGGGTGGGGTTTGGCCCCCATAGCCATGACGTGACGTTGACACTTACCGTGGGTTCGACAACCAACAACTGGCGAACGTGGAGACGGGCGAATGACACAGAATCTTCGAGTTAACGATGTGCGAGTACAACGCAGCGCAACAAGAACACCTAGGGCCGCGCTGGCAGCGGCGGTTTTGTGTTCGGCGCTTCTGGTGACGTGGTTCGTTGCCGGGTTTGGTCAGGCCGGCGCGCAGACCACGGAGGATCCGTGGCAACAACTCGGCAACGATATCGAGGGTGAAGCAGCCAGCGATGGCTTTGGTACTTCGGTCGCGGTGTCAGCAGATGGCAACACCGTGATCGTGGGTGCAAGCAGCAACGACGGTTCTGCTGTCGACGCTGGTCATGCACGGGTGTTGCGTTGGAACGGAAGATCGTGGTTTCAACTCGGTTCTGACATCGACGGCGAAGCAGCCGACGATGCCTTTGGCCAAGCAGTGGCGATTTCGGCCGACGGCCAGACGGTCGTCATTGGAGCGAGCGGCAACGATGCTGGCGGCCAGGCCGCTGGTCACGCTCGGGTGTTGCGCTTCGACGGCTCGGATTGGGTTCAGGTCGGCCTAGATATCGACGGTCAATCCGCTGGCCATCGCCTCGGTTTCTCGGTGGACATCTCCGCTGATGGGCAGGTCGTGGCCCTTGGTGGCCCTGGATTCGGCGACCAACTCGGGCGAGTTCGTGTATTGATTTGGAGCGGTAGAAGCTGGCTTCAACTCGGCTCTGACCTTCTTTCTCCAAATTCCGGCGTAGGCTTTGGATGGTCGCTCTCACTGTCCGCCGACGGCGAAACGTTGGCCGTTGGCTCACCGAGCGCGTTCACCACAGGCAGCGTGGTGCTGTTCGACTGGGACGCCCGCCGCGGGATCTGGACCTCGTTCTCTGACCAGCTAGTGGGTCGCCAGAACTTTGACGCGGTTGGTTGGGCGGTGGATCTCTCCGCCGACGGCCAAACGCTGATCAGCGGAGCTGTCGGTGTTGACGATGGCAACGGTGAAGCCGCGGTGTTTCGCCGGGAAGGTCTGACACTCGTTCCTGTCGGACAAGTGCTCACCAGCGACGCTGGCGGTGAGTTTGGTGTCTCTGTCGGAATCTCCGCAGATGGCGACACGGTGGTTGTTGGTGCACATATTGGAGTCCCCCGGGCAGGGGCCACGGGCCAGGCGCTCGTCTTTGAATTCGATGGTCGAGTGTGGACGCAAGTTCTCGCGGTCGACGCCGAGCAAGTCGAAGACCGACTCGGTGCAGCCGCGGCTATCTCTGACGACGGCAACACGGTCGCTGTTGGTGCGCATCGGTTCTTCCTCAGCGGCGTGGGCGAGGTCGAGGTGTACCGGGCTAGCGCTGCAATACAGACCTGTGCGGGTCTTGTTGTCACGGTCGATATCGGTGCTGGCCAATTGCCAACCACTGGTGACGACGTGATCCTCGGGACTCCCGGAAACGACATCATCAACGGGTTTGCTGGCAGCGACACGATCTGCGGCGGCCAGGGCGACGACATCCTGATCGGAGCCGATGGCGCCGACTTCATCTTCGGTGGCGCTGGTGATGACCTCGTCCAAGGCAACAACGGCAACGACTTTCTTGTGGGCGGCAACGGCGCCGACCGAATCATTGGAGAAAACGGAAACGACCGCATCTTTGGCGGTGGCGGCAACGACATCTTGAACGGTGACAACGGAGCCGATCGCATTGCCGGTGGCCCCGGCAACGACCGCCTCTTCGGCGGTGACGGAGCGGATCGCTTGTTCGGCAACGTCGGACTGGATCAACTCAACGGCGACGCCGGCAACGACGTACTTCGTGGCGGCCTAGCTCGAGACACCTTCAATGGCGGAGCTGGCATCAACGACGGCTGCACGCTCACCGACCCCAACGGCGTCATCGAGAGCCGCATCAACTGCGAAGGTGGCGTCTTCGGGCGCTAGTCGAGGATGTCTGTGCTCTCAGTGCATGACAGCGTCGTGACCCATTGTCTTGGCGAGCGATTCGGCGAGCGGCGCGGGTTTGAGGTTGAACTGCTCGATCGCGGCCGATGAGTCCAAGACAAATGGCTGCTCGAATTGATACATCACCTCTTCGAGTTCACGAATGACGGGCTGGCACCAACCCAGGACTTTGAGTAGAGCTGGCGGAGTCTTACGGATCTTGACGTTTTCGAGGCCCGCGACGTGACCCATCTGGGTGATCAGTTCCCGCTGCGACAACGGCGCCGCAGTCGGGACATGCCAGGCCAATCCCGCAGCCGCGGGGTTAGACCCCAGCTCAACAAGCGTTGTTGCGACGTCGTCGATAGCGGTCCAGCTGTGCGGGGCATCGGGGTCTCCGAGCACGTCGACGGTCTTGCCTGCCTTCAGCGCCGAAGTGACCCGGTCACCCATATGGACACTTGGGCCGAGCGCAGCGCCGAAGAAGTCTGATGCACGAGCCTCGGTTACCTCGACATCACCGGCGTCGTGCGCTGCTTTGGCCGCGAGCCACATGTCTGCGCGGACTCGGCCCTTCACGCTCGTGGCGGTCAACGGATCCGTTTCGACCATCGGCCTCGTTGGTGGCGCGTAGCCATAGAGGTTGCTGAGCGTCACGAGTCTCGCTCCGGCGTGCGTCGCCGCGTTGAGGATCGAATCGGCTAGCGGCGGCCAATCGGTCGGCCAACTGGTGTAGCTCGGGTTCGCACAGTTGTAGATGACCGTCGCCCCACCGGTTGCCGACCGAAGGCTGTCCTTGTTTGCGGCATCGCAGGCAAGGCGCTGGACACCAGCGATCGAATCGCCCGAACCGGATCGATTAATGATGACGACCTGTTCCCCGCGACTAACAAGAAGTCTCGCTGTCGCCTGACCTGTCGGTCCTGACCCGATGATGACGTGCTCGTTGTTCATGATGAGTGCCTTTCCATAAGTGGCTGTTTGAGAAGCAGAGAACAGTTCGACATATGGAGAGCACTGATCTCTCTTTTAAGTTCTACCGGTGAATAGAATCAAAAGCAAGAGCACTGCTCTTCTTTTAGAACACCGCTCTTGTCTTTGCTCAATTTCCCCGGCAATCTTGAAGCGATGGGCACCAAGGACGACGACAAGCGACCGGGCAAACCGGGTGGCATTCGCGCTCTTGCCCGAGAGCAGATGAATCGCGAGATCAAGCGCCTCGCCTGGGAGCAGCTCCGTGAAACCGGGCCATCGGGGTTGTCGCTCCGGGCGATCTCGCGAGAGATGGGCATGACTTCGTCTGCTTTGTACCGCTACTTCGAGAACCGCGACGCCTTGCTTACAGCGCTGATCATCGATGCCTACAACGAACTCGCCGATCGACTCGAAACAGCAGACGCTGCAATTACTGAAGACTTGTTTCACGACCGCCTCGTTTCGATCGGCACCACGCTCTTGTCGTGGGGCGAAGAGAACCCACACCGCTTCGCGCTGGTCTACGGGTCCCCAATCCCGGGCTATGTTGCCCCACCAGACACACTCGACCCGGGCATTCGACCAACCCTCGCCCTGGGTCGCGTTCTCAGCGCCTGGGCCACCTCCCGAGACGCTGACCCTCCACTAGCCACGAAGGTTCCAACGACTCTAAGAAAGCAGCTCGAACACATTGCACGAGACCTGCCGGTTGAGACCTCACCAGCCTTAATCCTTTGGGTGATCTCGACCTGGTCCGAGCTCATGGGAATTGCATACTCACGCTTCTTCAACCACTTCGGCCCCGACGCCGGGGCCCTCGCGCAGTGGCAGATTGAGCGGCTTGCCAACCGGTGCCTAGCCGGTAAATTAGCCGCGCCTAGGAAGCGAGGGCACGCTAAATGAAAGTCTCGGTAAACGCCGCAACAACTCCAGACCCAAGAGGACCCAGTTACAAAAACGGTCGAACGCAGTTATCCGCGACACGTTCGGGCGAGACATAGACGCAAGCCGGTACTCGGTTCAAGAACCGG
>CAZMYN010000113.1:4661-10144 GCA_964570495.1 uncultured Acidimicrobiales bacterium | reverse complement strand
GGGTTGCTTGCTCTCGAAGGTGGCCACGTCGTACTGGGCGGACGGACCCTCGACGACGGGGGAGGCGTGTTCGTTGCGCCTCACGAGCGCGAACTAGGTGTTGTCTTTCAGGACTATCTGCTCTTCGAGCACCTCAGCGTGTTGGAAAACGTCGCCTTCGGTCCCCGTTCGCGCGGAAATGATCTTGGCTCGACAGCGCGTTGGATGAGCGAGCTTGGCCTGGAAGCTCTGAGCGATCGGCGTCCGAGCGAGCTGTCTGGCGGGCAGGCCCAGCGTGTTGCGCTGGCAAGGGCACTAGCCGTCGAACCAAAGCTCCTGATTCTCGACGAGCCGCTAGCGGCGCTCGATATCGAGACCCGCACGCGCCTGCGTCGTACCCTCGCCCAGCACTTGTCGCTCTATGAGGGGCCGCGCCTGCTCATTACTCACGACCCGACCGACGCCTTTCTCCTCGGTGACCGGATCGCCGTGCTCGAAGGCGGAACGATCACTCAAGTCGGCTCTCCCGATGACCTTCGGCGCGAACCAGCTACCCCGTATGCTGCGGCGCTCGCGGGATTGAACCTCTTTTCGGGAACGAATCGTGGTGGCGTTCTTGAAATCGGGCAGTTCGATCATCGATTGTCGACCGCTGACACCAAGACCGAAGGTCCGGTGCTCATAACAATCCGCCCCAACGCGATTGCGCTTCATGAGTCCAAGCCCGAGGGAAGCCCGAGAAATAGTTGGCAAACAACCGTGGCGCACCTCGAACCAATGGGCGACATCACCCGTGTGGTGCTCGACTCCCCGCTTCCGCTCAGTGTCGATATCACGCCGGCGGCAACAACCGCTCTGTCCCTCAGAGAGCAGTCGCGTGTTTGGGCGTCGATCAAGGCAACCGAGGTGCACGTGTCCCCAAACATTGACGAGCCATGAATCAGGTGCCCGGAGTTCGGGACTAGTTTTTTAGCCATGGATTACCCAACCCATGTGCTTCGGCTGGACCGGCAACGGTGGGTCATGGTTGCCAACATCGTCATCAAGATCGGACTCGTCGCCGCGTTCTTTGTTGCAATTGTGTTCGAACCTCCCGGAGCTGTTGGCAAAGGCATGGAGTTCCGAGCCCCGGGATTTCTCGGCTCCGCGATACTCGTGCCAATCATTGCCAAGGTCCGCAAGTGGGAACCGTACCCACACACCGCGGACGCATTGCTCGCCGCGCCGTTCCTGCTCGACACTCTCGCAAACGTGTCGGGGTCCTACGAGGCAATCAACGCCACCGACGATGTCTTGCATCTCGTCAACTGGATCTTGCTCGTTTCAGCGTTCGCAGCGTTTCGCTTTCGCAACGTTCACCATTCCAAGGACGCGATCATGCTGGGTTATGGCTTTGGTGGCCTCGCGATCATCTGGTGGGAGATCTTCGAGTGGTTGATCTCGAGCGATGGACCGCTGCTCGGTGGTGATGGACTCAGCCTGGGCTACACCGACACCATTGGGGACTTGGCGTTGTCATCGACAGGCGGGCTAATCGGAGCGTTCATCAGCTTGATAGTGCTCGGCCCAGTCGTCCGTGAAGGCTCGGATCTCTTACAGAGCGAACTGGTCAGCTGATATCGATCCCCGGTGCCCGATACCAGCCCGCATTGCTATTGCTGGGCACCCATTCAAGGCCCTCCTGACCGAACCACTCTTGAGAACGGCCAGCTTTCACGACGACGCACCGTTTCGCAACCCGTCGTGCCTCGCGAACCCATTCACGGGTGAGTGGGGTCGGGTCGGCGAGTTGGCGCAGGACCGAGAAGCCCGCATCGGAGGTCGTCGGCTCGCTGAACATCGGGTCGACGAGCACCACATCGAACGAGCCTGCTGTCTGGGCTTCGAGTACATCACGTCCATCACCGAGGCGAACCTCGATCGGTGCGGCCCCTTGTTCGGGGCCTGCTCGCGCAAACCCAATGCTCGCCAGGTGAAACAACGCAGGACTGCGTTCGACGCCGACGACGTGGCCGTTCGCTCCGACCGCTCGGGCAATAACCCGAGCATCGCGCCCCAACCCGAGCGTGGTGTCGAGGACTCGGTATCGGCTGCCGATATCGGCGGCGCGCGTGAGTGGATCTCCGTCACCGCGCTCAAGCGACTTCAATCGAATGAAGGCCGTTCCGAGGTGAAAGCGAAGTCGGCCACCGGCTGTCGCGAGCAGAACCTCGTCGTTGGTGAAGACGAGAGCGGCTCGATCCTTACCCAGTACGGCGTCGAGGGGTTGGTTGTTGCGGTCAACGAAATCGAGATCCCACGTGCGAGCGTAGGAACGGGCTGCAGCGCTCGTTGATGCTCGTGCCTTGTGGCTAACCGTCACGACGATCTGGGGTGCCATGGGTTCACCCTAGAAGTCAGAGATGGCTACTACGGCGCGTCCTGGATACTCACGGTTACCTGCGCGCTGCCCGTGAGAGAAGGGTTACGGTCATCGCTGACCTCGATGTCGAGGGGGTAGAAAGCGCCATTGTCAAAGTCGATGAACTGGTCCACCGATAGCTCGCCAGTGTTGGCATCTATTTGAAAGAGATTCTGGCTGTTTCCTCCGACGATCTGCCAGTTGACAAGGTTGTCGCCGTCGATGTCGCTAGCTGAAACGGTTCCGTTCGGCGCTGGCGTCGCTAGTCCACCTGTCGAATCCAACACGGTCCCGTTTGGTTGACCTTCAAGGACCGTGAAGCTCTGACCAAGATCGATCACGGGAGCGTCGTTCTCGTCGGTGACGATAATCGTGATTGTTAGGGTGTCGATGAGGCCGTTCGTATCCTGTACCAGGACATCGACATCGACCGTGTTGTTCGTCTCAAAGTCCAACCCTGGCTCTGTGGTGATCTCGCCAGTAGTCGGGTCGATCGAGAAGAACTGTGCACCATTCCCGCCGAGGTCGCGGAAGGTGCGCGTGTCGTTGTCGTCGACATCGGTCGCTGTGACAAACCCGACCGATGCGCCCGGCTGGTTCTCCGGTGCGACGAAGTTCGGCGACGGAGCCACGAGCTCGGGTGCTTCATTGACGTTCGTGACCATGATGGTCGTGGTCCAGGAGTCTCGCAACTGAAGAAGTGGTGCGCTGTCATCGAAGAGATTGATGCGTATTGGGTACGAGGCTCGGGTCTCTCTGTCGAGCGACCCGCTCACAAGGGTGATCACACCCGACGACGGATCGATTTGGAATAGCCCAGAGGGATCGTCCAGTGTGTAGCGGAAGGCTCCGCCTCCGTTGGCCCGGGCTGCTGGCGTTACCACCGATGGTACGGGGACGTTTTCAGGAATGGTGAACATTTGGCTTCGATCGATGGTCGATCCTGGACTCAAGAGGACAATGGGGGCGAAGGCGTCGTCGAATAGGTTGGGGTGAGCAACATAGGAGACCCGGACGTCGAGGACCACGTTGGGAACTAGCGGAATCGTGCCGTTGCGGAGGTCGTAGACCTCACCGGTCACCGGGTCGACGTCGGCGACCAGTGCAGCGGCTCCGCCCGTCGAGGTGAACACGACTGGTAGACCTTCAGGATTCTCGATCTCAAACACGCCATACACATCAGCGGGGCTGTGAACCGATCCGGGCACGGGTAGTCCTGCAGTGCCGTACGCGACGAACCTTGGGGGCTCAAGGATATTGAGAAGGTCGATCGTGACCGTCTCCGTTGCGGAGGTCCCGCCGGATCCAGTAGCGACGACCTCAACGGAGAACTGCGTAACTCCTTGTTCGAAGTCGAGTGACTGGATAGCCGATATTTGACCGGTCGCTGGATCGATTTGGAAGTTCCCGCTCGGATCCTGGATCGTCCAGAGTGTGACCGGGTCGTTGTCCGGGTCGGTGAAGGTCACCGGCCCGCCAGCTACTGCGATGTTGCCTTGGTTCTCGAAGATGCTGAAGACCTGACCCGGATCGATCACCGGCACTTCGTCGACGTTGGTGAGTTGGACAACGATGTTGCCTTGGACACTACTCGTGCCGTCAGGCGCGAGAAGGTCGTCGACGGTGACCTCAAGGGTGATGGGGTTCGGGTTGGATTCGAAGTCGAGTGAGCCTGCGACGACGAGCGCCCCGTTCGAGGAATTGATGGCGAAGAGTCCCGAGGGATCGTTTGTTAGCGAGTAGGTAAGTTGATCGCCCTCGGAGTCGGTGGCGGAGATCGATACGGGAATGATCGTGCCTGGAGCGGTGAGCTCGGCAATAGTTATCGGCGCAGTCGGAACAACGAGCACGGGGGCTTCGTTGACGCCCGACACCGTGACTGTTGCTGGCTTGCTGTCGGTCAAACCATCGGGGTCTGTGACGTTGATGTCGATGTTGACCGTCGGAGTTGTCTCATGGTCGAGAATTCGGGTTGTGGTGATCGCGCCGGTGGCAGCGTCGATGATGAAGCTGTTTGATGGGTCGATGATGGAGTACACCAAGGCGTCGCCATCAATATCGCTTGCGAGTGCGGGCGTCGGCACGACCGACGTACCAGTTCCGCTGTTCTCTGCGACCGTGAAGTTCTGGTTTGGAACCAGCACGGGTGCTTCGTTCACATTGCCGACATCAATGTCGACCGGAATCGAATCGGACAGCGGGGGAGCGCCGTCGTCGGTCACGGTGAGCGTGAGGTTGTATTGCGGCTGGGCTTCTCGGTCGAGCGGACCGGTCGTGCTGATCTCGCCGTTCGCGTCGACGCTGAACAGCGCCGCTCCGGGCCCAGTTAGTGCGTAGGTGAGCGAGTCGCCCACATCGAACTCGGTGACCGTGACCTGGCCCAGCACGGCAGGGCCCTGGTTCTCGTCGATGCTGAGAGGTCCGGCGAGGGGAGTGATCTCTGGAGCGTCGTTGCCGTCGAGCACTGTGATTTCGACCGTCTCGTTGGTCGTCGCGTTGAGATCGTCGGTTGCGATGACGGTGACGGTGTGGATCTGTACGTTCTCGAAGTCGAGTGGAGCAGCGCCGCGGACGATCTGACCGGTGGCAGGGTTGATCGTGAAGAGGTTGGCCAGGTCCACGATGCTGAACGTGATCGTCGAACCAGCGTCAGCATCCGTCGCAACGACCGGGCCCTCGATAGTTGGGGTGCCAGTTGGGGTGTTTTCGTTGATCGTCAGCGTCTGGCCGGCGGGAATGACCGGTGGGTCGTTGAGGTCGGTGATGTTGATGGTGAGGGTTTGGGTGTCGGTGAGTGCGGGGGTTTGGTTGTCGGTGACTTCGATGTCGATCGTGTAGCTGTTGGTGGTTTCGAAGTCGACGGCTTGGTTGAGTGTGATTTCGCCGGTGTTTGGGTCAATGTCGAAGACGTTTTGGCCGGTTCCGCCGGTGATCGCGTAGGTGAGGGTGTCGTTGTCGTCGTCGGTTGCTGTGGCCTGACCAAGAATCGTGTTCGGTGCGGTGTTTTCGGCGATAGCAATAGGCGCCAACGGTGCGAGGACGGGTTGCTCGTTGAGGTCGGTGATGTTGATGGTGAGGGTTTGGGTGTCGGTGAGTGCGGGGG